>JAZULL010000033.1:0-66404 GCA_045603085.1 Eubacteriales bacterium | reverse complement strand
TAAAATTTACTTTAGTTGAGTTTTGTACTCTTCAAAGAATTTTCCGAGATTCGTATTTTCGCACTTACTTTTTTGCTTTGTACTTCTCTCTGTTATTCAATTGTCAAGGACCAATCTTCGCTACCGCTTGCGCGACAGCCTTAATATAATACCACAACCGAAACGGTTTGTCAATAGGTTTTTTGAAAATTTTCAAAAAAATTTTTCGACTTTTTTTCGTTCGCGGCAGGGTGTTACTATGATACTACAAATCCCCTTATTTGTCAAGGGTTTTTCCGATATTTCTTTGCAAAAAATTCACCAAAATAAAGTGCCGTACGCTCTCGCGTACGGCACTTTTTGCACAAAAGGCGAAAATTCATCAGATCTTGGGGATCTGCAGCTTGATTTCTCTGCCCAGCTTTGCAGAACGTGCAATGCCGTCCAGGATCGCCTGGTTGTAAACGATCTGAGAGGACGGAACGGGAGCGGGCTTACCCTCCTTGATGGCATCCAGGAAGGAACGGATCTTCTTATCAAACAAGTTGCCGTTATCGTTGATGATCGGTACTTCATATTCCATATCCACGCCGCCGATGGTCTTGTAGATCTTCATGGGGCCGCCGACAGAGCCGTTCCAGCAGTCGGTGGAAGGAATGCGCAGGCCGGCCTTGGTACCCAGAATGATGGTATCGCCGGGGGTATTGATGTTCATTGCCCAGGCAATACGGAAATCCAGAATGATACCGCCCTCGAGTCTGACAAACGCTGCTGCGAAATCGTCAACGCCGAACAGATCGGCATACTCGGGATGACCGGGATAAGTGGTGGGATCCTTACCGAAGAAATCGCTCTTATAGCCGGTAACGGTCAGGGGCTTGGGATAGCCGACTGCGTTGAGCACCATATCCAGCGAGTAGCAGCCGATATCAGCCAGTGCGCCCAGGCCCGCGGTCTTGTCCTCGATAAAGGTGGTGCCGAAGGGGGTGGGGATACCTCTGCGTCTGCCGCCGCCGGTCTGGATGTAGTAAACCTTACCCAGCTCGCCGCTCTCGACGATCTTCTTGATCATCTGCATATTGGCATCCAGTCTGGGCTGGAAGCCGATGGACAGGATCTTTCCACTTTCCTTCTCTGCCTTCATGACCTCAATGGCCTCGTCCAGCGTGACGGTAAAGGGCTTCTCCAGCATAACGTGAATACCCTTCTTGAGCGCATAGATGGAGGGCTCGGCATGCTGACGGTTGTAGGTGCAGACAGAAACTGCGTCCAGCTGCAGCGACTCGTCGTCCAGCATTTCCTTATGGGAAGCGTAGTCGGTCTTGACGCCCTCAACGCCGCCGTCCTTGAAGAACTTGGCAGCCTTGCCGGGGATGAGGTCACAGCCTGCCACGATCTCAACGTCGGGCATTCTCTTGTAGGAATCCAGATGTGCACCTGCGATCCAGCCGCAACCGATGATACCGATTCTCAGCTTTCTGTTCGTGTCGATAACAACGTCGTTCTTTTGATTCTTGTAATCAAGTTGAGCATCCATTTTTTCTGCCATGGTAATATCCTCCGCTTATATTATTATTGTAGTGCCACGTCAATAACCCAACGTGCGCAAATAGTTTCTGCTCTTTTCAATGCTCTCCAAAGGAGTAAGACCCATGGAGGGCTGGTCCTGCTCGACCACGACCCACACAGCACCTGCCGCCTCGGAGGCCGCGAGAATGCCGGGGAAATCCTGACAGCCCGAGCCGACGGGACGGAATTCAAACGCCTGTACCTCGCTCTCCTTCTTTTCGGACTCGATGCCGATCAGCTCGTACATATTATCCGATTTGCCGCCTACGAAATCCTTGAGGTGAACGACGGGAGAACGGCCGCTGTACTTCTTGATATAGTCCGCGGGGTTCTCACCGCCGACGTTGACCCAGCAGGTATCCAGCTCGGTCTGCAGGTATTCTGCAGGAACGGTATCGTACAATACGTCCAGCGCGTACTTGCCGTCGATCTTGTCAAACTCAAAGTCGTGATTGTGGTACAGCATCTGCATGCCCATCGACTTTGCAACCTTACCAAGCGCAAGTGCGTTCTCAACCACCTTGGCAAAGCCGTCGGTGCCGGGACGGCACTCGGGGGTCAGATACGGAATGGCAACGAACTTGCATCCAATCTCGGCATACTGACCCAGCACCCCCTCGGGGTCGGCCAGCATATCGTAATACGGCACGTGCGCAGAGATCGGAACAAGATCCAGATCCTCGCACATCTTTTTGATCTCGGCGGGTGCATAGCCGTAAAGGCCCGCAAACTCCACGCCGTCATAGCCCATTTCCTTGATTTTCTTGAGCGTACCCGGAAAATCCGCCGCAGCGTCATCTCTGACCGAATACACCTGTACCGCTACCGGTAATGCCATAGTGCACCTCCATTGACGGGATATTTCATCCCATTTTTCTTAATTATAAGACAAAAGGTGCGGACTTTCAAGACAATCATAGGCGTAGAACGGACATATCTTGCTGTTTTGTGCAAAAGACGGCGATTTGCACACAAATGTAAATCGCCGTTTGTATAATTTAACCAAAGAACTGCGCCGTGACCACCCACAGCTCCCTTGCCTGCTCCCAGGCCTGATCGATCTGGCTTGGCGGCATGGGATAGATCACCTCGGCCAGCTCGACCGTGACGGTGGGGATACCGAGCTCCAGCGTCATCCAGTCGTTCAGAGATGCATCCAGATGCTTATCGTAGATGAATTTATACCCCGTATGGTCGCAGACCGCGCGCGCAAGATCCGACGTTTCCTGCCGGACGGCACCGCTCATGCCACAATCCCAATACACCACCTGCCCTGCGGTATGGAAGGCCAGCATGCCCTCGATCCCGCCAAGCGACTGCACCCATGCGCTGACCGCCTTTGTTTCGGGCTCGGATGCGGCACTCGGACCTTTATAATTGCGGAAGCAGGGGGACATGATACCCGTGGTGACGTCGCGCCAGTTGGAGAGTGCAAAATTGCGGTTGAGATCCACGCCGTTGGCATTGGATTTCCAGTTATACGCGAAATAGTCGTTGATGTCCTCCGCGCCGGTCAGGCCGTCGCGCAGATTGTCGGCATAGATCTCCTCCAGCGTCTCTCTCACCTCGGGACTCTGCACCGATTCGATTCCCTCCAGGGCCAGCATGACGCCGTCCGGATTGATCATGGGGAGGATATAAAATGCATATTCCTTGAACATATCGTAATAGGCAAGGCCGTTGTACTTACCCACGGTATAGCAGGAAAGATAGTGCTCGATCTGCATCATGACCAACAGGCTGCTCAGATATTCCCTGCCGTGGATGCCGCCCGTGATCATGATCTTGCGAGGGGCACCGGGGTTGCCGACTATGCATGCATAGATTTCGCGGCCGTCCACGCTCTTGCCGATGCTCTCATAGGCAAACTTGTCGCCATAGGCGGCTTCAAGGGCGGCCAGGTCCTCGACCAGCATGGGATAGGTGTAGCCCTTGTCGTTGGGGGTGACGATGACCTCACCCGGCGCGACGGGGGCCGTGGTGGTCTGCTCGGTATCGGGAGCGGGCTCGGTGGTGGTCTGCTCGCCTGAAGGGGGCTCAGGCGACACGGTGGTCACCGACTCAGAGCTCTGTGAGTCCTCGGTATCCGCTCCGCCCGCGGTTTCGCAGGAAACCGCGCATGCAAGCAGCACAAGACAGACAGCGGCACACAAAAGCCGCAGAATCGGATTTTTCATTGGTCATCCTCCCTGTATTCCAGGATGTCGCCGGGCTGGCAATTCAGCTCGCGGCAGATGGCCTCCAGCGTGGAAAACCTGACGGCACTGACTCTCCCGGTTTTGAGCTTGGAAAGATTGACCGAGGAGATGCCCACACGCTCGGCAAGCTCCCCCGATTTGATTTTTCTGTCCGCCATGACGCGGTCGAGTCTGATAACGATCATACTCCATCCTCCGTTCCCTACATTTATATTATATTATACTATACACCCATTCGTTTGTCAATCGAATTTTATCGAAAAACGTTAAACTTGTGCCGATCGCATGGAAATTCGGTCACCGCTATTGATTTTTCGCCGAGCATATGCTATAATGCACACAGAAAACAACCGCACAAATAAGGAGGGGTGCTATGATTCTCGCAATCGACATTGGCAACACCAGCATCGCGCTTGGCGGATTTGACCGGGACGAGCTGAGGTTCGTTTCCCGCTTATCCACGGATCTGCGCGCAACACAGGACGAATATGCCATGCGGATTTCGGGTGCGCTTGCGCTGCACGGCATTGACAAGCACAGCGTGCGCGGTGCTATCATTTCCTCGGTCGTTCCCCCTTTGAACGAAACGGTCAAGCAGGCCCTGCGCTTTCTGTTCGGGCAAGAGCCGCTCACGGTCGGCCCGGGCATCAAAAGCGGCATTTGCATTCGCTGCGATATGCCCTCCTCGGTTGGCGCGGATCTGATCGCCTCGGCGGTTGCAGCACATTACCTTTACCAAAGCCCCTGCCTGATCATTGATATCGGCACAGCCACCAAGCTGTCGGTCGTGGACGAGCATGGCACCTTTATCGGTGCTTCGATCATCCCGGGCATCCACATGGGACTGAACGCCCTGGCCGAGCAGACCGCGCAGTTGCCCAAGATCAGCCTGGAAACACCCGGCAAGGTCATTGCCAAAAACACGGTGGACAGCATGAGATCCGGCGTACTGTTCGGTAACGCGAGCATGATCGACGGCATGATCGACCGCATTCACCGTGAGCTTGACAAGGATCTGCTTCTCCTGGCTACGGGCGGCATGGCATCCACCGTCATTCCGTTGTGCGAGCATACGATCCACGTGGATGAAACACTCATTCTCAAGGGCCTACACATTCTGTATCAGAAAAATCACACCTGACTCAAGTATATTACTGCATGGCAGTCAATATAAATTTATGCGTTGTACCGCTTTTGCGGACGACAGCAAGGAGGATTTATGCAAAGTAAAACCAATTCAAGGCAGAAAGTCAAACAGCTTGTGCTGTTGGCACTGCTGACTGCCGTTGTGGCCGTTTTGGCCTATTTCGGCGGCTTTATCAAGATCGGAGGATTGGCGTCAATTTCCCTGACCCTGATCCCGGTCGTCATCGGAAGTGCCTTGTGCGGCCCTTGGGCAGGTGCATGGCTGGGCGGCGTGGCAGGAGCGGTGTTCTTCGCTACAGTCGATGCAGCTTTCTGGTTTGGCCTGAGTATCCCCGGCACGATCATCACAGTGCTGGTCAAGGGTGCAGTTTCCGGCCTTTGTGCAGGCTTTGCTTACAAGCTGCTTGAAAAGGTCAATCAATACCTGGCGGTCATGGTCAGCGCGATCGTGTGTCCCGTCGTCAACACGGGCATCTTTCTGCTGGGCTGCAGACTCTTTTTCTTCGACGCCGTGCAAAGCGGTGCCGCTGACAAGGGGCTGTCGGTTTTCGCTTACATGATCGTGTTCTTCGTGGGCCTCAATTTCGTGTTTGAGCTGTTGGCCAACATCGTACTAAGCCCCACAATCCTGCGCATTCTGAACATTGGAAAAAAGAGCGCCGGGCAAGCCCCCGAAGCGCAACAGTAAAAATAGCACGGAGCGCCGTTTCGGCGCTCCGTGCTTTTTATTTTCAAAAGAATCAGAACAAACCGGTAATGGTGCCGTTTGCGTCCACGTCGATCTTTTCAGCCGCGGGAACGCGGGGCAGACCCGGCATGGTCATGATGTCGCCGGTCAGGACGACGACAAAGCCTGCGCCTGCGGAGACCTTGACGTTCTTGACCGTGACGGTAAAGTTCTCGGGCGCGCCCAGCTTGGTCATATCATCCGAGAAGGAATACTGGGTCTTGGCCACGCAGATGGGGCACTTGTCAAAGCCAAGGGCGGTCAGCTCTGCGATCTGCTTCTGCGCTGCGGGCAGTACCGAAACGCCTGCGCCGCCGTAGACCTTCTTGACAACGGCCTCGATCTTATCCTGAATGCTGCCGTCAAGCTCGTAAGAGAAGGTGAAATCGCCCTGCTCCTCCTCGCAAAGTCTGACAACCTCGGTAGCCAGCGCAACACCGCCTTCACCGCCCTTTGCCCAAACCTCGGACAGAACGACGTTGACACCAAGCTCCCGGCACTTGCGGATGATCTCCTCAACCTCTGCATCGGTGTCGGTGGGGAAACGGTTCACGGCTACCACGCAGGGCAGCTTATATACGTTCTTGATGTTGGAAACGTGACGCAGCAGGTTGGGCAGACCCTTGCCGAGTGCTTCAAGATTTTCGGTACCCAGCTCGGTCTTTGCAAGACCGCCGTGCATCTTGAGTGCGCGGATGGTAGCAACCACGACAACTGCGTCGGGTGTAAGTCCTGCCATACGGCACTTGATATCCAGGAACTTTTCAGCACCCAGATCTGCGCCAAAGCCTGCCTCTGTGACGGTGTAGTCTCCCAGCTTCATAGCCAGCTTGGTGGCCATAATGGAGTTACAGCCGTGCGCAATGTTTGCAAAAGGACCGCCGTGTACCAGCGCGGGAGTGCCCTCCAGGGTCTGCACTAAGTTGGGCTTGATGGCGTCCTTGAGAAGTGCCGCCATAGCACCAACAGCCTTGAGGTCACCTGCGGTGACCGGCTTCTGGTCATAGGTGTATGCTACGATGATGCGGGAAAGTCTTGCCTTAAGATCCTCAATCGAGGATGCCAGACAGAACACAGCCATGATCTCGGAGGCAACCGTGATATCGTAGCCGTCCTCGCGGGGCGTGCCGTTGACTCTGCCGCCAAGGCCGTCCACAACAAAGCGGAGCTGTCTGTCATTCATGTCCACGCATCTCTTCCAGGTGATGCGTCTGGGGTCGATATTCAGAGCGTTGCCCTGATAGATGTGGTTATCCAGCATTGCAGCCAGCAGATTGTTTGCAGCACCGATGGCGTGGAAGTCGCCGGTAAAGTGCAGGTTGATATCCTCCATGGGAACGACCTGCGCATATCCGCCGCCTGCCGCGCCGCCCTTGACGCCGAATACAGGGCCCAACGAGGGCTCGCGAAGTGCAACCATAACGTTCTTGCCGATCTTTCTCATGCCGTCAGCAAGACCGATGGTGGTGGTAGTCTTACCCTCGCCTGCGGGGGTGGGGGTGATAGCGGTCACCAGAATCAGCTTACCGTCCTTCTTATCGGTGGCATTCATGAGCGCGGTGTAGTCCACCTTGGCCTTATATCTGCCGTACTGCTCAAGATATTCCTCGGGAATACCTGCGGTCTTTGCAACCTCGGTGATGGGTTGCATCTTTATGCTCTGGGCAATTTCAATATCAGTCATCATGTCGGTATTTCTCCTTTATTCTTACACTTGCTTGTTGGAGGTCTTGACCACAACGTCGTGTGCACCGCCCTCGACGATACTGGTGGAGGATACAAGGGTCAGCTTGGCCTTTTGCTGCAGCTCGGGAATGGTCAGCGCGCCGCAGTTGCACATGGTGGACTTGACCTTATACAGCGTGGTCTGTACGTTGTCGGACAGCTTGCCCGCGTAAGGAACGTAGGAGTCAACACCCTCCTCAAAGGACAGCTTGGTTGCGCCGCCCAGATCGTATCTCTGCCAGTTACGGGCGCGGTTGGAGCCCTCGCCCCAATATTCCTTCATCAGCGTGCCGCCCACGTTGACCTTTGCGCTGGGGGATTCCTCAAATCTTGCAAAGTATCTGCCCAGCATGACAAAGTCCGCACCCATGGCCAGAGCCAGCGTGATGTGGTGGTCATGCACGATACCGCCGTCCGAGCAGACGGGAACGTAAATGCCGGTTTCCTCGAAATATTCGTCACGGGCCTTGCAGACCTCGATCAGCGCAGTTGCCTGACCGCGGCCGATGCCCTTGGTCTCTCTGGTGATACAGATCGAGCCGCCGCCGATACCGACCTTGATAAAGTCTGCACCGCAATCGGCAAGGAATCTGAAGCCCTCGCGGTCAACCACGTTGCCCGCGCCCACCTTGACGCTGTCGCCGTAATTCTCTCTGATCCATGCAATGGTCTGCTCCTGCCAAGCCGAGAAGCCCTCGGAGGAGTCGATGCACAGAACGTCTGCACCGGCCTGTACAAGTGCGGGAACACGCTGTGCATAGTCGCGGGTATTGATACCTGCGCCGACCACGTATCTCTTGTGCTCGTCCAGCAACTCGCCCGGGTTCTGCTTATGGGTGTCGTAGTCCTTGCGGAATACGAATGCGACAAGCTTGCCGTCCTTGTCCACGATGGGCAGGGAGTTGAGCTTATGATCCCAGATAATGTCGTTTGCGGCCTTCAGGGTAGTTCCCTCGGGCGCGGTGATCAGCTTTGCAAGGGGGGTCATGAACGCCTCGACCTTGAGATCGGGAGACATGCGGCTGACGCGGTAGTCTCTGCCGGTGACGATACCAAGCAGCTTGCCGGTGCCCGTACCGTCATCGGTCACAGCCACGGTGGAGTGGCCGGTCTTGGCCTTGAGCTCCAGAATGTCTGCCAGCGTCTGATCGGGACGGATGTTGGAATCACTGCGGACAAAGCCTGCCTTGTGACCCTTGACGCGGGCAACCATAGCCGCCTCGTCCTCGATGGTCTGCGCGCCGTAAATGAAGGACACACCGCCCTCCTTGGCAAGTGCAATTGCCAGCTTATCGCCGGAAACAGACTGCATAATGGCCGAAACCATGGGAATATTCATCGCAATTGCAGGCTGCTCACCCTTTCTGTAGCGAACCAGAGGGGTGCGCAGAGAAACGTTGGTGGGGATGCAATCGGGGCCCGAGTAGCCGGGAACTAACAGATATTCATTAAACGTATGAGATGCTTCGGGATAAAAATATGCCATAATCTATCTTCCTCCTATCAATTAACCCTTGAAATACTTGACGGCACTTGCAAACATGCCAATATCAAAGCTACCCGGTACGTTGCGGTACAGGTGCGAGCCGACTCGCTCGGAGTGACCCATTTTACCAAACACTCTGCCATCGGGCGAGGTGATACCCTCAACGGCGAAGACCGAGTTATTGGGGTTGCAGCGCACGTCGGCGGTGACAATTCCCTGCTCATCCACGTACTGCGTAGCGATCTGTCCGTTTACGGCAAGCTGTGCGGCCAGCTCCTCGGAGCACAGGAAGCGACCCTCACCGTGCGAGATGGGTACGTTGACCACGTCGCCCACCTTGACACCCTGCAACCAAGGAGAGAGGTTGGAACAGATACGGGTGCGCACCACGCGCGACTGGTGTCTGCCGATGGTATTGTAGGTCAGGGTCGGGCAATTTTCATCGGTGTCGATGATCTTGCCGTAAGGAACCAGACCCAGCTTGATCAGCGCCTGGAAGCCGTTACAGATACCCGCCATCAGACCGTCGCGGTTATCAAGCAGATCGCTGACCTGCTCCTTGACCTGCGCGTTACGGAAGAAGGAGGTAATGAACTTGCCCGAGCCGTCGGGCTCGTCGCCGCCCGAGAATCCACCGGGCAGGAAGATGATCTGCGAATCGCGGCACAGCTTTGCAAACTGCTCGACCGAGCGTTCAATGCCCTGACCGGTCAGGTTATTGATAACAAAGATCTTTGCTTCTGCGCCCGCATCGGCAAACGCCTTTGCGCTGTCATATTCACAGTTTGTACCGGGGAATACGGGAATAATCACCTGCGGCTTAGCCGTCAGGATAGCGGGAGCCTTTGCCGCACAGCCGCCTGTGTAAGCGACGGTGGGCAGTGCGCCGTGACTATGCTCGATATTGCAGGAATATACGCTCTCCAGCTTGTTTTCGTAAACGTCAAGCAGAGCGTTCAGGCAAACTGCGCTCTCGCCGTAAGTGATCTCGGCCTTAGCCGTGGTGTGACCCAGCAGTACGCCGTCGATCTCCGCACCCTCGGCAAGCTCCAAGATAAAGCCGCCGTAATTATAACCGAAAATCGTTTCAAGAGAAACACCGTCGGCAAATGCAAAGCCGATGCCGTTACCCAGGCACATCTTGAGCACGCCCTCGGCAACGCCGCCAAGCGTAGGTGTCCATGCGGCCAGTACCTTACCGGACTTCATGCCGTTATGCACGGTATCAAAGAGTGCCTTGACGCTCTCGGCGACGGGCAAGCCGTTCTCGCCCATCTCGGGAGTCAGCAGCACGACCTTATGACCGGCACCCTTGAACTCACCGCCCACGACCTCGGAGGCGTCTCCCGTGGTGACCGCGAAGGATACCAGCGTGGGAGGCACGTCCAACGTGTCAAACGAGCCGCTCATGGAGTCCTTACCGCCGATCGAGGCGATCTCAAAGTCCTTTTGCGCCATCAGCGCGCCAAGCAATGCCGCCATGGGCTTGCCCCAGCGGCGACCGTCGCGACCGGGCTTTTCAAAATACTCCTGGAAGGTCAGATATACGTCTTCAAATTTCGCGCCCTGCGCAACCATTTTACAGACAGATTCCACCACGGCAAGGTAAGCGCTGTGGTAGGGAGATTTTTCTGCGATAAAGGGGTTATAGCCCCACGCCATATAGGAGCAGGTATCGGTGTGCTTCTTTTCCACAGAAACCTTATGCACCATGGCCTGAATGGGGGTGAGCTGATACATGCCGCCAAACGGCATGAGCACCGTGCCCGCGCCGATGGTGGAGTCAAAACGCTCGGAAAGACCGCGGCGGGAGCAGATATTGAGATCGCCTGCCAGAGCCTTGATACCGCCCTCGAAATCGGCGGGGATGTCCTTGGCAAAGGACTCTGTCTTGGACAGCGTGATATCCATCTGCTTCTTGGCGCCGTTGGAATTGAGGAACTCGCGCGAGAGGTCCACGATCACGTTGCCGTTCCAGGTCATAGTCAGTCTGGGATCGGCCTTGACGCGGGCGACGCGGGTTGCCTCAAGGTTCTCGGAAAGTGCCAGCTCGCAGAAGCGGTCGGCATCCTCGGGAGCAACCACCACGGCCATTCTCTCCTGGCTTTCGCTGATGGCAAGCTCGGTACCGTCCAGACCCTCGTACTTCTTGGGCACGGCGTTCAGGTCGATCTCCAGACCGTCTGCCAGCTCGCCGATGGCAACCGATACGCCGCCTGCACCAAAGTCGTTACAACGCTTGATCAGACGGGAGGCCTCGGGATTGCGGAACAGTCTTTGCAGCTTTCTCTCCTCGGGCGCGTTACCCTTCTGCACCTCAGCACCACAGCTTTCCAGCGAGGTCAGCGTGTGCGACTTGGAGGAGCCGGTAGCACCGCCACAGCCGTCGCGACCGGTGCGGCCGCCAAGCAGGATGACGATATCCTCGGGAGCGGGGACTTCTCTGCGCACGTTCTCTGCGGGAGCGGCTGCGATGACCGCGCCGATCTCCATGCGCTTTGCGGCATAGCCGTCGTGATACAGCTCGTCTACCTGACCGGTAGCAAGACCGATCTGGTTACCGTAGGACGAATATCCCGCGGCGGCGGTGGTGTCCAGCTTTTTCTGGGGCAGCTTGCCGGGCAGCGTTTCGGAAAGTGCACGGGTGGGGTCTGCACCGCCGGTAACACGCATGGCGGCATAGACGTAGGAGCGTCCCGACAGCGGGTCACGGATCGCACCGCCAATGCAGGTGGCCGCGCCGCCAAAGGGCTCTATTTCGGTGGGGTGATTGTGGGTCTCATTCTTGAACAGCAGCAGCCAGGGCTCGTCGCCATCCTCGGTCTTGACCGTGATCTTGACGGTGCAGGCATTGATCTCCTCGGATTCGTCGATGCGCGGGAGCTTGCCGTTTGCCTTGAGATAACGCGTGCCGATGGTGGCAATGTCCATCAGCGTCATGGGCTTGTGGGTTCTGCCCAGCTGCTCTCTCATATTCATGTAGATCTTGCATGCTCTCTCCAGCTCCTTATCCTCGATGGTGACCTGGCCGATCTCGGTCAAGAAGGTGGTGTGACGGCAATGGTCGGACCAATAGGTATCGATCATGCGGATCTCGGTGATGGTGGGATCGCGCTGCTCGCTGACAAAATAGTCACGGCAGAAGGCAAGATCGTCCATATCCATGGCAAGGCCGTAGGACTTGACAAACTGTGCCAGCGCATCCGCATCCATCTCGCAAAAGCCGTGCAGGGTCTCCACGGTGGTAGGGATATCAAACTGCGCGACCAGCGTTTCGGGCTTATCCAGTGTGGCCTCGCGGCTCTCCACGGGGTTGATGACGTGCTTTTTGATAGCCGCAACCTGCGCCTCGGTCAACTCGCCGTAAAGCAGATAGACCTTTGCGGTGCGCACGGTAGGGCGGTCGCCGCAGGAAATGATCTGCATGCATTGCGCCGCGCTGTCTGCTCGCTGGTCATACTGACCGGGCAGATATTCCACGGCAAACACAGTCGCGCCGTCGGCATCCAGCTTGTCCGACACGTTGTCCAGCTGGGGCTCGGACAGCACGGTGCGGGTGGCATAATCAAACAGCTCCTCGGTGGCATTCTCCACGTCGTAGCGGTTGATCACGCGTACCTTTTCCAGCGCGCCAATGCTAAGAAAGGTGTTGATCTCGTGGCAAAGCGAGGCGGCCTCATGATCAAGTCCCTGCTTTTTCTCTACGTAAACTCTGAAAACCATACAAGCCTCCTTATCTCTTGCCTGCCGCCAGTGCGCGCCGACCAATGTCGCGGCGCATGTAGGCATTCTCAAACTGTACCTGCTCTGCAATTCTGTATGCATGGGCAACGGCGTCGGCAAGGCTGTCCTCGACCGCCACAGCACCCAGCACTCTGCCGCCTGCGGTGACTAAAGTGCCGTCCTGCACCTTGGCACCTGCGACAAAGATATATTCATTCTTCCCTGTTTCGGGCAGGCTCATGGGATAGCCCGAGCCGTATTTCTGCGGGTAACCGCCCGACGCCACCACCACACAGCAGGCGTGACGGTCGGCAAACCTGACCTCGGTCTCTGCCAGCGTGCCGTTGGCAGTCGCCTGCATGATTGTCAGCAGGTCACTTTCCAAAAGCGGCAGGACGACCTGCGTTTCGGGGTCGCCGAAGCGGCAGTTGTATTCGATCACCTTGGGGCCGGTCGGGGTCAGCATCAGGCCGAAATACAGACAGCCCTTGAAGGTGCGACCCTCGGCATTCATGGCATTTACGGTGGGCAGGAAGATCTGCTCCATGCAGACCTGTGCAACCTCATCGGTGTAATAGGGATTGGGCGCAACCGTGCCCATGCCGCCGGTGTTCAGACCCTGATCTCCGTCCAGCGCGCGCTTGTGGTCCATACTGGACACCATGGGCTTGACGCACTTACCGTCGGTAAACGCCAGCACCGAGACCTCGGGGCCGGTCAGAAATTCCTCAATGACGATGTGATCCCCGCTCGCGCCAAACTGCTTGTCCTGCATCATGGAGCGCACGGCCTGCTCGGCCTCCTCGCGGGTCTGCGCGATGATCACACCCTTGCCCAGCGCCAGGCCGTCGGCCTTGATGACCGTGGGAATGGGTGCGGTCTTGACGTATGCCAGCGCGGCATCCATATCGTCAAACACCTCATAAGCCGCGGTGGGGATTCCGTATTTCTTCATCAGATTCTTGGAGAACACCTTACTGCCCTCGATGATGGCCGCCTTGGCGTCAGGGCCAAAGCAAGGGATGCCGATCTCGTTCAGTCTGTCAACGCAACCCAGCACCAGCGGGTCGTCGGGTGCGACCACGGCAAAGTCGATGGCGTGCTCCTTGGCAAACGCCACAATACCGTCCAGATCCTTAGCGCCCACGGGCACGCAGATCGCGTCATCCTTCATGCCGCCGTTTCCGGGCAGGGCGTAAATGACCTCGACCGAGGGGTTCTCTTTGAGCTTTTTAATAATCGTATGCTCGCGGCCACCGCCGCCTACAACCATTAACTTCATTCGTTATCCTCGTAATATATTAGTGGTGGAACAGTCTCATGCCGGTGAACGCCATGGACATGCCGTACTTGTTGCAGCACTCGATGACCAGATCGTCACGGATCGAGCCGCCGGGCTCGGCAATGTACTTGACGCCGCTCTTCTTGGCTCTCTCGATGTTGTCGCTGAAGGGGAAGAACGCGTCCGAGCCGAGTGCTACGCCGTCAATGGTGTCAAGGTAAGCTCTCTGCTCCTCGCGGGTAAAGACTGCAGGCTGCTCGGTAAAATACTTCTGCCAGTTACCGTCAGCGCAAACGTCCTCTTCATTCTGGTTGATATAGCCGTCGATGACGTTGTCTCTGTCGGGTCTGCCGAGCGTGGGCAGGAAGGGCAGATTCAGCACCTTGTCGTGCTGGCGCAAAAACCAGGTATCAGCCTTGCCGCCCGCAAGTCTGGTGCAATGCACGCGGGACTGCTGACCTGCACCAACACCGATGGCCTGACCGTCAACGGCATAACAAACAGAGTTGGACTGGGTATATTTCAGGGTGATAAGTGCTACGATCAGGTCACGGATCGCACTCTCGGGCATATCCTTATTCTCGGTCACCACGTTTGCAAGCAGCTCGCGGTTGATCTCGAAATTGTTTCTTCCCTGCTCGAAGGTGATGCCGAATACCTGCTTTCTCTCCTGCGGATCGGGTACGAAATCGGGATCGATCTTGACGATATTGTAATTGCCCTTTCTCTTGGTCTTGAGGATCTCAAGTGCCTCGGGCTCGTAGCCGGGGGCGATGACGCCGTCGGACACCTCGCGCTTGATCATCAGCGCAGTGGTGACGTCACAAACGTCGGACAGAGCTACCCAGTCACCAAACGAGCACATTCTGTCGGTGCCTCTTGCTCTTGCGTACGCGCAAGCCAGGGGGGAGTCGTCAAGGCCGGGGATATCGTCTACAAAGCAAGCCTTCTTGAGCTTGTCGGACAGCGGAATGCCGACTGCAGCCGAGGTGGGAGAAACGTGCTTGAAGGAGGTAACTGCGGGGAGACCCAACGCGGCCTTGAGCTCCTTGACCAGCTGCCAGGAGTTGAATGCATCCAGGAAGTTGATAAAGCCGGGTCTGCCGCAAAGGATCTCGATGGGCAGCTCACTGCCGTCGTGCATGTAGATCTTAGCGGGCTTCTGATTGGGGTTACAGCCGTATTTCAGTTCAAATTCTTTCATTTTCGTACTCTCCTTAAGCATTTTTGTTGACGATTCTGGTCTCGGTCTCACCCGTAGCCAGATCAATATAGCGCACAAACAGGGACACCTTGTTGTCCTCGTTCAGATTTGTCCAGATCAGATCGGTCAGCGCGTCGATGTCCACGTCGGGCAATTCCAGCGTCTTGGGCTCGCCCTCAAAGCTGGGCAGCGGATTGCCGTCGCCGTGATAAGTATGGATAAACTTTGCGCGACCTGCCTTCGGGTTGGTATATGCATAGGTAAATCTCTCGCAGGAGGAATCATCACCCTCTGCGCTCTTAAGAATCGACATCGCGTAATTCATGTCGCCGCCCTCGCGGTGGATAATGCCGGAAATGCGGGGAGTGAAGTTGGGCTTGTCGTCCTCAAACTCACGGGTGCGCAGAGCCTGCTCAAAGGTCATCTGCTTGTCCATCAGATCATAGATAGTGTCGGTCTGGTCACCGTTGGTCACAATGGTCTTGTTGCCCAGCACACGGACGGGATAATAAATGATCAGATGGGGGTCAACCATCTTGGATTCGTCAAACGCCTTGGTTCTCATAGCCTCACCCTCTGCCACGAACACGCGGTTGCGGCTGTTGACGCTTCTGCCCATGATGAAATATGCGGTCACGGCCTTCTTGGAATCAGCCGACTTGCCGATGATAATGCCTCTGCCGTGATATGCAAGAGAGTTCAGTTCTTCTGCGATGGTATTTACCTTCATATTATACTCCTTTTATGTAAACTTTGTCGTTTTCTACCTTGAGTCTGCCTTGGCAGAACAGACTGACCGCTTCGGGCAAAATTTTCCATTCCGCCTCGGTCATGATGCGCAATTGCAGAGCTTCGGGAGTGTCGTCCTCCTTGACCTCAACAGCCTTTTGCAGAATGATGGGGCCGGCGTCACACTCGGGTGTGACGAAATGTACGGTCGCGCCCGAGACCTTGACGCCCTTTGCAAGCGCCGCCTTGTGCACGTGCAGACCGTAAAAGCCCTGTCCGCAGAAGGACGGAATGAGTGCGGGATGCACGTTGATGATGCGGTTGGGGAATGCGCGATACATATCCTCTCCGATAATGATCATAAAGCCGGCCAGCACCACCAGATCGATCTTGGCCTCGGTCAGCGTGGCCACCAGCGCCTCGGTGTAACTCTCGGCATCGGGATATTCCTTGCGCGCGAGCACCATGCCCGCAATGCCTGCAGTCGCCGCTCGCTCCAGCGCATACACGCCGGGCTTGCTTGCCAGCACCAGCGAGATCTCACCGCCGCCAAGCTCTCCCCTGCCTTGCGCATCGATCAGTGCCTGCAGATTTGTGCCGCCGCCCGAAACGAGAACCGCGATACGCGTTTTATTTTGCTTCATTCTCTTTTACCTTTCCCTTTCCGAGTGCGATCAGCACAGGCAGCAACCAGCCACCCAGCGTGTTGCCCACAACTGCGACCAGGATGAACACCGCTCTCATGGGATCAAATGCGCCGCGCATGGATGCGACCGTGAAATAATACACGTCGGCGATCGAGTGCTCAAAGCCGCACAGAATAAAGGTGGGAATGCAGAAGATGATGCCAAGCAGCGTGCCCTTGGCACCGTAGGTCTTGACTGCCGCATACATCAGCACGCCGCAGAACACGGCCGCGATCAATCCTTTCAGCATGCCGCCTTCAAGCTTTGCCGAGCATGCCTTCTGTGCCGCATCGATCAGCGAGGGCTTTGCCAGCGCGGTGAAAATACCCGTCAGCGCCGCGCCAAGGAAATTGCCGTAAAGGCCGATGGGAAGCGCCGCCGCGCTTTGCTTGGTGGGGCTTTCAATAAACAGCCCGATCTTGCCGGTATACAGATAAAATCCCAAAAGGCAGATGCAAAGCAGAGCAACCGAGAACAGCACCGCGCCCACGACCTTATTTTCGCAGGACAGATATACCGCTCCGCCGATGCCGACCATCATGCCGGACGCAATGCCCGTCCAGAATGCATGCTTTAACATAATTCGATCTTCTCCTCACCCGACACGATCTTGCCGATCACATAGGCGTCCTCACCGTGTGCGGCAAGGATCTCGAGTGCGGCGTCAACCTGCTCTGCAGGCACGACCACGCTCATACCGACGCCCATGTTATAGGTGTTGAACATGTCTCGCTCACAAATACCGCCCTTCTTGGCGATCAGCTCAAAGATGGGGAGCACGCGAACCGCGCCGCGGTCGATCTTTGCGCAAAGGCCGTCCGGAATGCTTCTGGGAATATTTTCATAAAATCCGCCGCCCGTGATATGGGAGATGCCCTTAACGTCTACCTTTTCAAGCAGAGCCAGAATGGATTTGACGTAAATCTTAGTGGGGGTCAGCAGGGTCTCGGCGATACTCTTGCCGCCAAGGTCGTCACAGGGGACGTACAGAGAATCGGGATTTTGATCGATCTCGAACACCTTGCGGCACAGCGAAAATCCGTTGGAATGCACGCCGCTGGAGCTAAGTGCGATGACCACGTCACCCTCGGCCATTCTCTTGTTATCAATGATCTTTTTCTTGTCCACGATGCCCACGGCAAAGCCTGCCAGGTCATAGTCCTCAACCGGCATCAGACCGGGATGCTCTGCGGTCACGCCGCCGATGAGTGCCGCGCCCGACTGCACACAGCCCTCGGCAACGCCTGCCACGATGGCCGCGATCTTTTCGGGAACGTTCTTGCCGCATGCAATATAGTCAAGGAAGAACAGCGGCTTTGCACCGACACAGATAATGTCGTTGACACACATGGCAACCGCATCAATACCGATGGTATCGTGCTTGTCCATCAGGATTGCCATCTTGACCTTGGTGCCGCAGCCGTCGGTGCCCGAAACCAGCACGGGCTCTTCCATGCCGCCAACGTTCAGGCCAAAGCAACCGCCAAAGCCGCCAACGTCATCCACGCAGCCCTCGTTCTTGGTGCGCGCAATGTGCTTTTTCATAAGTTCAACGGCCTTGTAGCCTGCAGTAATGTCTACGCCTGCTGCAGCGTAGCTGTCCGATCTGGAATTAGAGTGCATGTCAATATTTCCTTTCTGTAGATATTCAAGGTTAAGATTCTTTGCCGTTCCAGCAATAGGTGCAAAGCTTTTCGGGCGGCAGGCCGATGGCCTTGATCACACCCTCCAGCGACTGGAATTCCAGAGATGTAAATCCAAATTTATCGCAAATACTCTTACGCAGCGCTCTGCCGCGCTCGGTGCTGCCGTCGCTGTATTCATCCAGATAGTTGAAGCCCTCGACACCCTCCAGCTCCATAATGGTGCGGCGGGTGATCAGCTCCATATCTCCGGTTGATCGGGTGAAATTGAGGTACTTACAGCCGTACATAATAGGCGGGCAGGCGGAGCGCATGTGCACCTCCTTTGCGCCGTTGGAGTACAGGAAATCCACGGTTTCCTTGAGCTGTGTGCCGCGCACGATGGAATCGTCCACAAACAAAAGACGCTTGTTCTCGATCAGCTCATGCACGGGAATCTGCTTCATACGCGCGACCTTGGCGCGATCCGATTGCTTTTGCGGGGTGAAGCTGCGCGACCAGGTGGGCGTATACTTGATATACGGACGCGCAAATGCCGCAGAGGAATTGTTGGCATAACCGATAGCGTGCGGAATACCCGAATCCGGCATGCCGCTGACGTAATCCAGCTCGGGGGCTGTGCCCGCCTCTCTGTCCAGGTCCGCCATGATCTCGCCGTTGCGGTATCGCATAGCCTCTACGTTGACGCCCTCGTAATTGGACGTGGGATATCCGTAGTAAGACCACAAAAAGGCGCACATCTTCATTTCCTTGCCGGGAGACTTGAGCTGTACGATGCCGTCCTCGGGAGAAAGCTCCACGATCTCGCCCGGGCCAAGCTCGCGCGCCGGGTCATACCCCAGCTTTTGCGCCGCAAACGACTCAAAGGTCACACAATAGCCGTCCTCACCCTTGCAGACAATGACGGGGATACGCCCCACCCTGTCGCGCGCCGCGATCAGGTGTCCGTTCTGTTTGAGGATCATGATCGAGCAGGTGCCGTCGATGAGAGTCTGGGCATATTGGATGCCGTCGGCAAAGCTCTCCTTTTGGTCGATCAGCGCGGCCACAAGCTCTACTGTGTTGACTCTGCCGCCGGTCATGGCGTCAAAGTGTCCGCGGCTGCCGCCGAAATACAGATCGATCAGCTGCTCGGCATTGTTGATGACGCCGATGGTGCAGATGGCGTACGTGCCGTGATGCGAGCGGATCAGCATGGGCTGAGGGTCTGTATCGCTGATACAGCCGATGGCCGACGTGCCCGACATCTCAGCAAAAATATTTTCAAACTTGGTGCGGAAGGGTGCGCTTGTAATGCTGTGGATCTTGCGCTGCAGACCGATCTCGGGGTCATAAGCCGCAAGTCCGCCTCTCTGCGTGCCCAGATGGGAATGATAGTCCGTTCCAAAGAACACGTCCAACAGACAATCCTTCGTTGATGTTATACCAAAAAATCCACCCATAAATGTCTCCTTAACTTTTGCCGTCTTCCGTGTATCAGCCCTTCAGACGCTCCTGCAGGGCGGCATCCTTTGCAAGCACTGCGGCGGTGTCGCGGGCTCTCTTTTGGTCCAGCTTGGCCGCAAGCTCCTTGTCTTCAATCGCCAGCATCTGAATGCACAAAAGTGCCGCATTCACAGCACCGTTGAGTGCGACGGTTGCCACAGGCATGCCGGAGGGCATCTGTACCGTTGCAAGCAGTGCGTCCATGCCGTCCACAGCGCCACCCTTGACCGGAATGCCAACCACGGGCAGGGTGGTTCTGGCCGCGATAGCACCTGCCAGGTGCGCCGCCATGCCTGCCGCCGCGATGATAGCGCCAAAGCCTGCATCTCTTGCGCCTGCTGCAAACCGCGCGGCCTCGTCGGGCGTTCTGTGTGCCGAATACACGTGCGCCTCAAACGGCACGTCGAATTCCTTCAAGGTATTGATGGCTTTCTCCACAACGGGAAGATCGCTGTCGCTTCCCATAATGATAGCTACTTTTTTCATGCTGTTTCTCCTTATGTATACAAAAAGGGCAGTCCTATCCTAAACTCGTTAAGACAGGATTGCCCAGGCGGTCGGCTTGATAACTTCCCGCTCCTGTGTGTAAGCTCACATTCCGCCGGTCACGGGAAGAAATTTCCTATGCGCTCATTATACCGCATTTTGCGAAAAATGTCAATACGCAAAAGGGCTATTTTCTCGCTTCCCTTTTGCACTCTTTTGGCATTTTTGACAAACGGCATCCGCGGCCGGGCAATCCGCAAAATTCAGTCGATCCATGCGGTGTAAGAGGTCACACCGCTGACCGTTTCACCGTCGATCTGCAAGGCCGTCGGCTTATCGAACTCGACCTTGATCTTTTTACCCGTAAAGACGTCGATGGTTTTTTTATACTGCACGTGCTCGCCCGTGAAGATCTTGGGGAAGTGCATCAGCGTGGTCAGCTTTCCCGAGGAATGCCAGACGCAGCAGGTCAGCGTCTTGCCGCCGCGCTTTTGCTCGGGCGCGACGCGCATGCCGCCTCCGTAATACTGGCCGTACATAGCAGACGCGATCCAGATCTTCTTATAGCGCTTGGACTCGCCGTCAACCGTGACCGTACCCGAAGGACACTTGAAGCCGCCCAGCAAAAGCTTGATCGACTCCATGGTATAATTGATCTTCTTGACACCCTGCGCCTTGAGCTTATCGGTGACCTCGCAGACCATGCCGTCAAGTCCAAAGCCGATGCCGTTGATGTAAAGATAGGTCTTTCCACCCACCTTGACGTGGGGAAGCCCTGTCAGATAGGGGTTGAGCAAAACAGGCTCCGTATCATCGTTCCTGCCCAGATCGCGCAGAAAATCGTTACCCGTGCCGCTCTTCCACAAATAGAGCTGTGCGGCATAGGTAGCACCGTCCAGAGCATTCGCCAGTCGCATCAGCGTACCGTCGCCGCCGCAAATCAGCACGCGGTCATGCTCCGAGAGCGCGCAGATTTCCCGGCGCACGTCTACAGCTGTCAGGTCCTTGACCACCGTATCGGGTGCAGAAGCATACACCATTGCGCCGTCCAGCGCGGCGGTTACGTCATTGTTATTTGCGTGGGGGTTGTACAGAATCAGCGTCATAATATCCTCCAACTTTTTTATGTGAAACCAACTCAAAGCAATCTGATGCCGGCTTCGGCGCAAATTTTTCTTGTTTGCTCGTCCCAGATACCCGACTGCACCTCACCGATGTGCGCGCTGCCCATCAGCAGCATGCAAAGGCGGGACTGACCGATACCGCCGCCAACCGTCAGCGGCAGCTCGCCCGCAAGAAGCATCTTATGGAACGGCAGGCTTCTGCGGTCGTCACAGCCCGACAGCGTCAGCTGGCGATCCAAAGACGCCTCGTCCACGCGGATACCCATTGAGGAGATCTCCAACGCGCGGCCGAGCACGTCATCCCAGAACAGCAGATCGCCGTTAAGCGCCCAGTCGTCATAGTCGGGCGCACGCCCGCCGTGGGGTTTACCGTCCGACAGCTTGTCGCCGATGCCGATGACAAACACGGTTTTGTGGATCTTGGTAAATTCATGCTCTCTTTGCTCGGGAGTCAGATCGGGGTACAGATCGCAAAGCTCCTGAGAGGTCACGAAGGTCACCTCGCGGCACAGCTTGCCGGTCAGCTGAGGAAAATGCACCTGCAGCTGCTCCTCGGTGGCGCATACCGCGCCCACGATGGCCTTGACCATCAGCTTGAGGTAATCCACGGTTCTGGCCTCTTTGGTGATCACCTTTTCCCAGTCCCATTGGTCGACGTAGATGGAATGGATATTATCCAGATCCTCATCGCGGCGGATAGCGTTCATATCGGTATACAGACCGTTTCCGACCGCAAAGCCGTAGCGGGACAGCGCAAGTCTTTTCCACTTTGCAAGGGAATGCACCACCTCTGCATGCGCGCCGTCCAGCGCGGGAATGTCAAATGCAACGGGGCGTTCATGTCCGTTCAGATTATCGTTCAGACCCGAATCGCTTGCAACAAACAGCGGCGCCGAGACGCGCTTTAAGTTCAGCGCGGCACAGAACTCGCGCTGAAACGTGGTTTTGATATGCTCGATGGCTCGCTGGGTCTGGTATGCATCCAGCACCTGTACGTAGCCTTGGGGAATGAAACAATGGCTCATAACCTACTCCTTGCAGGGAAACTCAATACTTATCATTATTATATCATAACCCCCCGACTTTGGCAAGTCTTTTTTGCAAACTCCGCGCGGCATTTTGCACGGATTCACACACGCTTGACAACACCCCGAAAACATGGTACAATATAAGATGGTAATTTATTCCCCCGAAAGGAGATTTGTCATGCAACAAACCAAGAAAAAGGGAGCCGTGATCAAGGGCCTTGCCTTCCCGATCGGCTATACCGTATTTATGAACGCCTTCGGAAGCGTGATCATAGGGCTTATCGCCGTCTTTTGCTATATCCGCGTGTTCCTGCCCTTTCTGATCTCACCCGACTCCATGGGCGCTGAGGCATTGCAGAATATTTACCTGACCGATTATGCCAATACCGTCACCAATCTGACCTATCTGATATCTGCCATTACCACGGTGGCCGCCCTTTTGATCCTTTGGCTGATCTTTAACCGCAAGGGGCGCAACTTCGTCGAATACTTCCATTTCAAGCGCACCTCTTTCAAGGCCATTCTGACCGCGGTGCTCATGGGTCTTTCGCTGTTCTTTATCGTCAGCGGCGTAATGACCGTGCTCAGCATTGCCGCCTCCTGGCTGATCGAGCAATGCTATCCCATCCTGGTCGACGCCTTCCCCGAATACGCCGAGGATCTCCAATGGCTTTACGAGCTTTACTACGAGATGATGAACACCTCGGTGGGTGACAACGGCATGTTTATTATCGCCGCCATTTTCGGCGCACCGCTGATCGAGGAGCTGGTATTCCGCGCAGGCCCTCTGACCAATCTGACAAACCGCATGCGTCCCCTGCCCGCCATCATAATCACCTCCGCGCTGTTCGGTCTGGCGCACGGCAGTCCCGCACAGGTGGTATACACCTTCGTGCTGGGTATTGTCATGGGCTACTTATTTGTCAAAACCGATTCCATCTATCCCTGCATCGTCTGCCACTTTGTCTTCAACGGTGCCAACCTGATCTCCCTGCTCATGGGCGAGCTGTTTAATTCCTCGGCATGGCACGATCACCCCTCGTTTGAGCCGCACGTAGACGAGGTGCTGGCTACTATCAGCGAGGTCACCTTCTGGGCATATCTGGTGCTCAGCGTACTGATCGCCATTCCCATGCTGATCGTCGGCATTATTCTGCTGATCTCGCTGCGCAGACCCGCGCCCGAGGCACCCGCACCCGAGCAGACTACCGCGCCTGCCGGCAAGCCGATCACCGAGCCGGTTGCCCAAACGGTAATCGAGCCCGTACAAGACTACGGTATCGATCCCACGGTTGATCCCACCGCCGAGCTTCCCGCAGAGCTTCCCGAGGAGACCATCCCCGTAGAGCAGATGGTCGAGGCACTTGACACCTCCGACGATATCACCGACGAGGCCGCACCCGAAGAGCAAGCGGATGCCCAGCCCTCGGTGGAAACAGAGGAAACCGTATGATTTTAAAAATTCTGGCCGTGGGCGACGTCGTCGGCACAGCCGGCCTTGACCATTTGCAAAAAAATCTGCGCGCGCAAAAGAATGCGCTCGGCGTTGATTTTTGCATCGTCAACGGCGAAAACGCCTCGCAGATCAAGGGAATCTGTCGCCGCGACGCGCTGGATCTTTTGGACGCGGGTGCCGATCTGATCACGCTGGGCAACCACGCCTACAGCGCGCCCGACACGGGCAATTTTCTGGACGAGTGTCCCTCACAGATCATCCGTCCCGCCAATTTTCCGCCCGCCAATCCCGGCTACGGATATGCGGTAGTCAACGTCGCGGGCGTGCGCGTGCTGTGCATCAACCTCTTGGGCGTGGTACACATGGATGCGCTGGACAATCCCTTTTTGACGCTGGAACGTATTCTGGATGCCCAAAAGGGCAATTATGATATCGCGGTGCTGGATTTTCACGCCGAGGCAACCAGCGAAAAATACGCCGTGGCGCGCACCTTTGACGGCAAGATCTCTGTCATTTTCGGCACACATACCCACGTGGCCACCGCCGACTTGCAGATCCTGCCCGGCGGCACGGGATACGTCACCGACCTTGGCATGACAGGCCCCGAGGGCGGCGTGATCGGTGCCAAAACCGAGCCCGTGGTGCACATGCTGCGCAATCACATGCCCGCTCGCTTTTCGGTTGCCGACGGACGCGTCCGCGCACACGCGGTACTGTTCTGCGTGGATACCGACACCGGCCGCACCACCTCGGCCAAGCAACTGATTTTTTAACTTGCAAAATTCTGACGAAAGGAGGATCTCACCTTGAAGAAAAAGAACAAGGGGACGCTGATTCTGCGCTCCCGCCTTTCCCTGCTCAAGCCCTTTATCGCGGGCGCGTCGCTTGCAAGCATGCGCGTCTGGCAGGATCGCATTGGCAGGCTGATGTCGGCAGGCCACAGAGATGCCGTCACCTTTGAGGATTTTCTTGTGGGCAGTATGCCGTCTTGTATGATCAAGCCGCGCGACGAGGTCTCTCCCGGCGTCATTCTCTACCTGCATGGCGGCGGCTATACCTGCGGCGACTTAGACTACGCCAAGGGCTTTGGCGCGACCTTGGCCGCGCGCTGCGGCGTGCGCGTCATGTGCACCGCCTACAGACTTGCCCCCGAAGCCCCCTTCCCCGCAGCCCTTGACGATGCAGAGGACGCTTACGGATATCTGCTCTCGGCAGGATATGCCCCCGGACAGATCATGCTGTGCGGCGAGAGCGCGGGCGGCGGCCTTTGCTACGCGCTGTGCATGGCGCTCAAGGCCAAGGGCAGAACCATGCCCGCGGGCATGATCACTATCTCCCCATGGACCGACCTGACCGCATCGGGTGCTTCTTATCGCACAAACGAAAAGATCGACCCCACCATGACGGCCGAGCGTCTCAAATTCTTTGCCGACTGCTACGTTTACGGCGCGGCAGAGCAGGGCGACGACAAGAACATCTATCCCGTGACCTGTGCCGATCCGGCGCAGGACAGCCTGAATAAATCCGACCCCCGCATCTCGCCTCTGTTCGGTGATCTCGTGGGTCTGCCGCCCACGCTCTGCTTTGTGGGAGGTGCCGAGATCATGCTGGACGACGCGGTGCAGATGCACGGGAAGCTTTTGGATTGCGGCGTGCAAAGCGATCTTGTCATTGCCCCCGAGATGTGGCACGGCTACGTGCTGTACGGGATCAAGGAGTTCGACCGCGACTTTGACCGCATCCGCAAGCACATCAAGGCCTGCATTCCCAATCAGAAAAAGCTGCGCTGGATGGCGCTGGACAACGCCGCCAAGATCTTCCCCGCCGCCCGTACCCGCTCATGGAGCAACGTGTTCCGTATGGCGGCAACCATGACCGAGCCGGTAGACAAGGAGGCCTTGCGGGTCGCCCTTGATGTCACCGTCCGCCGATTCCCCTCGATTGCCGTGCGTGTGAAACCCGGATTCTTCTGGTACTACCTTGAAGAGATCCCCCACGCACCCGAGATCATGGAGGAAAAGCCCTACCCTCTGGCGCGCATGCCGTTTGACGACATTCGCAAATGTGCCTTCCGCGTCATTGTTTACGATAAGCGCATCGCGGTGGAATTTTTCCACGCACTGACCGACGGCAACGGCGGTCTTGTATTCCTCAAAACGCTGGTGGCCGAATATATCTATCAAAAATACGGCGTCAAGGTGCCGCCCGGAAACGGCGTGCTGGACCGTCTGGAGGAGCCCGACCCCGCCGAGCTGGAGGACAGCTTCTTTAAATACGCGGGCAAGCACGCGCTCTCGCGCAAGGACTCGGACGCGTATTCCATCAAGGGGCTTCGCGAGGTGGACGGCTTCCGCACCAACACCACCTTTATCCTGGACGCCGAGCAGGTGCGCGCGCTGGCCAAAGCCCAGGGCGTAACCGTGACCGCCGCGCTGACCGCCGCCCTGATGCTGGCGGTGGACAGACTGCAAAAAGAGCAGGTGAGCAATCCCGCCAAGCACAAGCCCATCAAGATCTTCGTGCCGGTCAATCTGCGCACCATCTTTCCCTCGAAAACACTTAGAAACTTTATTCTGTATACCATTCCGAGCATCGAAACCAAGTACGGCGACTATGAATTTCCCGAGCTTTGCCGGAGCGTCTTTCACCAGATGAAGCTGCAGATCACGCCGCGCCGCATGGCCGCCATCATTGCCGCCAACGTGTCCAGCGAGAAAAATCTGCTGATCCGCATGGCACCGCTGCCACTCAAGGACGTGATCATGAAGGGCGTTTACGAGGCCGTGGGCGAGCGCAAATCCTGCTTCTCGTTCTCCAACCTCGGTGTTTCCAATATGCCGCCCGAATTTGAGCAGTACGTGGACCGTCTGGATTTCGTGCTGGGCACACAGAGAAGCCAGCGATACAACACCTCGCTGATCACCTACAAGGGTAAAATGATGTTCAATATTACCAGAAATACCGACAAGCCGCTGCTTGAGCGGCATTTCTACCAGGTCCTGCGCGAGCTTGGCATTCACGTCATCGCGCAAAGTAATGCAAGAGAGGAGGCCCGATAAATGTTCTGTATCAAATGCGGCGTAGAGCTCAGCGACGGCCAGACCGTCTGTCCCGTCTGTGCAACACGGGTCTATCACCCCGACGTCCCGATCAAGGACGCTCCGCCCACGTATCCCAAAAAGGATTTTGAAAGCGAGGAATTTAACCGCAAGGGCATTTTGTTTGTAGTCACCATCATCGCGTTGCTGGTGGCAGCTCTGACCGTGATGTTCAATATCTCGCTGAACGATAAGATCTCATGGGGCGGCTTTGTGGCAGGCGGTATCGGCGTATTTTACGTCTGCGTGATCATGCCGCTGTGGTTCAAGCGCACCTCCCCCGCGATCTTCGTGCCTTGCGGATTCGCCACGATCTTGCTGTATTTGCTGTATATCAACCTGCAAACGGGCGGCCATTGGTTCATGACCTTTGCCTTCCCCGTTGTCGGCGCGTTGGGGATTTTGATGACCGCTGTGACCACTGTGTTCCATTACGTCAGACGCGGCCGCCTTTATATCGCAGGTGCAGGCTTGATCGGCCTTGGCATCTGGACGCTGCTCATCGAGCTTTTCATTCACCTGACCTTCGAGATGCCCGGACATGTGATATGGTCGCCCTACCCCTGCGCCACCTTCGTGGTGTTCGGACTGATGCTGATCGTCATCCGCATCGTAAAGCCCTTCCACGAATCGCTGCGCAGAATCTTCTACGTGGGAAAAGTGAAATAAAAGAAAAAGCCTTGTTGTACAAGGCTTTTTCTTTTGCAGTGATATTTTGTTTCACAAAGTGATATTGTGCTTTCGCACAGTGATATTGCGCTCTCGCGCAGTGATATTGCGCTTCGCGTAGTTATGATATGATTGCCCTTGTTACTTCAAACTGCCCGTCAGGGCATCATAACTTGGCAAGGCCAATCATAACTCATCACTTGCCCGCAGGGCAATCATAACTGATAAACCGCTCCGCGGTTTATCTACCCCCACGGTGTCCTCCGCCACCGCCCATGCCGCCACCGCCGCCGCGACCGCCTCGGCTACCCGAGGAAATGATGGTGGTGGTAACGAATTTGCCCAGCACGTGATCGTGACTGCGCGTCAGATCCAGCGTGGCAAATCTGTCCAGCGGATACGAGGTTGAGGGATTCTTTCTCTTATATCTCGCGGCAATGCTCTTGACGCAGAGGGTAGCCACCACCCCACCGATGATCAGCGCGACGATCAGAATCAGTCGCCACGACACACCAAGTCTGCCCGCATAGGCCTGGGCACTCAGCTCGGCATAGGCGCAAAGGCCTTCGGTGATCTTTCCGCGCTTGATATTGTCGTAAACGCGGCTGTCGTCGAGTATGTAGCCGATCTCCTTTTCGTTGATCTTGTAATACGCGTCACCGTAGGTGTAGATGTCGTAATAGACCTCCATCACCGTCACGGTCACCACCAGCAGCACCAGGGGGCTGTTTTTGCTGATATTATACTCGGCAAGGAAATCCTCACCCCGGTATTTCATGTACCCCTCGGAGCTGATCTCGGAGTAAAACACGTATGCGCAGATGGGAATACCTGCGCTGTCGCGCGCGTTTCCAAGCGCGACGTTGATCTCCTGCTCCTGCTCGTCGGTCAGCAGATCGTCCACGTCATTGACGCATGCAAGATGCTCGGGATACAGCTCTGCGCTCGCGGCGGTGGGCATGATGCCGATCAGCGCAAGGCAGAGCAGAATGATTGCAAGAATTCTCATTTTTCTCATAACAGCACCCACCCCAAAGCAAAGATGACTGCCGCAACGGCGGCCATGATGGCGGCAAACGTCAGCGCCAGCTTGACCTTACTGATCGGCAGCTCGCCGTACACCTTGCCGGTGTAGCCGTTCATAGCATACTTGTAAACCTGCCCGTCGCGGTCGCGATAGGTCAGCACCCAGACCGGCATCAGCGCGTATTCCCAATGGCTCTTGTGGATCTGCATACGAGGCAGGGTCTTGCTGACCTGCCCGTCGATCGTGCCGCGCAGCAGACGGTCGGCATAGTCCTGCATGCGCTCTCTGACCTCTTCGCCAAGCGTTTCGCGCTCTAAGTCGCGCTTTTTGGCCACAAAGCCTGTCAGATACGGCATGGAAAACTCCTCAAGAGAGTCGGACGGATACGGCAAAACGCCCTCCAACATCTCTTTATCCTCGGTGGAAAGTGCGCTGGTGACGATGTCCTCAAAGTGGATCTCACCCTCGCGCTCAAATTCCAGACGCGTGGTTTCGGTATATTTGACGTTGCCCACGATCCAGGTGCGGATCTGCGTACCCTCGACGTTGATTGCCGCCGAGCTGTCCGCATCGGTGACCCAGAAGGGATAGTACACACCCGTGATCTTGTCCACCTGCTCGGCGCAGAAATAATCACGCGGGACAAAGCGGTGACTCTTGGCATATTTCAAAAACTTTTCAATGGCCTGCTTTTTGCCGAACTTGAACGGAATGACCTTATCCGGACGGAATGCGCCCGACAGCTTGTCGGACAGCACCACGGGATTGTGGCAATAGTAGCAGAAATCGGCAACGGTCTCGCCATCGGTCATGACCTCAGCACCGCAGGAGGGGCAGGAATATGCATGCATCTGCTCGCGAAAGGCCTCGTCCATCGCCTCCCGCTCCTTGGCCTTCTCGGCACTGCCCGCCTCATCCAGCTCCTGCTTATCAAAGTCGGAAAGACAGAATTCGCAGGCAAACCTTCCCTTTTCGGCGTCAAAGATCAATCCCGCGCCGCAATTGGGACATTGATACGTTACAGTCGTCTGTTCCATACGCTATTTATGCGCGTTTTGCGCCGCATTCGGGGCAGAACTTACCCGTGCCGCTGTTCTTATGGCCGCACTCGGTGCAGAACCAACTCTCATCCTCGGGTCTCTTGGCGCCGCATTCCGAGCAGAATTTGCCCGTATTGACAGCACCGCAAGCGCACGTCCAGCCTGCAGCCGCTTCGGGCTTCTTGGCACCGCACTCGGAGCAGAACTTGCCCTGATTGACAGCACCGCAGGTGCATTCCCAGCCGTTTGCCGCCTCTGCCGCGGCCTTTTTCTGTTCCTCATCACGCGCCATCTGTGCGCGGTTGGACTCGCTGGCCGCCGCCATAAAGCCGCCGCCCGCATTCATGCCCATACCCATGCCCATAAAGGCCTGCGCAGAGCCATTCGCATTGCTGCCCGCTGCCTCGATGCCGCGTGCAACGGCACCCTGCACGTAGCCCTCACGGATCGATGCATCTCCCAGCATTGCGCCCTGATTGCGCATGTTGATCAGCTTCTTACTCTCTTCATCGTAGGAAACGCTGGCAATACCGACCGACAGCACCTCAAAGCCGCGAAGTGCCTTCCAATCCTCGTCCAGCTCGGTTGCCATGTAAGCAGACAGCTCGCGGGACTTGCTTGCCACAAAGGAGATGCGAATGCCATCGGCCGACATGCGGTTGATGGCCGCCTGCAGAGCCTCTAAGAATTCGGAGAGATACTGCTCGTTGATGGTGCCGATCTCCACTCTGTCCGCATTCTTGGGCAGAGCCTCGGTATAGAACTTCAAGGGATCGGTGATCTTGATGGAATACGTGCCGTGCGCGCGCAAAAACAGCTCGGCATTATAGAAATTGTCAAAATAATTGACCGGTGCACGTGTACCGAACCTGATGCCCTTGATCTCCTGCAGATTGATAAAATACGCCTTCTGCGCATAGGACGGCACACCGCCGAACTTGATGCGGGCAAAGGTGTCCTTGAGTGCGTCGCCCAGCTGTCCGCCGAACAGAGAGGGCGCGGAGGAATTCTCCACCTTGTAATAGCCGGGCTCGGCAGTATAGTCCACCACCTTGCCGCCGTCCACCAGCATCATGAACTGACCGGGATAGACGTGAATGACCGAGCCGTTGGATACGGTGTCGGCCGTTCCCTTTTTATTGTTGTTTCTCTTGTCGTTTTTACGAACCGTCACACCCTTGGTAAAAACGGTTCCTTCACCCATGGAGTCGGCTTCAATGACCTCAAGCCACTGATCTGCAAGTGTGCCGCCCACGGCGTCAACTGCTGCTCTGATAATACCCATTATCTAAGTCCTCCTATGTTGTATTTCAATATTTGTGTTTGTAACTGTCCGTTATTTACGCATTGCTTCCGTAAGGCAACAGCTCCAGCCCCTCGTTATGCTCCAGCGCCCAGGTCACCGCCCAGTTGCCGGGGAACAGCAAAAGGTCATTGCCGCGCACGTCCTGAATCCACTTGGTCTCGGCGGTCAGTTTGAGCTTGGAGGGATCAATATCCTTGTTGCCGATATAGCGGATGATGTCATACGGGATCTCGCGCTGGATATAGCCCACACCGTACTCGGTCTGCATACGGAACTTGAGTACGTCGTACTGCAGCACGCCCACGACGCCCACGATCACGCGCTCCATACCCGAATTGGGTTCAAAGAAGATACGGATAGCACCCTCCTGCGCGATCTGGTTCATGCCCTTGGCAAACTGCTTGCGCTTCATGGAATCGATCTGCTCAACGAATGCAAAATGCTCGGGCGTAAAGTTGGGAATGCCCTCGTATTCCACCTTCATGCCGGGAGCGCAGATGGTGTCACCAATCGAGAAGATACCGGGGTCAAATACGCCGATGATGTCGCCCGCGTAGGCCACCTCAACGCCCTCGCGCGCCTGCGCCATCATCTGCTGGGGCTGGGCGAGCTTGATATTCTTGCCGCCCTGCACGTGATAATATTCCTTGCTTCTCTCAAATTTGCCCGAGCAGATGCGCATGAATGCGATTCTGTCACGGTGCGCTTTGTTCATATTGGCCTGAATCTTGAATACGAATGCCGAGAATCTCTCGTCGCTCGACTCGATCTCCACGTCGCCCGCCTTGTGGGACAGCGGCGCGGTGGTCATCTGTAAGAAGCTCTCCAGGAAGGGCTCGATACCGAAGTTGTTGAGTGCTGAGCCGAAGAATACGGGAGAGAGCTTGCCCGCGCGGACCGCATCAAGGTCAAAACCAAAGTCGGCAACGTCCAACAGCTCGATCTGCTCGGTCAGATTCTCGCGAAGTCTTTCGCCGATCAGCTCGTCAAGACGCGTGGTGTCGTCAAAGTCCACCGCAATGCCCTGCAGACGGTTACGGCCGCCGTGGAAGTTGTCAAAGGTCAGGATCTGCTTCTTTTCGCGATCGTAAACGCCCTTGAAATCCACGCCGCAACCGATCGGCCAGTTCATGGGATAGGTGCGGATGCCGAATTCATGCTCCAGCTCGTCCAAAAGATCCAAGGGATCGCGTGCCTCGCGGTCCAGCTTGTTGATAAAGGTAAAGATCGGAATACCGCGCATGGCGCAGACCTTGAACAGCTTGCGCGTCTGAGCCTCGATACCCTTTGCGGCGTCGATGACCATGACCGCGCTGTCGGCCGCCATGAGCGTGCGGTAGGTGTCCTCAGAGAAATCCTGGTGTCCGGGGGTGTCCAGAATGTTGATGCAATAGCCGTTGTAGTTAAACTGCATGACAGACGAGGAAACCGAGATACCTCTCTGCTTCTCCAGCTCCATCCAGTCGGAAACGGCGTGCTTGTCGCTGTGCTTGCCCTTGACCGAGCCCGCGGTCTGGATCGCGCCGCCGTACAGAAGAAACTTTTCCGTCAGCGTGGTCTTACCTGCGTCGGGGTGCGAGATAATGGCAAACGTGCGGCGTTTTTGGATTTCGTGTAAGCTTTGTGCGTCAATCATATTTTTTATGTCCTTTTAAAAATCAATATTCATAGTTATTATAACACAATATAAAAGAAAATGCAAGTCCTGCGTACGGATTTGGAATATTCGGGATTTCCGGAGGTCTCCCGCTCCCGAAAATGCATTGACACCCTACCCCGTTTGTGTTATAATGCTCTTATCAATCATGCTCACGAAAGGTACTAAGCAGATGTCACTCATCACGTTCCGAAAGGGAGGCAGCGAATATATCACCTCGTGCATTGAGCAAGCCGTAAAGGACGGCAGCCGCACAGCAACCGTATGCGGAAACTGGGAAATAGCGAGGGCCATCCGTCTGCCATCGGATTTTACACTCATACTTGACGGTTGCCTGTTGCGTATGGCTGACGGCTGCTATTCCAATATGTTTGTCAATCAAAATCATGGTACCGAGTTTGGCAGGACAACAGCGGGCACCGACAGAAACATCAGAATCATCGGTCGGCGCACAGCAGTGCTTGATGGCGGAGCATACAACGGGCTTTCGGAGCAGACGCAATGCAAAAACGGATTGCCTCCTATTTGGAAAAACAATCTCGTTTTGTTTACCAACGTGGACGGCTTCAGAATCGAAGGACTCTGTTGCCGCAATCAACGGTGGTGGGCTTTGAACTTCATCTATTGCTCTGAAGGATACCTTGGAAATATTGATTTTTGCGCAAACGATACTGCAATTGATGAGAACGGAAACCAATATCACGGATTGCTGCGTGATAAATATGTGCAGGTGCTGGTAAAAAACGCAGACGGCATTGATCTGCGCCAAGGCTGCCACGATATTGTGATCGAGAATATCACCGGCTTTACCGAGGACGATTCTGTCGCCCTGACAGGCTTGAACGGCACGATGGAGCAAGCCTTTGCGGTTGATGGAAAACCTGCGGATATATGCAATATTCAGATCAGGAATATCAGAACCGCGGCTTTTTGCACCAACGTCAGACTGCTCAATCAAGGCGACGTAAAATTGCACGACGTGATCATTGACGGCGTTCACGATATGGCAAGCACCTCGCCGCACATGGATAAGGGACTTTATGCAGTCCGAATCGGAGACGTGCGCTTATACGGAACACGTCACGCCACAGAAGATGAAACCTATAATATCACACTGAGAAACGTGCGCGGCGGCGGACAGTACGCTGTCGCTCTTGCAGGACGCATGAAAAATCTTGAGATGTGCAATATCGAGTGCTTCGATGAAGCAGAATTGCTGTTAGACCAACGCATAAAATAAAATCAAAACTCACCCCCAAAAATCTGAACAAACGGAGGTACGGTATAATGCCAAGCCTGAAAAAAAGCCCGCCCATGCACTGCTCGATCAGAAGAGAGGACATTCTGCTGACCGAGGACGACAAGCTCAGAGTGTATGCAAATTCCCCTGCCAAGCAATACGTGCCCAAACAAGCCAACGATCAGACTGCGCCCGAATCCTCTTCCTTTTTGGAGGTTTGCGAGCGCGCGAAAAAGCGTAAGACGCAGATCCTGACCTTCTTCCACGATCATTTCTTTGGCGGCGGTGAGCGAGAGCTGCACCTGACGCATCCCGAATTTGTGGACTGCACCAAAAAGCTCGCGGATTTTGCCGAAAGCTACGGCATCGGCATCGGCGCAAGCGTGACAAATCCGCTCGACCTTGGCCGCACCTTCAAGCAGGACGTGGGCGTGGGCGGTCAGCACCGCTTTTTCTCCGAAGGACTGCTCAATCCCGACGGCAGCTTTTGCTTTGACGGTATTCTGTCCGAGAAATGGTGCAATAACAAGGGCTATATCTACCCTCAATTTGACCGTGCCCGTCTGTTTGCCTATACCGAGCAGGATAACGGAACTCCCTACTTAGTCATCTCCCCCGACTCGGTGCACGAGATTCCTGCCGAGGACTATACCTGCACGGTTTGCGACGAGCCTTATGAGCTCAGCCAATATTTCGGCAACAAGCACATGGTAATCAAGGGCAAGACCGCTCTGCCCGGCAACAGAGTGTTTGCGGTGCTGTATATGGACACGCCCGAAATGGACTATTTCCATCCCGACGCCATACAGTATGTCCATGGTGTGATCGATATGTACCGGGAGAAGGGTGTGGAATTCATGGAGCTGTATTCGGACGAGATGCACATCCAGTTTGACTGGGATCTTGGTGCACATTTCGGCCCTTACGAGATCCCCACGCGCTACATGACACCCAATTTTGAAGCCGAGCTTGCAAAAATCGACCCCTTGTTTGCCGACTTTGACCGCGCGCTGATCTACTTCGGCTACGACATGCACACCGACCGCGCCACGCTCGGCCGCTCGCACACGCAGCACGTCATAGGCAACACCAAGGCTGATCTTGCGCGAACCTTCCGCTTGCGCAAAACCTATTTTGAAATGCTCTCGGACCAAGTGGTGCACCTATGCTGTGATGCAAGGGACTATATCCGCGACACCTACGTCAAGAACGCGGGCTGGGATCCCTTCTGCGTCGGACATGCAACCTGGCAGGAATCCCCCACTTGTGACAAATACGGCCCGGGATTTGAAGGCATGTTCAACCTGGCCACCATCAACGGCTACTGCGCGTACGACTACTCTCCCTCCTACGTCTACTCCAGCACCATCCGCGAGGCGATTTCGGGGTGCTACGACTACTTCAAGTGGAACGACTACTTCTCCTACGGCGGCACCGACTTCTGCGAGAGCGGCTGGTTTGACCGCAACTACTACGGCGGCGCGATGTCGGCGTCTCTTGGCTCGCTCAACCGCAACCAGGTCTGTCTGTGGGGCGCGTGGGGCTTCCCCGACGAGGCAAGAAGACGCTTTTGGGGTGTTCAGAACGGCTTTGGCTCGCACATTGTGCGCGAAGGCATCGTGACCTACAACCGTCCGCGCGACGCCGAGGTGCTTTACGTTTACCCCAAGGATCTGACCATGATCGAAGAGAGATTTGGCAGCTGGATGGTGCAGTACGCTTACGCCAACTACTGCCCTGCCGACCGCATCACGGCGCTGGGCAAGGTGGAAAACGGCAAGCTGCGGCTTGGCATTTGTAACTACTCAACCGTTGTCGTGGGCTTTGAGCCGTTCTATGATGAAAAATTCGTTTCCCTGCTCAAGCAGTTTGCAAAAGAGGGCGGACGTGTCGTATGGAACGCGACGCCGCCCGTTGACGAGTCGGGTAACGTGCCCACAGCATGGCTGGAATTGTTCGGCTTGCGCTCGGCGCAGACCGTGACCGAGGGCGGTACGGCGGACTCCGTGCGCTTTGCGGGAATCCTTTCGGACATCGCACCCATGCGCGTGCCCACAGACATGCTGCCCGACAGAATTTACGAAATCAAAGCGGGCGATGATGCCATCCCCGTGGCGCATGCAGACGACATCCTGATCGGTGCGAGCCGCCCATACGGTAAGGGTAGCGTGACCTATATCGGCTGCCGCTTGCGCGATGACCAATCGGGCGAGTCGGGCGACGCACCCTCAACGCTGTTTGACGTGCTCAAAGCTCTTGGCGCGTACGGCGGCCGTGACTGTCCCGACAGCCCCGAGACAATTTCGCGCAATACCGAGTATTTCGCTACACAGTTCCCCAATGGCGCATACTCGATCTGCCGCCACTACCACTCCGTCAAGGAGCTTTGGCCGCTGGGAATGTTCAGACGCTGCCAAGAGGACGACGCAAAATTCATGAAAACCTATGATTTGTTAGTGCCCACCGCGCTTGATTTTGATGAGTTTTCCTTGGATGGACATAAAATCACCTACCAAGGCGAACACTTTGTGCAGTTCCGCTTTGACGGGAACGGTGACTTGATCGGCTTCCGCGGGGACAATACCTGCGGCATTACCATCGACGACAAGCAATACAAGGTGACTGACGCACCTGCCAATACGGCGTTTGGCCGGATCGAGGATTGCCGTATCCCCGATGGCTACCGGATGGGTTGGATGATCGACTCGGACGCCCCCATCGTGGATATCTACACCCCCATTCCCGACGGCGCGGAGCTGTATCTCGCCCCCGGCGCCACGGGCGAGGAGCTGACCCCCGACGCAAACCTCTCCTACGACGGCTCCAAGGTCTGCAAGGGTGATGCAAGATGCATTGCGGTGCTGGTGAAATGACAAGAATGATCACAGAAAAAGGGCTTTCTCGCATTGAGAAAGCCCTTTTGACAGGTAAATCAGCCTTGTTTTTTGTTTTTCTTGGCGTCAATGATCCAGCAGACCACGTTGACGGCAAGGCAGATGACGTTGATCACCAAAAACGCGATATACAGCGGTGTGGGCTGTTGCATGATTGACGTAGCAGACCACATGATCGCGCCCAGCGAGGTGATGACGCAAATGATCCAAAAGAAAGCTCCGGTTTTCTGCTCCATACTGACCTCCTTTAGCCCAAAAAGCGCATCAGAAACATGATGCCGACCGTGACGATAGATACGAGCGTGGCGCACATGGCAATTAAAACGGGGGGAATCTTCATAACGTCCTCCTGTGTGTGTAATTTCGGGATGCTGCATTCAGTATATCAAAAAATGATCGTTATGTCAATAAAAAGTCTTTGTGTACCGAATTTGCGCAAAGTTTTCATAAAATTCATAAGAAAAAGGCTTGACAAACCAAGATAAAAGAGGTATAATATTGCCTGCGAGTTATGCAATGGCCCCTCGCAAGTATGGAGATGTACTCAAGTGGCCGAAGAGGCGCCCCTGCTAAGGGTGTAGGCCGGGTAACCGGCGCGAGAGTTCAAATCTCTCCATCTCCGCCAAAAATCGACAAGTTTCGACAGAAGCTTGTCGATTTTTACTTATTACTTCTTCACTCTTCACTTTTCACTAATTCCTTGTCGATTATTGGCGGAAGTAATAAGTAATAGTGAATAGTGAAAAGGTGCTGATGTAGCTTTTCTCCTTATAGTCGAAAAGCAATTTATTATAAAGCAAATATGCGTCAGTTCAAACCTAAACTAAAAGTGGCAAAAATATCTTTTTTATCGCTCTTTCACAAAAATCGACAAGTTTCGACAGAAGCTTGTCGATTTTACTTTTTCACTCTTCACTCTTCACTTTTCACTAATTCCTTGTCGATTTTTGGATAATAGCACTAATTTTGATACAATCCTCAATCAAAAACATTTTCTTTAATTTCTGCCAAAATCGACTTTTCAACATTTATCGTTTTTTTGAAAAGCCCTTTGACCGCAAACGGTGTATAAAAAGAAACCTCTATTCCGTTTTGTGTAAAAATATATGTTTTCAAGGCATCGGTCTCACCGCCTGGTGCCAATCCGATTCGTGTACTGTAAGAAAACAAAGCATATGTAAAGGCTTCGTTTTTCAACTTCTCAACGACAGCGGCATACGCCTTGTCAACATCCACAGAGCCATCTCTTGATTGCAGGCTGACAAGCTGATTTGAGTCGGGAATCATAAGCATAGGAATCAAACAACGGTCTTGCTTCAAAATATCGGCAGTTGTGGCAATATGGTTGTTGAGTAAATCAATTATTTTTTCTTGAGTAGTATTATCAAATTCTGCGAATGTCATAGCTTTTCTCCTTTGCATTTCTTTAACATATAAAGTATATCACAAAAAATCAAAAACCGCAATCCTTTGTATCAGAATTGCGGTTTTTGTTTGGCGGAGAGAGTAGGATTCTAATTGAACACCTGTCCAAGCTCCATCCAAACTCTACCCAAACTTTTTGAATTCAGTGAAAAGTGAAGAGTGAAGAGTGAAAAAGTAAAAGAGAGCAAGTTGTGTTCGACTTGCTCTCTTTTGTGAAAGGGCTACGAAAAGGATACAAAATACTAATGGGTTCATTTGGCAAAATGGGTTCACTTTTTATAGAAAATGGGTTCACTTTTTTCGCAAAAAATAGGTTCAAATTTAACGAATGGGTGCATTTTTATAGTCTGCAGACGATAAAAGCAAGCTCACTGATAACCTGGAATTTAATGAAAAATTGCACCTATTAAAAAAATTACACCAAAGATAACACAAATAACAACTAATGAAACATTATCTTTTGTATCCTCTTTATTCCAATCATTCCTTATGTCAAAATTATATGTTTTCCTTAAAAAACTTTTGGAACAAACTATTGAATGGTCCCACTTGAAAATCACACCTAAAAGATTGTAAGTTGCAAATAGTAAGCATAATATCCCCCAAATAAGCAAGAGTACTTTTATATTCCCAGATGCTACCCACACCAAAAAACCTGAAAACGGAAGGGATAAAATAAATATCCACATTAGCATTTTGCCTATAACTATATCATTTTCTTGCTTGACAGTGTATGGTTTGGGCTTTATGGTATTTACATCTTTTTTATTTTTCCTTTTTACTTTTTTCATAAAAAATACCTTAAACATTCCCATCGGTTAGATCAAAGTCTTGTGTTTATTTGACTATATTTGATTTTGTGGTATTAATAGATGAAATCAACATTCGTCTGATTGCACCGCAATCGTGCAAGAGATTTTTCACAACATCATCAGTGAAAATCTCAGATTTTTGCATAAGCTCAAGCCAATATTCAGTTTCATAGCACTCTTTTAATGCAATTTGAAGCTTTGATACAAAATCTGCCTTGCTATGAGCATATTTTGCTTCACGAATATTAGCACCAATAGATGTCGCACTACGCTCCAACTGATGGATAAGAGAATAGTGCCCCTTAATGCCGTCAGTCACTTTCAAAATACTTACTGCAAAATCCATAGATAAATCCGCAAGCTTATTTTCTGCCATAATGATCACCTCGACTTAAGTATAGCACAAATCTAAAAGAAAAGCAATAATGAAATCGCTGCGCGATGAAATCTGCCTGTGGCAGATGAAATCCAAGCCAAGCTTGGATGAAATTAAATCCACCCACCCGCCGGCGAGGCGGATTTCATCCCACGCATGTGGGATTTCATCGTAAATACGATTTATCCCACCTGAAAAGGTGGATTTAGTTGAAAAAGACTCAGAATTGTATCCAATCCTGAGTCTTTTTCTGGCGGAGATGGAGAGATTTGAACTTTGAAGGTGTCGGTTGACGCCGGCGTGAGAGGGAGCGGTTGCGAGCGCCGCCGGTGGCGGGAGCATTGTCCCTTTGCCCATCTTGCAAAACGTTGCAAAATATGATACAATAAGACATTCCCACAAAAAGGAGGTGTCACCGTGCAGGAATTCGTTCTGCAAAACCGCTGGGTTTTGGAAGGCAAGCATCTTTGCTATTACGGTCTGCGCAACAAAGAGAATATGTTCCGCAACACCGTGTGGACAACTCGGGCGCAACGCGAGATTCTCTCAGCGCTCCCCTGCTCTCTGACCGAGGCGCAAAAGAACACTCTCGGGCGTTTACTTGGCGTCCAGATCGTGCCGCGTGAGCAATACCGTGCCACGCCGAGCTCCCTTGCCGAAGCGCACTTTTGCAAGTGCTGTGCCGCCAATGATTTTATCATCCCCGGTCTTGAATTTGACACCGAAGGCAGGTGCCCCATGTGTCAGACCGCCGACGACGTGCGCGAGCTGCGCAGCGTTGTTCCCGTGATCAACGACATCCCGAGATCCAAAAAATCCCGCTTTGACGTGGCAGTCTTTTACACGGGCGGCAAGGATTCCACCTTCTTACTCTACCACCTTGCCATGCAAAAGGGCTTGCGCGTGCTGGCGCTGACCTGGGAGATCCCCTTTATGTCGGACTGCGCCCGCGCCAGCATCGAAAACGCCAAAAAGCGTTTTACAAACGTGGAATTCATCAGCCGCTCGGTCAGCAAAAACGATCTGGATTGCATCTACCGTAAGCTTTACGAGCTTGCCGGCAACACCTGCGCCTGCCCCTCGCTGGCCTATCTTTTGTTCTACCCCGAGCTGGTGCAGATGCGCGTTCCCTATTTTGTGGTGGGCAACGAGCCGGTGCAGATGCTGGGACTTTACTACAACCACATGGCACCCAAATTCGCCTTCAAATTTGCCGAAAGTCGATCTCTTGCGGCGCTGATCAACACGGGTCGTCTGCTGACCCTGCGGCCTCCCTTGAAAAAGGGGCAGCTGCAAACGCTCCTGACCATGAAGCAGCTGGCATACGGCGACCACCCGCTCAAGCGGCTCAGCGGCTACTCCAATTCCTTGGTTTCCAACGTGGTCACGGCCATTCACCAAGTGCCCACTCTCCTGCCGCCCCTGAAAAGGGCCATTCGCCATTCCTCGCGCACAGGCCGCATCCCCGCCTTTGTGCATCTGGATTTTGACCGAATATGCGGCGGCACTTACGACTGGAACGAGGTCAAGGACACTTTAATCGATCAGTGCGGCTGGGTCGCGCCCGACGACAGCCAAAAGGCCCTGCATACCAGCTGCCATATCGAGCGCTGCAAGGATCACTCGCAATTTGTCCGTTTTTACAACTGTCAGAGCAAAATAATACCGTTCAGCGCCATCGAGATCTCGCTTGCAAGCCGCAATTGCGGCCGCACGCGTGAGCAAATGCTCTACGAAATGGAGCACCTGCTGGGATTTTCGCTCGAGCCCATCCCCGAATGCGCCATCATGTGCGGATGCATAGGAGAACGCGTATGACTCACGTCTATTATTTTTCGGGCAGCGGTCACAGCGCCTCGGTTGCAGCATTCCTCGCCCGCGCCCTTGACGCTCCCGTGACCGAGATCACGGCCGACACCCACGGCCGTGCCGAGGTGGCGGGGGTGGTCTTTCCCGTTTACTGTCAGAATATCCCGCCCATAGTCAAGGATTTTTTGAAAAATCTTGACGCCACCTACCTCGCACCGATCGCCACCTACGGTAAATTTTCCTTTGGCAACGTGTTGTACGAGGCAGGGCGCGTCACACGCGCCACCACCGTCGCGGCGGCCGCCGTGCCCACGGGGCACAGCTTTCTGGGAGAGAGCGCGGACTTTGACGCCGACGCCCTCTCGCCCATCCTTGATCGCATCCGCGATCCGCACCCCGCAACCGTCCCCCGCTCGCCCAAGCACCCCTTTGCATCCTTTTTTCCCGCATGGCGAAGCCGCGTGGGGCTGCAGATCACCAAAACCGATGCCTGCACCGCCTGCGGTCTCTGCACCGCCACCTGCCCCGCAGGGGCGATGCGGGACGGTAAACCGAGCAGCCGTTGCATGCGCTGTCTGCGATGTATCGGCTCCTGCCCGCAATCCGCCCTGCAGATCCGTCCGCGCGGAGCACTCAAGGCCTATCTCGACCGCCCGCGACACGGGGGTCTTGTGATTTATTTATAGCAAAGTCTTGCATTTCGACCGATATTGTGTTACAATAGTCACATCAAGATCATGGAGGTTTTTATGCAGTCCAATAAAAAGAAGATAATAATTTCCGTCGTTGCCGCTGTGCTGGTGCTCGCGGTCGTCGGCGGCATGGGCGGCGGATATATCGCAGCCGTCTCGATCTACTCGGCCAGCTTCGGCTACCGCTGTACCACCGATGCGGAAGCGGCCTTTGATATTGCCGAATTTCCCGAGCTCGCCCGCGAGCGTCACACCTTTACCACCCTGCAGGGGCACACGCTGGTGGGATATCTCTATAAGAGTACCGATCCCGACGTGGCTCTCAAGGCGCTTTTGGTGTTTGCGCACGGCCTGGGCGGCGGCGGACAGACCGGTTATATGGACATTTTTGATTATTTCTGCTCGCAGGGCTATCTGGTCTTCGCCTACGACGCTACCGCCAACGACGAGAGCGAGGGCGAGGAGATCGGCGGCCTGCCGCAGGGATTTATTGATCTGGACTACGCCATCACCTATGCCGAGGCTTTGCCCGAGGCGGCAGACCTGCCCACCGTGCTGATGGGCTACAGCTGGGGCGGCCTTTCGGTTGCCAACGCGCTCAATACCCACCCCGACGTCGAAGCGGTTGCCTCGCTGGCGGGCTGGAACAAATCCATGGACATGATCGAATACCGCGGCTGCCAGATGGTGGGCCCCATGGGCAAGGTGCTCCTTCCCTTTGTATCCGCCTACGAATTTGTCACCTACGGCGGCAAATACGCTTTTTCCTCGGCCATGAAGGGCTTTGAGAACAGCGATTGCGAGGTGTTTGTGGTACACGGCGAGCTGGACGACACCATCCCGATCGAATACGGACACGACACCTACATCAAGGAATATGCCGACGATGACCGATTCACCTTCAAGACCTACGCCGACCGTGACCATCTGGTCATGCGCGACGAGAGCGGCGAGCACGATATGGCTCTGATGGCCGAGATCGCCGCATTCTTCGACGCAGCATTAGGACAATAAATAAAAAAGGACACGCAACAAAAAGGGTGTTGTCCTTATCGGAGAAATAAAATAAGGGTATGGGCATAGCCTGATGCATTTGTAATACAAATGCGAGACTGGCGATAAAAACAGAAGAGAGAGCAAATCGGTTTGATAGCCGCATTGTTCTCTCTTTTTTCTGCTTTTCAGTTTAGAGTTATGAGGTTCGCTAAATTGCCTTGCAATTTAGCGAACCGTTATGAGTTTGCTATCGCAAACGTTATGATATGATTGCCTCGCATCCCTTTCACGCGACGTAGTCGCTCATAACTTGGCGTAGCCAATCATAACTCATAACTTGCCCGCATGGGCAATCATAACTTAGCGTGATACTCCGATAAGAGTATCACGCCAAAGTTGCGTGTCCTTTTTCTTTTTTATTTGTTCTTTGCAAGGCCTTCGGCCAATGCCTTTTCCTTGGTATAGCGATGCTTGGTACCGCTGGCTCTGGCAAACTCATAAGCCTTTTTGCCCATCACCTCGATGCGGGTACTGCTTACGTACTTCAATCGATTGATTTCTGCCTGAACAAATTCAATGTTATGCTCCGGCCAAGGCTCGGCAAAACCACTCGCAGGTGTAGCGGGAGGGGGCGGAGGAGGTGTCGCACCGGCGCGCTTCGCAAGTCCGGTGCTGAGAAGACGGTCCAAGTTATATGGATGTTTGGTTCCGCCTTCTCTGTAGAATTCATAGCACTTTTTTCCGGCAATCTCGGCTCTCTTGCCGCCAACAAATTTCATGCGTTCAAGTGCTGCCTTATCATATACAATGCCGTGCTCGGGCCAAGGATCTTCGAAAGTGCGGGCTGCCGGTGCAGGCTTAGGCGGTGCAGGAGGCGGCGGTGTTGTACTGATTTTTCCGGACAGTTCATCTCTGACCAGTTTGAGCTCAGCAAGTGTTTCCTGCGCTGTTGGTCTCTTGGTCGGATCAAGCTGCAGCATGCTCACAATCAAGTTTGCAAGGCGTTTGTTCTTGATCTTTCTGCTGACCTGAGGTTCGCCGCCATACAAAACGTATTCCCAATAATAAATCAATTCGGGATCCTTGCCCGCCATTTCCTCGGGAATCCTTCCCATTTCGGGACGCTGTCTGGTCATATATTCATGGAATAGAACACCCAGCGAGAAAATATCAGATTTGAAGTCGACCTGCGCAATGCAATCGGGACTCATTTCATTCAACCAACAAAAGCCCAACTCGGGGGACATATAGATCTGGTCTCCACCCAAATCCGGGGGCTTTTTGGAACAAAAGTAGCTGCAGTCAAAGTCAATCAACTTACCCACATAGAAGCCCATACTGTTTTTTGCGACCGCAATGTTGGTATATTTCAAGTCTCCGTGAATGATATCCTGCTTGTGCACCGTTACCAGTGCGCCAATCGCCGTCATCAAAACCATGACCTTGTCTTTATCCGACAGACGTTCGACTTCTCCTCTTTCCAAAAGCTCGGGGACGTATTCTGTTGCCTCAACAAACTTATTGTCATCAATTCCCCACTCCAGCGGGCAAATGATATTGCCGCCTGCGCAAGCCATGGAACGAAGAGCATTATTAATGTCGGAACGCAGAGCGTAAAAGCGATTGAATCGCTCCAATCCGCGTTGATACTTTTTCTCGGTTAAAACGCCGGATTCGACCTGATCATGCGTGGGACGAATCGGAGCATCGTATTTTTTTAAAAAATACTTGTGGCCGCCCTTCTCAGCGAAAGTCGTCAGGCCGCCCGTTGACGATTTCCATTCGCCCAACAGTTTATACCGTCTGAGCATTCTGCACTACCTCCTGTTTGCTAAAATAATAACTGTTATATCTGTCATAAAGCTGATCTCTCAACTTCATCGCCGCACAGGCTGCACAGTAATTGGCAAGAGCCGTAACAAAGGACTGATCAAATTCCTGCCAGAACGGTGCGTCAGGATTATCCGCATACAGCTCGGCAAGAACCTCTACGCGATTCTTAATCCAGTACTGCTGTGCAAGCTCCTTGTGCTGCATCTCTATTGCCTCTCGTATCTGCATCGCACCGAGCTCCACAAACTCATTCACCAACTGATCCGCCTGCGAAACAACATCAAGAGCTGCAAAAGCTTCTGTGCTGATATCCTTATTGATCAAAAGCTCCACAATACACTTCAGATATGCAGGGTGTTCGCCGGCGTATTGATCACGGTATTTCGCCAAGCTCTTGTTGAGTTTTGCGATCTCGCTACAATGGCCACTAACCCACTCTGCGGGACACTGTTGCAGGGGAAGCACAATTTCTTCCTTTTTAAGAGAAGATTTGGCGTTGTTCTTGTTCTTGTTAGATCTTACAGAAACCAACCAATCCACCTCTAACTTGAGGTTGTTAATCGCGGGGGTTTTATGCGGTTGCGGATCAGCCAGATTCTTCATCTCCGACAGCGCCTTTTCAGCCGCCTCGACACCGCTCTTCAATTCCTCAAAGATTTTATCGAGGGTATCTTCGAAGATTTCCTTTTTCAATTCGAGATCTCTTTGCACCTTCTGATATTGCTGATAATCCTGTGCATTATAGCAATCTGCCCGGATCTGATGTGACACGACGTATTCAACCAGACTCCAATAATGTGTTTTTGCAAGAGCGGTTAATTGCTCACGGCATGCATTCATGCGCTGATCACGCTCGGCACATTTGGCCTGTATTTCCTCGGCAGAATCCCGGCCAAGCGTTCCCCGAAGATACGAAGCAAGCCACGGATGCTCCTCGGGATTGAGGTTCTTTGCAACAAGATTGATCTTTTTCTTTGCCGTGACCTTTTCCACATCGAAATTTGTGATGAAGATTTCAGGAAGCTCACCGGTATATTCCTCATAAATCGCATCTACTCGTCCGGCAATATCGGCTTTGAGTTGATCGTAAGAGTCATATCCAAACACACGCATGGCAACCGTGTTCGCATCGTCCTGGGAATTATCCTCATACAGCTTGATCAACAGTTTGGTAGCTTCTTCGTACGAATTTGCCTGACGAAACTGATCAAAGAAGTAATACTCAAATTCCAGCGGAGCGGACATGCAGGTATAGCAACCGTCCGACGTACAGAACAGCATACAAGGCTTAGCAATGCGTTGATATGCGCATTCAATATAAAAACCGCCGGACAAATTGATTTGGTTATACATCACTCCATCGGTTTCGTGATCATTTGTTATCTGCAAAAGGCCATTCTTATCCCAGGAATAGCCGCGAGAATCTCCTGCCCACAGGAACACTACGTCAACGTGGTTCTCCCGTTCCAGATACAACATAGTGACCAACGTGGTCGGTAACAAGAGCATGCTCTTACTGATATTTTTCGTTTCCTTGACGAAATTTCCATTGTTCGCTACTTGCACTAATCTGTTACGAACCATCTCGGTAAAGCGCTCGGAATTCTTGCGCTTTAATTCCGCATAATTATCCGCCTGCTGTGCAAATTCCTCAATAATTTCCGCCACTCCGTCCTTGCCTATCTCAAGCAAATAGCCGAACATCAGGGTGCTGACCAATCTGGAAGCAAAATAACCGCTTGTATAAATACAGCGACGATCGGTCTTTGCTTCGTAGTCCAATGCCAAATACGACTCCAAAGAGGTTTCCGCATACGTCTTTACGCGAGCAAAATCTTCTTCGGACAAATTAGAAAAGATGTCCGAAAACACGGTATCAAAAAAAGCATCTGCCTGCATCGCTTCAGGCTTCAGCTGGGCATGAGAAAAGCCACCCGAACCGCCAAGGCCATCCGCCACCAGCAGGAAATTGTCTTCTACTATCGGCTGGGCATCCTCGGGATTGTTATTTCCTCGTCCGCCACAAAACAGTTTCAAAAAATGTTCTTGCACATTACAGTCCATTTTAATCTCCTTGTTATTTGCCACTATCAAAAAGCTCCCCGCAATATGCGGATCAATACAACGCATAGCGAGGAGCTTTTGATTAATGCAATTCAATTGTAATTATCGATAACAGTCAATTTGCTCGCTTACTGTACAGTAGCCTTACCCACAGAACGAACAAGTGCTTCGATTGCGGTATCAATATCAACGTCCTCGCACCCGGTACCTGCAGCGGAGGGCACAACGGTCACGTCTTCCCAAGCAACAGCAAGGTCATCCCAAGGATAGCCGTTGGGAGCAAACAGAACGAATCTTCTTGCTCTGGATTCCATCTCATCCCACCAGTCGCCAAGCTCAGCCAGGTCTGCGGGCATGGGCATACGCTCATCGTCGTTTTCAAAGTTGGTGCGAACACCAAGCTCCAGAGCGGAAGTGTCGGTAAACAGCATGATAACGTGTCTGCGAACGTTACCATCCTCGGTCCAGTCGGACTTTATTGCGTGTGCAAGAGCCTCAAGAGCGTTCTCGGGAGCATCTCCACCACCCTCTGCATTAACACCGTTCAGGAAAGCCTCGAACTCGTCATTCTCTTCAGGAAGAGTAAAGAATCTCGAAATCATCATGGGGCGTGTGTCGCAATCGTAATCACCAAAGGCAATTACCTTAATGCGGAGCTCTTCAACTCTCTTACCCTCATTGTTCATAGCAGTCTCGAACTTCTTGTAAATGTCGAGAGCGTTTGTCTTTACTGTACCCAAAATAGGTGCCATACTACCGGTTTTGTCGATACACATTACGATATCAACGTTATAAATAAGTCCTCCCTGATTTCCAATCGGCATAGCAAAATCCTCCTAATAAGTAAATCAATTATTATGATTGTCCAATCATTATGTTCATTATATCACCAATTTAGACAAAATGCAAGTACCAAACAAAAATTTTTGGTTACAATTTGTCAAAAAAATACACTCGGATTTTCAGGAAATTCTGCAAAAGCAGAATCCTGTGAAACACACACGGAAATATGTTAACGATCTCTCCATTGAGAAAGATCATTCCATGGATCCATACTATATCCAAAATGACAGGCTCCAACGAATGTCTTTCCCGAGACAAATCAAACCATGCTGTCAAAATTCATTTCGTACAATCCTCCTGCATAATCGGTCTGAACGCCGGCTGCGGTTTCACACACAATAACAAGGTCATCCCAAGGATATCCGTAATCATCATGTAAAGAGGCCACGACCGATTATTCTCCTGCTTGACATACAGCTTTGCTCAATGCGGCAATCGCTTTGTCAAAATCAAAATCCTGAAAAGCTTGACCTTCATAGACCGATGTCCACTCAACCTGATCCCACGTTGCTGCGATTTCAGGCCAAGGATAGTCCTCGGGAGCAAATATCAGCAAGCGCTTGCTCTCTCTATCCAGTTCTTTCCACCATTCTCCAAGCTCGCTCAGATCTTTTGGCATGTCCATCGGCTCGTCATCTATTGAAAAATCCGGGCGCTCTCCGAGCTCCACCGCCGGAGCGTCGGTAAAGAGCATGATCACGTGCCGGCGAACGGTCCCCTCATCGGTCCAGTCGGACTTGATCGCATGTGCCAGTGATTCCAGCGCATTTTCAGGCACATCCCCTCCACCAAACACTTCCACGTTGAAGCAGAACTCAACAAATTCCTTGATCTCCTCAGGAAACTTAAAATACCGAGAGATAATCATGGGGCGCAGATCAACCGCGTAGTCCCCAAAAGCAAAAATCCTGACCCGAAACGAATCAATCCTGCGACCGTTGCAATGACACGCTTCGGAAAGCTTTTCATACATGCGCTCCGCATTTTGCTCAAGCATAATCCAAACCGGAATATTCGCACCGGTTTTGTCAACGCACAAAGCAACGTCGATAACATATCCGACATCTTTTGTTGTTTCGGTAGTCATATAAAAATCCTCCTTGATAAACAAGTCCAATTGATTTGGGATATTATTGCCAGTATAACACAAAATTTCACATAGTGCAAGTAACAGTCGTTTGAATATTGGCAAAATATGAAAAACAAGTGGCAAATAACAAAAAAAGCACAGCCAGCCTGCATTATAGCAGGTTGGCTGTGCAAAAGAGTACAGTACCTGAAGACCCTTGAGTTTTCAAAGGATTGGCTGGGTGATACGGCTCTGCTTTTCAACGCTTCCGCTTTTCATTTTTCCGAATCCGCTTTCCTGTTCCTATTCGAAAAAGCAGGCTCCTCGCACACGCAAATCACAAAATGCACAAGCAAGGTGCCTTTCTTTCAAGATACTGGATATTTAACTGTTGAGATTAATACTCACTTACCATAGAAAACCCTGAGTAACTGAGCGAATCAGCATCCTGCTTACATCATCAAGATCAATATCATCGCAACCTGTGCCTACGCCCACGGGAATACCTCCCACATTCTCCCAATTAACAGCCAGGTCACCCCAAGGATAGCAGTCGGGTGCAAACAAAACGCATCTCTTTGCCTTGAATTCCATTTCTTCCCACCATTCGCCAAGCTCGACAAGATCTGCAGGCATAGGAATGCGCTCGTCGTCGTTTTCAAAGTTGGTGCGTGCACCCAGCTTAAGTGCAGGGGCATCGGTAAACATCATAATCACGTGTCTGCGATAGATGCCGTCCTCAGTCCAATCCGACTTGATTGCATGTGCCAGAGCTTCCAATGCATTTTCGGGAGCATCTCCGCCGCCCCCGGCATTGATACCGTTCAGGAAAGCCTCAAACTCATTGCTTTCATCGGGAAGCGTAAAGAACTTTGAGATCATCATGGGTCGGTTATCACTGTCGTAGTCACCAAAGCCGATCACCTTGACGCGTAGCGCGTTAACGCTATGATCCCAAGCATCCATTTCATTCGTAACCATTTTGTAAAAGTTCAGCGCGTTGCGCTGAAACTCATAAATAATGGGGGCCATACTGCCCGTTTTATCAATGCAAAGCACAACGTCAATGTTATAACCCGAAGCCTGTTTAACTGCCATAATAAACCTCCTAAAATAAAGCAAACTAAAATGACTGATTTGCTAATCATTCCCCACATTATAGCACCGCATTTGACAAGTTGCAAGAGTTTCCCGCAAAATTATTGCGATTTTTTATGAATATTGCTCTTTTTTCACCCACCTGAAGGCGTGTTCGTAATAGAGCAGCGTACTCCTGCAAACAGGCAAAGGACAGAGAATGTTTTCGTTCTCTGTCCTCTTTTCTTGACAAGCACTGCATTTGTAGGCAAAAATGCAAATCAAGTGATATACCCGGCACTGCCCGGCGTGATATTATTGCTTTGCCAAAGGCAATATCGCGCACGAAGTGCATATTTCTCGCCGTCGGCGAATAAGGTTGGCGCACCTGCAATAAAGCAGGTGCGCCAAGGAGGGCTTTTTATCAAGGTTTTTGCTTATTGCAAGCCGCGACGCTTGCGAATGATCGCGAGCACAAAGCCTGCCGCAACAGCCAGCAGAGTCATGCCGGAAACACAGCATACCGCAAACCAAGGATTCGTGACGGTCTTCTTTTCCACCTTGAAGGTAGAGGAAGCAACACCGTTCTTGGATACGATATCCACCGTATAGTCGCCGTTCTGGAGCGATGCCACGTACTCGGGATCCATCACAATCTTAATGCTACCCTTGATCACAGTGTAGCAATCCGCAGGGACAACCTCTCCGTTGATTCTCAGCTCTACGAAATCCTCGAAAGCGGCATTGGAGCGGAATACCAGCTCATCCTTCTTGGACCAGGAATTCCAAACCGTAGCAGACTGTTCAACCATCTCGGGTGCAGATTTTTCAATGCTTTCGGTATAAGCATATCCGCAATCCAGACAAGTTGTCGTTCTGATACCCTCGCGGTCAGGCTCGGCAGGTGCGGTCACCTTACCGCCGTCATATCTGTGTTCGGTAAGCGCAATGCTCTGCACGTCTGCAGTCGCATCGCAGCGCACGCAGTGGCGGGACTTGCTGCCTGCAGAGGTGCAGGTGGCTTCAACGTCTACCGTCCATTCCTCTGCAAAGTTATGACCAAGCGCTTCAAGCGTTCTCGTCTCATTGTAAGAGCAATGCGCACATTTGCGGTACTCCAGACCGTTTTCGGTGCAGGTTGCCGGCTTAGTCTCAGCCCAAACGCTCATTTCATGGTCAAGGATCGGAATGACCGTGACGTCGGTTACTGCATCACAGCGCTCGCAATGATGCGACTTGCTGCCTGCAAAGGTGCAGGTAGCCTCAACGTCTACCGTCCACTCAGCTTGATACTTGTGGTCAAGTGCCGCAATCACACGAGTTTCGTTATAAGGGCAATATGCGCATTCACGATATTCCAGACCGGTGTGAGTGCAAGTAGCTTCCTTAGTGCTCCTCCATTCACTCATCGAATGCTCGGTAATGGGAACAAGCTGTACGTCGGTGACTGCATCACAGCGCTCGCAATGACGGGATTCGCTTCCTGCAGAAATACAAGTGGCTTCAACGTCTACCGTCCAGTGGGACTCATATTCGTGGCCCAGTGCATCAATTATACGAGTTTCATTGTAGCTGCAGTAATCGCCATTGGTGCATTGGCGCGTCTCAATACCGTTCTCAGTGCAGGTGGGTGCCTTATCCAGCGTCCACTCGCTCAGCCTGTGCGGCAGGATTTCAAGCACGGTCACATCGGTAACCGCATCACAACGTGTACAGTGATGCGACTTGCTGCCTGCAGAAATGCAGGTTGCCTCAAGGTCTGTCGTCCACTCGTCACTGTAATCGTGACCAAGGGCCTCGATCACACGAGTCTCGTTATAATCACACTGCTCGCATTTGCGGGTTTCCAGACCGTTTTCGGTACAGGTTGCCGTCTTGCTCTCTGCCCATTCGGACAAAGAGTGAGGTTGAATTTCGATTACTGTCACGTCGGTAACCGCAGCGCATCGTGTGCAATGACGCGACTTACTGCCCGCAGAAATGCACGTAGCTTCAACGTCTACCGTCCAATCGGCTTCATAAGCGTGGCCGAGCGCATCGATCACACGGGTTTCACTATAGTCGCAATGCTCGCACTTGCTGGCCTCCAGACCGTTTTCGGTACAGGTTGCAGGCTTGATCTCTGCCCAATCGCTCATGCTATGGCCCGTAGCCTCAATGTAAGTGTCGATCACTGTATGATCACAGTTTTTGCACGTATGCGTGGTGTAGCCTTGACTCAGGCAGGTCGGATCCGTTACCACGTCATAATATTTGTGACCTATGGGTGCCAGCCATACCTGATCGGCACCAATCTGCTTGATGCAATCTGCATCCAGATAGCAAATGTCGCAAACGGGACAGAACCAATATGCAACGTTGCCGCCGACCGTACAGGACGGTGCGGTGTAGGCATAGAAAAACATGGTATGCGCGTGTGTGGAAACCTCAAGAGGCTCAGACTGCGCCATTCTGCCCTCGCTGTCGGTCACGATCAGCCACACTGTCTTACCCTTCATCTCACCCAGCACGTCAAGCGTATCCTTGTCGGCATCGGTGATGGAAACGCCGTCCAGATACCACTGATACTTCAGGTCGGTCAGCTCTTCCCAACCGATAGAGGCAAGATCTGCCTGCAGCGCTCCTCCGACAGTGGGAGAACCGATCAGCAAAAGTGTGTTGACCTTTGCGTCATATACCGCATAATAGGTCGCAGGTCCGTTGACGGCAGGAATCGGATCCACCGTCTCTCCCTCGGCCGTTGTCCAACCGCGGATCACCTGCCCCTTATAGCTGGTCTGCGGACATACGGGAATGCTTCCCTCGGCATACGACTTGGTGACGTTCAAGCCGTCAGCCAGTACCCAAGTCACCACGTACGTAACAAGCTCCTGCCTGTAAAGTGCAGTATATACGGTTTCCTTTTCCGCATAAGAAAATTCATCGGGTTGACCGTCGTTATCGCTGTCCCAACCGAGGAATTGATCCGAACCCCGGGGAATCGAATCAAAGAACGCGGCGTACTCCTCTTGCTCGGTGGGCAGAGTGAAGATCTTTTCGCCATCGGCGTAAACGAACTTCACCTCGTAAGTAACCGGTTGCTTAATCTCGAATTCCTTTACGTTGACCGTGAAGAGCAGCTCAACACCGCCAACAATTACCTTAAAGGTATGCTCGCCCACCTCAAGACCGTTGAGATATTCGGGACGGATGCGCAGCGTACGGCTGTAAGTGCCGTGCTCCACGATACCGTAATCGTTTTGACCCTCACCGGTCAGATCACCGGGTGTCAGCAGGGTGTCTCCCAGCATCAGACTGATATCTCCCGTATTCTTGCCAATGACCGTGACGTCAATGCCAACCGCCGGCACAGGCTGTTCCTCGCTGTACTTATAGAAGGTGTCCAACGTCAGGGAGAGCTCGGGAGCAGGTTCAACGGGCTCGGGCTGCTCACCGTAGGTGGTTTGTGTAATTTCGTCCAGATAGATTGCATCCAGGTTGTTTTCAATGCAAGCCTGAGGCTCATCGCCATTGGGCACAACGAACATCGAAATGACACCGTCGCCGCCCGTAACCAGACTCTCATCCAGCTGCAGTTCAAAATATGCCAGACGACCTGCACCGATCTCGGGCAAATCGACACTGTAAATGGCACTTTCGATCAGCTTTTGCTCTCTTTGAGCATCAAGCACGTACTCAGACGCAATTTCTCCCGAAAGGATGTAGAGCGTTCCACCCTTGGACGTGATGTTACCGTAATTGCGAACGCCGATCAGCATGGTGTTATTCTCACCGATGACCAGCTGCTTGGACAGAGGCACCAGATCCACGTAAGCAGTGGAAACGGTTCCCTTCTCCAGGGTCCGGAGCACTACGCCGTCGCGGGACGCTCTGACCTTAAGCGTTGCTTCGGTGTCTCCCACCCTCTTATCCATTTGGTAGACCAGCACAGCGCTCTCACCCGATGCAACGGTGGCAGATTCGCCACGCTCAAGCGAGAAGCTTGCAGACTGACCGCCCAAGTTGGTTACGGTATACAGGATCTGCTGATTTTCATAATCGATCTCGTAAGTATAATCGAAATTGACCTTGTCGGGATCGTAGAACTCCGTAACGTGATCGACCGTATTGCCGTCTGCATCGCAGATCTGCATTGCCAGCATCAAGCGGCCGTCGGTCAAACGAATCGCATCGTAGCCTGTAACGTAGCGGTCTGCCTGATCGGGAGAATAAATCTCGACAGGCGCACCCCACGTGCCGTTCTCGTTAAATACTGCGTACATCACAGAGCAGGTCTCGGTCTTACCGTCCTTCTCCCAGTTCTTGGAGCCCTGATAGATCATGGCGATCAGATCACCGTTTGCATCGGTCAGAGGCAAATAGCCTGCGGAGAATTTGCCCTGCATGGGCAAAGCCAGCTCTTGATCGGGGCTTGCAAGGCAAGACTCGTTTGCATAATAGTAGGTGACGTTGCCATCGGTGCATTCCACAGAGGAAACGCCGCTGACAGTTGTCGTCGTATGGCTGCCGTCAGCCAGATCCACGCAGTACAGCACGCTGTCGGCGTTGTCTGCCAGGTCCGCGTCGGTATCGATCACGTAGTACAGCATGCTTCCGTCAAGCGCCATGTCGGTTACGGAGGAAAGGCCGTCAATCACGTATTCCTGCTCTACCCAAACGCCGTTTTCCAATTTTGCATAATGAATAGAGTTTGCAGTCGTTTCAAATACGTAGGACTCTCCGGTCTGCTCGTCGTAATAGTTATCGGGAGACGTACCGAAGACGTTATTATCGGCATTTTCTGCCCAAACCACGATCGGCGCGCCGTTCATGCTGCCGATCTGCAGCAGGTACTTATACTCGGGAGAAGCCTTGCCATCCAATACGGTATCGGGCTGTGCGCCGTTCAGCATCTCAGTAACCTCAATACACTTCAGGGAAAGACCCTCGCAGGTCTGATACGTATCGTTTGCGCTGTTTTCATCCAGCTTTTTGGTCTGCTGGGTGTATGCAACGTAAACGCGACCGTCATGTCGGTACACAATATAGCTTGTATCGGTATAGCCGTTGTCGTCCACCGGCACACCCTCACTCCACGTATCCTCGGTTGCGTCGTATACCGAATACATCAGCTTGGTAGAATTGTATTGGTCGTACTGCGCATCGGTTACGGAAGCAAAGTAGAACTGGTACAGCTCGCCGTCAATATACGCAAGTCTTGCATCTATATTGCAGTCTTCCCCGTATTCGTACAGCTCCGGCATGTATAGAGACGCGTTGAATCTATCCCAGATATGCTCCTTGTCCCAATTTCCCGTCAAGCAATCGTACGTTCCTTTAAAGATAGATAGCCTATATTTGAAATGCCAAACCTTGACGTACACGCCCAATTCGCCACTGAATGCCAGCTCGGTCATGTTTTCTTCCGGCAAGATCACGTAATTCACGACAAAGCCGAGCTTACCGTAAATGCCTCCCGACGCAATGGCCAGGTTCAGTCCAAAGGAGACTTCTATATCTACCTCTGCCCTGAGCGCAAGATCCCGGAAGCTCCACTTTCCGGACGTATCCGGAGCAAGCGTGGCAACAACGCCGCCCTTACCGTTCAATTCTATGGTCAGAACAACAGGCACCACACCGATAGAGAAGTAGATGTTGTGCTCTAACTGATAGGTAATATAGCCGTAGATCTTACCGGACTTAACGGTCAAGCCGTCTTCCCCGCTGTAACCCAGCGCCAACTGTCCGCCAATATTCAGGCCAAACTTTTGTGTCAGATCCGTGGAATACTTGTCCTTGGGACGGGCATATTCCTCGTAGGGCGCCTTAAATCCGGTTAAGTCAACGGTTTTTCCATTCAGGAACTGTGTCGGACTGTCCTTCCCGTTTTCCGTAAGCCACAGGCTTGCAGCAGTCTTGATCACATAAGCCTTCGCTTCATATTTGATTCTTCCTTCAGGAAGCGATTGCATGAACTTACTCTCGTTGAACGCACCGTAAACCACAGACTTGTCATCTGCTTTGGTAGGACGGCCAAGCGCCGTGGGATATACCTGCAGACGGTAATACGTATACGTATCCTGCGCGGAAGGCGCGAAGCGAATGGCATACGTCAATCCCTTTTCAAGATCTATGATCCTAAAGAAATACGTTCCCTTGCCATTTTTGTAGTATTTCTCATAGCCCGCCTTCGCGTCCTTCAAGGGCACGGAGGTCTGGAAGGTTTTTGAGAAATCGGCGTCAATCGAAATCAGCACCTCGGACTCGGTCAATTCAATGTCCATGCCAAGCTTAACGCTGTCATTAACCTTGAATTCCAGCGAGCCGGAGTTTACGATCGCCTCCAGCCAATTGGGCAGATCGGACATCTTGAATTCGGAAGACGCATCCGTATTCACGTCATTCTTGCTGAAATCGAACTTATTGACGTTAATATTCAGCGTCTTGGTCATTTCCAGAACTTCCTCGCCATGGCGAACCGTAATGGTAGCACAAATGGGCCGGTTGGGAACCAGATGCTCGGAAGATACCACAAAGGTGCATGCCCTGCCGTTGACTTCCTGTGTGGCAGGCAGGATCCTATCACCCTGCTTGAGCGTAAACACGGGATCGGTACAGTTGGAATCCCAGAAGCCCAGAACCGTGATCGGGATATCCGAGTACGTGGTCTCTGCGTCTTGCGTTATGAATTCGCCGTTGACAAAGGAGGTCACGCCGCACTCCTCCAGACGAAGCTGCAGGTTAAGGTCTATTGTCTGGCTCTGAATATCCCTGTCCTCACAGCTGACACCGAAGACGTCGGGCTCCTTGGTCAGGGTCAGGTAGGAGATCAACATATCGGTATCGATGTACAGATCGTAATCGTAGGGGAAATAGCCTTCCTTCTGTGCATAAACGTGAATGTCTGCACGAACCTGAGCATCACTATCCAGGGTGGAGAATACCACCTGTCCGTTCTCATCGGTATGCAGATAGAACTTGTGCGGCACCCATGCGTCGATCAGATCGGATTCTACGTAGGTGGTTACAATAACGTAAACGTCCTGCAAAGGCGCGCCGTCCGTACCCACCAGATTCAGCAGGTAATCGTTGGTTTTGAGCGTTGCGTTGGGCACGGTTCCAATGGTCCGGTACGCCGCGATATTGCGCTCGCACCATTTGGAATTTGCCACAGCCGCCGCCCAGCCACGGGTCTGGAACTCTTCCTTAAACAACGTTTGCAGACGCATGGGCGTATTATCGTAGATCTTTTCACCCACCGTGGGCACGGTTTCGGTAATATAGTATACCTCGGTCAAGCTGGAGCAGCTGCCGAATGCGCGCGAGCCGATCGAGAGAGGCTCGGTGGTGTTGAAAACGATCTGCTTGATATTGGTATTTCCGTAGAACGCCGAATCGTAGACCTTGGTCACCGACGCGGGCACACGGTAATTGACTCTTTGCACTGCTGCGGGATAGCAATACAGCACGTCAAGAGCCTTGGAGAACAGCACGCCGTTGCTGTCGTGGCAGAAATACTGATTCTGCTCTGCAACCTCGATTTCCTCCAGCGCGGGGCTGTCTACAAAGAGGTTGTAGCTGAAAACGCCTGCCTGACCGGTAGTCTCATCGCCGCTTCCGCGATAGTCTGCACCCAGCTTAACGTAGGTCAGTCTGTTGCAGTTTGCAAACGCCTGGCTTCCAACCAGCGCGGTACGGTCATGCATGCGAATCTTGGTCAGATACTTGGAACCCCAGAATGCCTCGGTTGCAATGGCTACCGGTACGGTATCCTCTGCCAGCGCAGACATATCGTAATCGGTCTTTGACGTATCGGACGCAGGATACTGCAACAGCGTCTTAACTCTCGTGCCGGAATTGGTCAGCGTATAGCCGAACAGAACGCCGTCCACGGTCCAGTAAGAATTATCATAGTTGTTCGGCCAAGGATGACCTGATCCAAAGTCCACGAACTTGAAGTCAGTGATCTCGGAGCATCGACCAAACGCGCTGTCACCGATCTGAACAGCGTATGCGCTCAGTTCCACCGTACCTTCAAGGTCGGTGTTGTAGAACGCGCGCGTGCCGATGGTTGCAAGCGCATCGGTGAACTTGATGCCCTTGAGCGCGGTGTTTTCAAACGCGCTGTCGCCGATATCGTGCAGCTGATAATCCCCCTCCAGCGTATCCAGATTCGTACAGTTCCAGAAAGCATGCGAGCCGACGACCGTTACGTCGTCCAGACGGACGCATTTCAGATATGCGTTGCCTGCTACTGCATAATTTTCAATTACCGTTACCTGATCGGGAACGATCAGCGTAGGTCTGTTATCTCCCTCGGGGTACTTGATCAATCTGGTAAAGATCGTTTGATCCTCGCCTGCTTGCAGGGGGTTGCCAAGCAGCATGCTGCCGTCCGCCTGATAGTACTTGTTGTCATAATCCACAAGGATCTGCCACAAATTCTCGGTGTTGCGGAACGTGCAATCCCAGATTGCAGGAGCTGCTTCCGTCTGACCTTCACCGATAAAGCGGCTGATCGTGATGGATTCCAGCGACTTGTTGTTGTAAAACGCATAACGGTCAAAGCCTACAACCTTATAAAGGCGGTCGTTATAAGTAACAAACTCGGGAATGACCACGTTAGCCTTCTTGGACATAGAGGTGTTGGCAATGCTCTCCTCACTGTTGTCACTCTTCTTGCCCACGATCGCGGTTCTGTTCTTGAGATCGACGGTATAATAAATGCCGTCGGCATCGGTATAACCACTCAGTACCCGGGAGGTGTAGACGTTGGTCGATTGGCCGATCACAGTGCTCCAGCCGTGGGTTTCCGTAGCAGGATTGACAACGATATAATCCACACCGGTAAAGGCGTCCTCATCTAACGTTGCAAGCTTGTCACCGACAAAGTACAGCAGCGCCGAGCAATTCGCAAATGCGCCGGAATGAATGGAGGACACTCCATCGAACCCGTAGCTTTCGCCGTCTTCAATGAAATCTGCGGTCACGTCGGTTTGAATCGTAATCTGTTCCAAAACCGTATTGTCCTTGAACGCATCCTGCGCCACTGATACGACGTAGTAGAAATTACCGTTCATCAGGATCTTGTGCGGAATCTGAATGGTCTTATCGCCATTGGCGGTGGCCTTGTACCCGATCACCTGCGCGGTCAATACCGTTTTTGTCTTACCGCCTTGGTCAACGTATTGTTCCTCGCCCAAGAGTGCATACTGTATGCCGTATTTATCATAGCCGGCGGTGTTGACGTAATTGATGTTTTCGGAGCCGGTGACCATAAAGCAACGGGCTGACGGGTCGTCAGGCTTTTGGGTCACAAGTCCCTGACCTTCAACGTAATACGTATAGGGCATGCCGTTGTACGTCCAACCTGCAGCATCCTGATCATACGTAAATACCAGCAACTCGGACAGTGCCGTTGCAGAGTGATGGAACAAAAATGCATCCTGATCGATCTGCGGACAATCACCCTCGAAGGTAACGTTGCGAAGCGCGATGGTGGATCCGTGCGTGAAATCAAAGGCTTTGGCAGAAATTTTCTTCAATCCTTCACCCAGTTGAATGCTTTCAAGATACGGCTCCATGCCATAGAAGACGGACGTGCCGATGGTCTCTACGCCGTCACGGATGACCAGATACTTAGGCACGTAGCCCATGACCTGAATTTCCGTGCCGTCCCGCGCAAGCTCTTCGCTCAACAGCGCCTTAGGAAGTTCCTTTCCCTGTGCATCAAATACCGCAGAGGTAATCAGAATCTTATCGTTTTCAATAGTTTTATGTACCGCATAATCATAGGTTGCACCTATACCGTAGACCAGGATAACCGCTTCGGCATCGATCTTGTTGGCATAAACAATATAGTACACACTCTCGCCCAGCTGACCGTCCAGCAAAATTCTGTACTGATTGTCTGCGGTGGGCTCGGAATACGTAAACAAGGAGCCTGCATCACAGTTCTTGAATCCGTTTACGTTGTAAGTCGTGGGAAGAATAATAATTTCTCCCGAGCAGTTGACAAATGCGTCATCCTCCAGCACAACGTTCTTGGGAACCGCAATGGGCGCATTGAAGTCCACGTTGTAAAATGCGTGCTTACGAACTCCCGACACGGTAATGACGTTAAAGCCGTCCGCATCCGCATCGTTCAGAAATTCGGGATGCTGCGTGATCAAACTGTTTTCACAGCCCTTGATCAGCGTGTACGTGCGTGCATCCTCTGCCGCCTCGGGATCGTCTATTTCATAAAGGCAATGGTCAATAACGGGATAATATACCGCATCTGCTTGACCCTCGATGCGCTCCAGCTCGGAGCAATTTTCAAAAACGTCTTCGCCGATGGTCTGCACTGTGCCGGGAATATATATCGACTTGAGCGAAGTACAGCCGTCAAAGGCATGGTCTTTGATAGCAGTCAGCGCAGACATTTTTCCAAGATCCGCCGCTTCGAGTCGCTCACATCCAGCAAAGGCTTCGCGCCAGATCACGGTTGTGCTTTCCGCGAAATCCACGCTCTGCAGCTTGGTCGCACCCCTGAATGCCATGGCCGGAATCTCGGTCACACCCTCGGGAATGCGAATGGAGGTCAGCGAGGTACAGCCCGCAAATACACCGTATCCAAGGCGAAGCTCACCCTGATCATTGTAAGTCAGGTCCAGATACTTTTTTTCATACCGACCAAGATCGATCAGAGGCTTCTCGGGCGCATCCTTCCATTCCACAGAGGTCAGGGACGTGCATTCCGCAAAGGCTTCTCTGCCAACGTCCACCAGTACGTCCTTGGCAACCACGCTTGTTAAGCGCTTGCATCGGTAAAACGCCGCCTTACCAATCGCGTCCACGCTCTTGGGAATTTCAACGGTGGTGAGTCTGTTTTCAACGTGCACACCCGAATCGTTCACCACATAGAATGCACCGGTATAAATATATTCGGTATCGGGATGGATCTCGCAGATTGTACGCTCGGTTGCGATCCAACGAACCAGAACCGCATAGGGGTTTTCGGCCGGGCCGTAATACAGTGCTCCCTCGTATTCGGTCATGCCGGCGCTACCCTGTGTGTAGTTTGAAGAAGTGCGATCCCATCTTGTCAGATTCAGCGTTGCGGCCGCATTTGGGGTGTGATAGCCGTAGATGGGTTGAGCAGGCATCACCGGCTCAACGATCTCTGTCGTTTCCTCGGTCATCTTTCCGTTCAAGTCAGTCGTATACACGGTTCCACTCACCGTATCGATGGTTTTTTCCGTCCATGAAGCCTCTCTTATCCCATCCATTCCGAATGAACCTTGACCGGAACGTCCGGGAAGCCCGACGAACAACCTGGCTTTCCCCACAATGGTCGTTTTAGATAAGTCAACTGGCTCTACAGTATTCCCTCCGTTTCCACCAATTTTTAAATACGACGAACCAAAAATTTTATAGTTAAATAAGCCTCCTGTGCCCCCATCACCGGAGCTAAGATCCACCTCGGACACCGCTATAATCGAGGAGGTCCGTATGGCCCTTGTTCCTTGTCCACCACACACCAATGCCGAAAGAGCAGCGAACGTCGTTGAGGTAGACAGTGACGAAGATGTGCGTGCCAGCCCTCGACCTCCACTGCCTCCGCAAAGAGTCAATATACATCCATCCATTTTCACATATAGATCAGAAGCAACAAGCGCCATTAATCCGGGATGGCTCACTCCAAGGGAAGTAGATGTGCTACCATTTCCGCCATACACATCCAACGGAGCCGAGCCTAACACGGACACTTTCGATTTAGGCAGATTAACCGTTGCCGCATGCGTTTGGGTGGTTGAGTTAGCGACACCCGAGATGGAATTGCTTGTTCCATAGCTAATGATACACACGTCTGCATCAACGTTACCCGAGGCTTTGATCGTACAGTTTGTCAGGTTTACGTCACGAAGTATGATCGTCACACCGGAAAACGCGGTTTCGGCCACAGTAATGGTATAGCCGGTATACGTACCACCGCTGCCCTTGAGCATGATCGTATGACAGTCGCCCACCGTGAGATTTTTGTCACCGGTATAGGTATCCAGATCATACACCTTGGTCATGTTATCATAGCAATTCAGCACCTTGCCGGCGTTATAGCCGGCAAACGAGCCGACGTAGGCATTCTTACCGGATACGTCAGCTGTGACAGAACTCTCCAAAACAAGATCGCGAATGACGCCGGTATGATAGCCCAACAAGCCCAGATAATAGAATCCGTCGCTTGCGGGCGCAATCCCCTCCAGATTGGAGATGGTCATACCGCTGATGATATAGCTACTGCCCAAGAGGGTGCCGGTAAAGGGATGATCCTTATCACCGATCGGGACCCATTCCCTGCCGGACAGATCGATATCGTTCATCAGAATGTAAAATCCGTCAAGGTCATTTCGGATATTATCCAGATCCTCGGCGGTATAGATGAACGTGGTGACGTTATCCTTTTCGGGCGCTTGCTCGGCAAGATAATCGCCAAATCCATCCATCGCCTCGCCCCACACGGTTAAAATCGTGGCAGGAATAGCCGTAAAGACCATCAACACTGCAAACAGCGCAGAGGTCAATCTCGTCAAAAAGCTGTGTTTCATGGTAAACCTCCTCAATCTCCGCCGCACGGCGGTTGAGTAAATATTACTAAAATTATACTGATAACTTATATATGTGTCAATTTGATCGCTGAAAAATCAGCGTTTTATACAGAAAAATCATCACTTCATACAAAATCCTGCAGCCGCGAGGCTACAGGCTTTTTCTTGGAGATCAATTGGAAAATTCGTGTGTTTTGGTATATTCTATAAAGGTTTTCAGGCTCTTGGACATCCATTTGTTTTTATGATAGATGAGCTGCTTCCAGATATCGATGCTCATATCACACACATCCAGATAGCACAGCACTCCCGCTTCTATGAGCTCTTTTGTCACAAAATCCGGCAAATACGAGATCATATTGCTCCCCGCAAGGATCGAGGTAATCATATCGGTTCGTCCGATCTCCAGAACAGGCGTGATCTCCAAGGATTTTTTGGCAAGCTCTCTGTCAAACACGCGGCGATACCCTTGTCCGTATTCTGTCAGCACAAAGGGCTCGTTTATGATATCCCCGATCGATAAACCCTTCTTGCCCGCAAATTTTGAATTCGCCGCCGCGACAAAGTGCATGGGCAGCAGCTCCTCCGCCGCGATCACGTAATCCTTATGGTACTGACGGCGATCCAGCGTGATGATCACGTCGGCCTCGTTATGATCCAGCTTGTCCAGCATAACGCCGGTGTCACCGGTGGAAAATCTGATTGCAATACCGGGATACCTGCCATGAAAATCCCGATAATACGCCGAGATCATCTCCTCGCACACCGAATCGGGCGTGATGATATGAATGTGTCCGTTACATTCCTGCCCGTGGCTCAGACTTTCCTTGAAATCCTCTGTCAGCGCGCGGATTTTGTGCGCATAGGAAATCAGCTCGCGGCCACGCTCGGTCAGCGTAATGGTGTGGTTGATTCGCTCAAACAAAAGACACCCAAGCTCGTCCTCCAGCTGCTTGATCTGAAACGAAATAGTGGATTGCGAATACCCCAATTGCTCGGCAGCCCTGGTAAAGCTCCCAAGCTCCGCGACGTGTATAAAGGTGATGAGATTTCTGAGTTCCATGACCATCCTCCGTCCATCGATATTTTCGATAACATTTATCAAAACCATTCGCTTGACTAATGCATGGAAGTATTATATACTAAGTGCATGCAAAAGTCAAGGTTTTTTACGGCAGACGTGAAAAACAAAAACAAATCAAGGAGTTTTATCATGAAAAAGACAATTTCTCTTATCTTAGCGCTCATTCTTTGCATCGGTTGCTGTATGGCACTCTCCTCCTGTAACAAGGACGACGGAAAATATACCGTCGGCGTCATCCAGCTGGTCACACACCCCGCACTTGACGCCGCCACCGAGGGCTTTGTGCAGGCACTCAAGGACAAGCTGGGCGAAGAGAACGTTGAAATCGACGTTCAGAACGCCGGCAACTCGACAGACACCTGCGCAACCATTGCCAACTCCTTTGTCACCAAAAAGGTTGACCTGATCATGGCAAACGCCACCCCCGCGCTGCAGGCTGCTTACAGCGCCACCACCGAGATCCCGATCCTTGGCACGTCGGTTACCGAATACGGCGTAGCACTTGGCATTGACAACTTCACCGGCACGGTCGGCTCCAACGTTTCGGGCACCTCCGACTTGGCAAATCTTGAAAATCAGGCGCAGATGATCCTTGATCTGTTCCCCGAGACCAAGACGGTTGGTCTTCTGTACTGTTCTTCCGAGGCAAACTCCGACTATCAGGTCAAGAAGGTTGCCGAGTACCTCAGTGCCAAGGGCATCACCTGCAACAAGTACGAATTCTCCGACTCCAACGACGTCACCACCGTGACCCAGAAGGCCGCCGCTGAGTGCGACGCGCTCTACATCCCCACCGATAACACCGCCGCCGCTTGCGCCGAAACCATTTACGGTGCAATGGGCGACAACAAGAAGCCCATCATCGCGGGCGAATCCGGCATCTGCAAGGGCTGTGGCGTAGCCGCTCTTTCGATCAGCTACTACGATCTTGGCTACAAGACCGGTGAAATGGCCGCCGATATTCTGACCGGTAAGGCCGACATCACCACCATGGCTATCGCGTATGCACCTCAGGAAACAAAGGTTTACAACCCTGCCGTTTGCGCAGACCTCGGTATTGATACCGCCGCTCTGGAGGCTGCCGGCTACCAACCCATCAGCTGATAGATTTAAACTGAATATTTTGCGGGCGGATCATCTCCGCCCGTATGCGCATTTTCAATTACTACATGTAAGGAGCCTATCATGACTACTTTTCTGAACTATATCTCCTCTCTGCCCGGCGCGGTTGCGCAGGGCTTGATCTGGGGCATTATGGCGATCGGCGTTTACATCACCTATAAGGTGCTGGATATTGCAGATCTGACCGTGGATGGCAGCATCTGCACAGGTGCCGCGGTGTGCGCCGCCATGATGACGCTGGGCGCACCCTTGCCGCTTGCCATGCTCTGTTCCTTTATAGCAGGTCTGGCGGCAGGTCTTTTGACCGGTCTGTTCCACACCTTCATGGGTATTCCCGCCATTCTCTCGGGCATTCTGACCCAGCTGATTTTGTGGTCTGTCAACCTCAAGATCATGGGCTTTGCGCTGGACAAGGCAAGTGCGGCAAACCTGCCGCTGTCCTCCAGAAACTTTGACACGCTGGTCACCATGCTGGACATGAATAAATCGCTGATCGTGCTGGAGGTCATCTGCATCGTGCTGGTGGCCGCGCTTTACTGGTTCTTTGGCACCGAATACGGCGCTTCCCTTCGCGCCACCGGCGCAAACGCGCAGATGAGCCGTGCGCAAGGTATCAACACGGGCTCTGCCAAAATCTTCGGCCTTGTGCTGTCCAACGGCATCGTGGCCTTTGCGGGCGCACTGCTTGCACAGTATCAGGGCAACGCCGACATCAACATGGGCAAGGGCGCGATCGTCATCGGTCTTGCGGCCGTCATCATCGGCGAGGCTCTGTTCGGCTGGATCGCGCGCAACAATTTTGCGCTCAAGCTGATCACGGTTCTGCTTGGCGGCATCACCTATTTCTTTGTCTACTCCACGGTCATTTACATGGGTCTGGACTCCAACTACCTCAAGATGCTGTCCGCCGTGGTCGTGGCCATTTTCCTGGCTGTCCCCTATTGGAAAAAGACGCATTTTTCCAAGCCCCACCATAAAAAACACAAAAAAGACGTAAAGGAGGGCGGCGCTGATGCTTGAGCTTGTAAACGTACAAAAAACATTTAATGCGGGCACGATCAATGAAAAGCGCGCTCTCTGCGGCGTCAATCTGCATCTTGCTCCCGGCGACTTTGTCACCATCATAGGCGGCAACGGCGCAGGAAAATCCACCACGCTCAACGCCATTGCGGGCGTCTGGCCGATCGACGAGGGAGATATTATCATTGACGGCATTCACGTCAAAAAGCTGACCGAGCATAAACGCGCCAAGTACCTCGGTCGCGTCTTCCAGGACCCCATGACCGGCACAGCCGCAACCATGGAAATTCAGGAAAACTTGGCCATTGCGGCACGCCGCGGTCAACGCCGCACACTTCGCTGGGGCATTACCCGCAAGGAAAAGGAGAAATACCGCGAGCTGCTCAAGATTCTGGATCTGGGACTTGAGGACCGCATGACCGCCAAGGTCGGTCTGCTATCGGGCGGCCAGCGCCAGGCATTGACTCTGCTGATGGCAGCCGTGCAAAAGCCAAAGCTGCTGCTGCTCGACGAGCACACCGCCGCGCTTGACCCCAAAACCGCCGCCAAGGTGCTGGAGATCACCCAAAAGCTGATCGACGAAAACAGCCTGACCGCCATGATGGTCACCCACAACATGAAGGACGCCATTGCTTATGGCAACCGCCTGATCATGATGCACGAGGGTCGCATTATTTTCGACGTCTCGGGCGAGGAAAAGAAGGCTCTGACGGTTGACGCACTGGTCAAGAAATTCTCTCAGAACAGCGGAGAGGAGTTTGCCAACGACCGAGCGTTGTTAAGTTAAACGTCATTCATCCCCGATTGCGAAATGCAGAATGCAAAATTGCGGTTGAAAATCCCCGCCTTTGGCGGGGATTTTCTTTCATAGCCGCACGGGAGCCGAACCAAGTTGGTTTTGACGTGCAGATTTTCCCGATCCCTTTATCTCTTCCCTTGGAAATACCGCCTGTATGTCCTGCAGGAAGAGCTTTTGTGCTCGAAAAAATCTGCTGCGTCAAAACTGCTC
>JAZULL010000032.1:0-10496 GCA_045603085.1 Eubacteriales bacterium | reverse complement strand
TCAAAATTTTTTCTCAAAATTTTGACTTTTTTCTATCGATCCAAGCTCATTTTTCTGCGATATCCGCCGCTCTCGCGACCTTGAATATTCTACCACTTTCATCCCTCTTTGTCAAGTGTGGGTTTCGACAAAGTATATAGGTCTTTATATTAGTTTTTGTGCATGTTGAACAATCGGACGCACGACACGCGCCTCTTTGCATAAAACACGGCGTTTCTGCCACAATATGACCGAATAACAATTTGGAGAGAGCCATGATTACCATTTTGCTTCGCACCGTTCTGATCTACGTATTTTTGATCGCCATTATGCGATTGATGGGAAAACGCCAGCTGGGCGAGCTGGAGGTGACCGATCTGGTTATCACCCTTTTGCTTTCCGAGATCGCCACCATCCCTATCACCGATCGAAACACACCGCTAAGCTATGCCATCATACCCGTTATCACACTGGCTTCCTTTGAGGTGTTCACCTCCGGGCTGTCGCTTCGCTTTCCCAAAATCAAGATGCTGCTCTCCCCCAAGCCAGCTGTACTGATCCGCGATGGCAAGCCGATCCGCAGTGAGATGGAGAAGGTTCGTATCTCGCTGGACGAGCTTTTGTGTGAGCTGCGGCAAAAGAACATCGCCGATATTTCGCAGGTTCGTTATGCAATTTTAGAGAGCAACGGCAAGATCAGCATTATCACCAACGCCGCCGATACGCCGCCAACAGCATCCGACATGAAAATCAAGGTACACGATAACGGTCTTTTACACATTGTATTCTGTGACGGTGTGTATTCCGACGACACGCTCCGACAGTTAGGTCGTGACCGCGCGTGGGCGGATGCGCAAATAAAAAAGGCCGGTCTTGAGCCGGCGCAGGTATTTTATATGATGATCGATGATAGCGGCAACGTCCGGATTCAAAGGAGGGACACATGAAACGATTACGCGTTGCGGCACTCATTTTTGCAGTCATGCTTCTGACGATTTTCTTCCATAATATATATGTGTGCTCTGTGCGCGATCAGATGGTCGCAGAGGTGATTGCAATGACCGAGGGAGCGCCCTCGCGGGAAGCCTTTGATCAGGCCCTGCAAGCATGGAAAAACCGCAAGGGATGGATCGCACTTTCCACGCCACTTGCGGTTTTGGATCAGATCGATTTGCAGTTTGCCGAAATGCAAGCCGGCATACAGACAAAGGACGACAGCGGCTACGTCTGCGCTTGCAGGCGTTTGCTGACGCTGCTGTCAACACTGGGCAGATAGCAGAGCAATCAAATCGTCAAGTCTTTCGATGATGGGACAGCCGCAGGATTCCAGCTGGTTACGGCTTTGGTGCCCGCCACAATACAGCACGCAATCTGCGCCCACAGCACATGCCACCTCATAGTCGTGAACTGTATCGCCCACGAACAGCGCAACCGCACCGGGATGCGCCTCTCGCCACGCCAATGCCCTATCCACCTTGCCGCCAGCGTGAATGTTATCCAGTCCCCAGACCTCGGTGAAATATCCCTCAAGCCCCAGCCCTTTGAGCTGACCCTTAAGCATTTCCAGCTCGGTGGCGGACAGCAGAATTTGATCGTAACCAAGTGCCTTAAGCGCAGACAGAACTCGCTCCGCCCCGTCAGTCAGGCTACTGCGCTTATAATTTTCCAGATACAGCGCCACCCACTCGGGCGCGAGCACCCGGTAGTAGTCCTCTTTCTCAAAATCAAAGCCAAGCTTTGCATAATAATTAATGATAGGAAAGCAGAACAGCTCGCGGTACTGCTCCACGCTCCCGATGGTGGCGATGCCGCGGCGCGACAGCATATCGTTGACAGCGTCGATGCCTGCCATGATATCGTCCAGGAGAGTTCCGTTAAAATCCCATACTATATGTGTATACTTCATATCTCTTCCTTTGAAAAAGAGGCTGTTGCGTGATGCAACAGCCTCTTGACTGTTCATTAATTTGCGGGAACGTCGTAGCCGTACTCGGTCAGCCAGTTGACGTAAATGGTGTAAGGAGAGTGGCCCTTGGACAGGTCGTCGTTGGAGGGATCCTCGTCAGCCAGAGATTCTGCTGCAGCATCGGGATCGTAAGCAGGGTTGTTAGCCTTCTTGATCCACTTGTTTGCGGGCAAGCTGTCCTTAAGCTCTTCCTTGAGTACTGCGAGCAGGTCATCCAGCTCGTTTACGTTGGTGCAAGCATCGATTCTCGCCTGGATCTCTGCGCTCTTGACAGTCATCTTATCGATCATACCCATAGGAGTATATTCTTCATCATCCTTGGGCTTGACACCGGCGTAGTGGGGGTCGATGTCCAGACCGTTCTCGTCGCCATCCAGCATGGTGTTGAAGTTGAAGCCCAGCAGCGGGTCGATCAGAGACTCGTTGTTCTGCTCTCTTGCGCCTTCCCAAGCATCGGCACGCAGGCCGGGGCCGGGATGTGCCATGAAGACGTTACCGGTCTTCTCGATGGACATCTTGTACGTGTCATCCAGCGTGGTCATAACAGAGCCTGCACTCTCTTCGCTCAGCTCGTAGTTCTTGCCTTCGATACCGTACTGAAGCAGGTTACGAATGGTGGAGTTGGTGTTGAGGTAGGTGATGATACTCATGGAGCGGCCTACCGAGAAGTGGGAATATGCGCTGACTGCAAACATGTTGCCGTACAGCTCATTTTCGGTTGCCTCGGGATACTCGGCGATAACAGCGTAGTACTGTCTGCCGTTCTCGGCGGTGAAGTAACCGTCCTTTTCCATAGCCTTCTTGATATCGGAGTTGCCCTTTACAAAGTCAACTGCAACGATCTGGCCTTCTTCTGCCTGGCCGAAGTAACCCTCGTACTTGAAGATCATCATCTCACGCAGAATGTCGGTATACTCAGTCTTGGTAAACAGGTTGGAGAACTGGAGACGGATGCTGCCGCGGTTGCGGTTAGCGGCGGAGCCGTATACGGTACCGAACATCGAGAAGGCATCGCCCTCCTGATCGAAGTAGTAGTCGTAAATCTTAACGGGCTCTTGCTCTTCGGTGCCATCCTCGATGTCACCGACGTTACCGATGTCATCGTCATCCTCGGGCTCATCCGCATCCGGAATGTGCTCCTCGTAGGTCATGGACCAGTACCATACCAGCATGCTCATGCACTCTTCGTAGGTAGCGTTCAAAGGCAGTACGTTATTGACAGCCTCATACTTTACGATATCGGCCAGGAAGTATCTGCAGTCCAGAACGTCCTCGATATCGGTAATGTTGTAGTAATACTTATCGAACAGCTCCTTGTCGATGGTCAGGTAGGTGTACTCGCCGATCGAAACGTTGTTGGGGATGGCGTAGGTAGCACCGTCAACCTGAACGCCGCCCAGCAGGGTTGCGGAGATATAGTCGGTCAGCTTTCTGGAAGCGCCCGAAATTTCGTCGTCCAGAGACTGGATCCATTCGTTTTCGATGTAATCCTTATAGCGCTCAAAGCCGGACAGATAGATAATATCGATCTGGTACTTGCGCAGCTCGGGATACACGATCTCGGCAATCTCGTACTCGTTGTAGGAGGTTACCTCTTCTACTGCTTCGGTCTCTTCCTCGTCCTCATCGGCCACGTTGGCGAATTCCGAATACTGAGGATACAGCTCATAGAATTCCTTCTTGAGCTTATCGGTATCGGTTCTGCCCTCAGCCTTGGCATCCTTGAGGAATTTCTTGAGTGCCTTGTTAGCCTTTTCCTTGAGCTCCTGATAATCCTGGTTGAGCTTGATGGTCTCCTCAACCTTATCATAGTACTCGTCCTCGGTATAGAAGAACAAGTCAAGGTTTACCTTAAACTTGGACTTGGTGATCTTGGTGATCTCGGCTTCAACATTTTCGTAAGCCAGTCTGACAGCCTCGGCTTCGGCAACAGCCTCGTTATAAGCGGTCGAGCCCTCGCCGTGCTTAGCAGCCAGCTCAGCCTTGATCTCTGCCATTTCCTCGTCGGTATTGGCAACCTTACGGTCGGATACTACCCACATAGTCAGGGTAATACCGGTGATCTGCTCAACGTCTGCTGTGTCGTCTTTATCCTGGCATCCGGTCAGAAGCACGGAAAGAAGCATCAGCATGCTCAATGTCAGACAGATAAATCTGTTTCTCATTGATAGTCCTCCTTACAAGTCTACCGCCTGCTCTGCCACGGGCAAAGCACGGCATATAATTTCATACTATTATATTTTACACTATAAATGGCGTGATGTCAAGGATAATTTTGGGTAAGTTTGTAAACCTTTTTTGACCTTTTTGAAAGGCCGATTTCAAGGCTTGAAAATCGCCGTCATTTGTTACAAAACCGCCCCGATTTCTTTGTAAATTATTGCCGACAAACAGCGGTTTCGGACACGTTTTTGCGTCCGAAACCGCTTCTGCTCAGATGTAACAATTCACAATTTTTTTACAAAAAATCAGTCCAAAAAGCCCTTGAGATGGCGTGCGCGGCTGGGGTGACGCAGCTTACGCAGAGCCTTTGCCTCGATCTGACGGATACGCTCTCTGGTGATTTCAAACTCCTGGCCAACCTCCTCAAGCGTTCTGGTTCTGCCGTCGTACAGGCCGAAACGGAGCTTGATAACGTGTTCTTCTCTGGGGGTCAGGGTGTGCAGCTCGCGCTCGATGACCTCGCGCAGAATGGTTGCGGATGCGGCCTCGGAGGGTGCGGGGGTGTCCTCATCGGGAATAAAGTCGCCAAGGTGGCTGTCCTCTTCCTCGCCGATGGGGGTCTCGAGAGAAACGGGGTCCTGCGCGATCTTGAGGATCTCGCGTACCTTATCGGCACTCATGCCCATCTTTTCGCCGATCTCCTCGGCGGTCGCTTCTCTGCCCAGCTCCTGCAGCATCTGTCTGGAATATCTGGACACCTTATGAATGGTTTCAACCATGTGTACGGGGATACGGATGGTTCTGGCCTGGTCTGCGATTGCACGGGTGATAGCCTGTCTGATCCACCAGGTAGCGTATGTCGAGAACTTATAGCCCTTGGTGTAGTCAAACTTATCAACAGCCTTCATCAAGCCCAGGTTCCCCTCTTGGATCAGGTCAAGGAAGAACATGCCTCTGCCTACGTATCTCTTTGCGATACTGACAACCAGACGCAGGTTAGCTTCAACCAGCTCCATCTTGGCGTCCTCGTCGCCTGCAGCCATTCTCTCAGCCAGCTCGCGCTCCTTCTCGGGGGTCAGCAGCGGCACGCGGCCGATCTCCTTGAGGTACAGACGGACGGGGTCGTCAATTGCCAAGCCCTCCTGACCCAGCAGACGCTCCATGTTCTCGCCGTCGCTATACTGCTCAACCTCGCTCTCGATCTCGCTGATCTCGGAGGTGGAGATATCGTCGCCGATCGGAATACCGTTATCCTCCAGCGTCTCATACAGCTTTTCAATACTGTCTAAATCATAATCCATTTCTTCCAGCGCATCGTCCAGATCCTCGCTCGAGAGATCGCCCTTCTTGCCCTTGGCAATCAGCTCCTCGACAGTAATCTTCTTTTCGCCGTTTTCGCCGGTGGTAATTGCAGTTTCGTTCATAACTTTGGGTTTCCTTTCATTTATATACATACGTAGTGTTTACTGAGTTTTTTTCTTCTTGGCATCCAGCAGCTGTTTGATTGACTGCACGGTGTCACCCGTTTCTTTTGCGTCGCTTTGCTGCTTTTGCGCGCGAAGCGTATCAACGCTGGCCCGCAGGACAGCGGTACCGTTTTCTGCCAACGCACGGCGCTTTTGCACCATGCCCTGCAGTCTTCCCATTTCGTCGGGTGTGAAGAATTCGCCAAGCAGCGTAAAGACAAAGCCGCCCTCTTTTTCTTCAAGCTCCATGATCTTGGTAAACGCGCGCCTGCCAAGTGCCGAGAAGAAATCATTCTCGGTCAGATCAATGCGTCCCTCGGCGATCATGCGCCGATGCTCGGGATACATCATCAAAAGCCCCAGAATGGCCTCCTCTGCCGCCACCGCCTGCACGTTTTTCGCGGTGTCGGGATTGACGCGGTCTCCATACCCCTTAGCCGCAAGTGTGGCATCCTTGCCTTCCTTTTGCTTAAGGGCGCGAAGCTTTTTACTTCTGGTACGCTCGATATCGTTTTTCAGGCTGTCAACGCTGATTCCCAGCTTGTCCACCACCATAGAAGCGTAGATCTCGCGCTCCACCTTAGAGGGGACAGTAGCGATCAATTCACAGATCTCCGCGGCTGCCTTGATGCGCTCCTCGGGAATATCCATGCTGTATTTTGCAAAGATCTTGTCAGACTTATACGAAAACTCGGTGTGACTTCCCTCCACCAGTCGGCGGAAGCGGGAGGCACCGAATTTATTCAGGAACTCGTCGGGGTCCTTGGCATCGTTGACGTGCAGCACACGCACGTCCATGCCAACCTGCCCCAGCACCTCCATCGCCTTGACGGCGGCACGCTGGCCTGCCTCGTCGGCGTCATAGCAGATCACGACCTGCTTTGTGTACTTGGTCATCAGCCTTGCCTGCTCGGGGGTGATGGCCGTGCCAAGCGTTGCCACGGCATTTTCAAATCCAAATGCATGCAGGGAGATCACATCCATATACCCTTCGCAAAGGATCAGCCTGTCGGTAGCGTGATTCTTGGCGAAATTAAGTGCGAACAGGTTCTTTCGCTTCTGGAACGCGGGGGTGTCCGAAGAGTTGAGATATTTGGGCTTGGAATCGTCCATCACGCGTCCGCCAAAGGCAATGACGTTGCCGGCGGTGTCAATAATGGGAAATATGACGCGATTGCGGAAATAGTCGTAAGCCCGTCCGTTTTTCTGGCTGATGCCGCAAAGGAAGCCTTGCACAAGCTCCTTTTCGGTATAGCCCTTTTTAAGCATATAATCGGTCAGCATATTCCACGAGCCCGGTGCAAAGCCAAGACCGAAATGCTTGATGAGTGCCATGCTCAGTCGGCGTTTTTCGGTCAGATACTTAAGTCCCTCCGCACCTGCGGGGCTGAGCAGACATTGGTGGAAGAATTTGGCCGCATCCCGATTCATGTCGTGCACGCGCTTGCGCGTCAGGCCGCCGGGGTTCTGATCCTTCTCCCTTGTCAGCGTGATGCCGGCGCGGTTTGCCAGCACCTCGACTGCCGAAGGGTAGTCCAGATTATCGTTTTTCATGACAAAGGTCACGCAATCCCCACCTGCACCGCAGCCAAAGCAATAAAAGCTTTCGCTGTCCGGAAACACCGTAAACGACGGCGTTTTCTCGCTGTGGAAGGGACACAGACCGTTGTAGTTTGAGCCCGCGCGCTTGAGTGTGACGTAACTGCCGATCAGCTCGACAATATCCGTGCGGCGGCGAACCTCCTCTACAACCTCTCTCGGTATCATCATTTATCTGCCCCTCCAGACCTGCGGAACAAACAGATCGCTATGCAGCTGGATGGCATATCGGTCGGTCATGCCTGCCACGTAGTCGGCAACGCAACGCTCCACAGATTCCGTTTCGATATTGCGGCGATAGGATTCGGGCAGCTTTTCGGGGTGTGCTACGAAATATTCGTACAGCTTGATCAGCATATCCACGGCCTTGGACTCCTCACCCTTGGCAACGGGATTGAGATAGACGTGCTCAAACAGAAAATCGCGCAGCTCGTTTGTGGCCTGTTGCACCTCGGGGGTCATGGTGATATGATCCTTGTCGACAGAGCCGCGGATGACCGAGGTGACCATGGTATTGATGCGCTGGCTGTGCTTCTGGCCCAGGCACTCGCGCAGACGTGCGGGAATGTCCTCAAGCGACATGATTCCCGCGCGGCAGGCATCGTCGATATCGTGGTTGATATACGCGATCTTATCGGCGTACTTGACAAGGACGCCCTCCAGCGTGGATGCTCCGAAATAATCGATCGAGCCCGAGTGATTGAGAATGCCGTCGCGGACCTCCCAGGTAAGATTGAGACCCATGCCGTCATTCTCCAGCTTCTCAACCACGCGCAGGCTTTGCTTATAGTGAGTAAAGTCAGAGGAGAAGCACTGCTGCAGGGCGCGCTCGCCTGCATGACCGAAGGGGGTGTGTCCGAGGTCGTGACCCAGCGCGGCGGCTTCGGTCAGGTCCTCGTTGAGTCGCAGGGCGCGCGCCATGATGCGGGCGATCTGCGTGACCTCAAGCGTATGGGTCAGGCGGGTGCGATAGTGGTCGCCCACGGGGGCGAGGAACACCTGCGTTTTATTCATCAGGCGGCGGAAGGATTGACAATGTGTGATCTTATCGCGGTCGCGCTGAAATTCGGTGCGAAGCCGGCAGGGGGCTTGGTAGCGTTCTCTGCCGCGGGTATTGGCCGTACGGAATGCGTAGGGAGAGAGAGACTGCTCTTCTCTTTCCAGAAAGATATTGACAAAGCTATCTTGCACTATATGTAACCTCACTTTCCCGATGAAATTTCCTCTTCATAATATAATATACGCAATTTTTTGCGATTTTCCTTTTTTTCTTGCGAATTTTTCGATAAAGTTTTGTGAATTATCGATTTTTTGATGACTTTCGGTACGGCTACAGACAAAAAATTGGATCAAGCCCCAAAAGCTTGATCCAAACTTTTACCTGTGTTACTGAACCGAATGGTGATGGCCAACAGCGTCAGCCGTCGGACTCGTGATAGTCGTATCTCTCGCCGGTTTTCTCGGGCAGGCATTTGCCGTTACTGATCTCCGAGATACGTCTCCACAAGGGGTCGACGTGCTCGTCCTTGACCGCAAAATGCACCGTCACCTGATCGGCATACTCCACCTCATCCACCAATGCACCCATCCGGGGCAGCAGCAGGTTGAATTTCTGATAATCCGAATACGAGCAGATCATGCTGTATTCGCCATACTTATGATACGTAATGATATGTGCTGCATCCAAGGCGATCCTTGCCGCATGCGAGTAGGCTCTGACAAGTCCGCCCGCGCCCAGCAAGATGCCGCCGAAATATCTGGTCACGACCACCACCATATCGGTCGCGCCCGATTTGCGCATGCACTCCAGCACCGGCACGCCCGCAGTGCCCTGCGGCTCGCCGTCGTCCGAATATCTGGCAACAATGCCGCCACGGAGCAGATATGCCCATACGTTATGGGTGGCATCGGCATATTCCCTTTGCTTTTGCTTGACAAATGCCATGGCCTGTTGCTCGTCCTTAATGGGCGCGGCGTGACCGATAAAGAGCGAATTTCTCTCTTCAAACTCAGCCGAGGCCATTTTTTCGAGCGTCATATAAAGCTGCTCGTTTGCCATCTTACACCCCACAAAGACCGATCTCACGGTACAGCGCCTTGCGGATGACGCCGTAGCGGAATGCCACGGGCTGGGCAATACTGTCGGTGTGCATCAGCTCCTCGAACCTTTTCAGCGAGGTGAATCTCGCCGCCACGGTCTCCCTATCCTGCAAAACCACCGCAGAAGCAGGGGTGTTGGTTCTGAACAGATAGCACTCCACAAAAGCCGACGGCTCGCGGATGACCTCAAGCAGCGTCAGATCCTCGGGCTTGGCCTTAAGACCCGTCTCCTCGCGAAGCTCGCGCACCGCAGCCTCGATCCCCTTCTCACCCGCCAGCGCGCCGCCCGCCGTGATCTCCCACATATTGGGGAAATTGGGCTTCTCGGGCGCACGGAGCGTCAGAAGTATCTCGCCCTTGTCGTTGATTGTAAAAATGCTGACGCTGAGCACGTAAGTGCCCTCGGGCATGGGATCTCCGCGCACGATCGGCGTGCCGAGATTATTGCCCGAAGCGTCGTATATATCTCTTTTTTCCATAATTACTCCCAATCGTTCTTTTGAACCTTGGCATTCGGATCAAACTCGCGCAGCATGCCGCGCACCTTGGCATCCACCACGGCGGTCACCTTGACAGCATCCGCGCCGTACTCCACGTCCTCCACCGTCGCCATGCGGTACAGCGTATTGAGCGCGCCCTGCTTGGCATTGGGAATGACAAAGGTCACGCGGGTCTTGCCCGCCTGCACCATACTCTCCAGCATATCGGCAAATTCGGTATATCCCGTACCGGTCAAGGCCGAGATGTGCACCTGATGCTCAGCATCCCTGCCGCGCACACATGGCAAGGGCCCTTCGACCAGGTCGCACTTATTGAACACGTAAAGGGTGGGCTTGCCCGAAGCCCCCAGATCCGAGAGCACCTGCTCGGTGACCTCCAGCTTTTGCTCATGCTCGGGGTCGCTTGCATCGATCACGATGACCAGAATATCGGCATACACCGCCTCGTCCAGCGTCGAGCGGAAGGCCTTGATGAGATGGTGGGGGAGCTTGCGGATAAAGCCGACCGTATCGGTCAGCAAAATGCTCTCGCCACCCGGCAGCTCGAATTTTCTTGTGGTGGGGTCAAGCGTTGCAAACAGCTTGTCCTGCGCCAAGATCCCCGCATCGGTCATGCGGTTGAGCAGCGTGGACTTACCCGCGTTGGTATAGCCCACGATGGCCACCTTGCAAAGGCCGCTCTTGTCGCGCGAGACGCGCATGGTCATGCGGTTCTTTTCCATC
>JAZULL010000031.1:0-25042 GCA_045603085.1 Eubacteriales bacterium | reverse complement strand
GGGGTCAACACCCTTTTCGTCCAGCTTGTCAATGCTGATCAAGTGGTTACCAACCTCATCGGAGGGGTAGGAGAGCATAAGCACGATCTTTTTAGCACCCTTGGCGATACCGCGCAGGCAGATTGCAAAGCGGTTACGGCTCAGAATGGGGAAGATCACGCCAACGGTGTCGCCGCCAAGCTTGGCGCGCACGTCTTTGGCAATATTGTCAACGGAGGCATAGTTGCCCTGCGCTCTTGCAACAACAGCCTCGGTCATAGCCACGATATCTCTGTCGTTGAAAGCAAAGCCTGCGTCCTTTGACGCATCAAGAATGCAAGAGGTGACGATTTCAACAATGTCGTCTCCTTGACGGATGATGGGAGCGCGAACTCCGCGAGAAATGGTGCCGATCATGCGACTCATAGTTTTATCTCCTTTTAAGTACCCTACACGGCAAGGTGCAGAGGCATTACATATTTGACCACATTATATTATAGCACTAATTAAACTACAATTCAATATTTTTGCATAAAAAAATTCGAGAAATTTTGCATAAAAAGAGCAGCCGGCACCCTCGGCGGCTCTTTTGGGGTTATTCCTTCTTGCTTCTCGTTTTCTTATACTGAGAAAGCTGCTGCTTTTCCTCCTGCTTGAGCTTCTCGGCAATGGCCATGTTTTCGATCATCAGCTTGACGATTCTCTCCATGGTGGAGCTCTCGGAGTAGTCAGCCACGCAAACGTAATTGATACGGTCATCGTCCACCAGCGGCTTGACCGTGTCGCCCTTGCCCTCACGGTAGACCGCGATGGATTTGCCACCGCGCTCCTTGACCATCTTCATGCAGGGAATATCGGTCAGACCGTCGCCAATGTAGATCATGTTGTGGTAGGCAATGCGGCGCAGGCTCTCATCCTGCTCGCGGTTGACGCCCTCGTCGTCGGTCACGTCTAAAATGCCCTTGGAGATGCGGTAGATATACTGGGTCTTGAGCGTGTAGTTGATAGCAAGCGCGGGCCATGCGGCCTCGCCGTTTTGGTCAAACATGTAGCGGCACGCATAAATGCGCTTGAAATACTTTGCAATGGGCGTACCCTCGATGATCTCGTGTGTGCCCGAGGAGATGATATAATGCTCGATATTGACGCCAAGCGACTTGCCGAATTCATTGATGCGGTCAAACCAAGTAGCCACACCGCTATACAGCTCAACGTGCTCACCGCAGGAGCGGAGATACTCGCGGGTCAGGGGAATGCCGCGCTTCTGGCACTCCTGAATCATGACCAGCATGTAAGCCAGAATTCTTTCGGCCTCGTACTGGCGGGAAATGCGACCTGCCTCGCCCCAGAATTCCTCCGAGGTCATGCCCAACTTCTTAATAAAGTCATATTCCTGCATGTCGGTGGTGCACAGCGTTTTATCAAAATCGTATAGAATACCAATGGTCGTCTTAGCCATAGCTTCCTCCGTAAAGTGTTTATATATCAATGATAGGATTTGTCAGGGAGATATATTGTATCACATAACACAAGGAAAAGCAAGAGGTTTTTCGACTATTTTACAATTCATAGCAACAAAAAAGGGATCTTTCGATCCCTTTTGTCAAAACGTTCTTAAAAGCCAATCGCAAATAGTAGCGTCGTAACGCTCCTTATCGGTATAGCGAAGCATGGAGTGCTGTCCCTCGGGGAACCACACAAGCTCCTTTTGCTCCGAGCCGCATTTTTCATAAAGCTTTTCTGCCATCTCAGGCAGGGAGTACAGGTCCTTCTTTCCGTGCAAAAACAGCATGGGACCCCGGTAGCGGTCGATAAAATCGATATTTCCCTTGGTCATGGTGTGACCGGTGTGGATCTTCATCCACATATTGACCAGCCAAAGCGTGGGTTGCACCGGCTGTTTTAGCTCGATTGTGTGGTTTTTGAAGCTCTCATTAAAGTTGGGATACATGCCGTCAGCCACAAGGCCGCACAGATATTCGGGGCAGTTTTCGCTGACCAGTGCCTGCAGAGCGCAGGAGGCACCGATGCAGATACCGTGCAGTATGATAGAGCCCACACCGAATTGCTCGTGCAACAGTTTTGCCCAAGCGATCAGATCGCGATGCTCCTCAAAGCCGATGGTGTTGTATTTGCCGTCGCTGTTGCCGTGTGCGCGTTGGTCGATGCAAAGCACGTTAAAGCCGCTCTTATGATAAGGCAGTGCGAAATAATAGCTGTATCGAAGTCCCTCGGTACGGCCCGAAACCATGATGACCGCACGGTCATAGCCGAAATCGTAATACTCGGCGTAGAGGTTGAGTCCCTCGTTGACTATGTGCAAATCGTGCTTATATGCCTCGTTTTCCTTAGCCCATGCACAGCCCTGGGCATACATTTCATGATGATCCGGATCCTTGCTGGAGCACGCGCGGGACCATTTTGTTTTTCTGGTACGCACAAGGTGCATGGTATACAGGATGTATCCCAGCAGCAGATGGAAAAAGACGGTTAGAAAAATGATGAGCGCGATCAGGATGCCGATCCAGAGCAGAATTTTTTCGGGTGAATCAAACACAGCTTATTTTCCTCCTTTTCTTTTTTTGTCCGCCTCAATTCTTGCATGCAGCTCGTCGTTGAGTGCGGCCGCCTTGGCCTGCACCATGCGGTTGAGCTCCATGATCTCCTCGCGCGTGGGATTGAGCGAGGTGCAGTAGTCGGAAAGGTAAATCTTTTTGCCAATGATGCAATGTGAGCGCTTGAACAGACCGTAGTTGCCGTCCAGCATGACGGGCACGATGGGCACGTCGGCGCGCAGGGCGATCAGGATATAGCTGGGCTTGAAGTCCTGCATCTTGCCGTCCTCGGAAAAGTGCGCCTCGGGGAAGATCTGCACAAGCCCACCCTTTTCCAGCACCTCCACGCTCTCGTCTATAAAGCTCATGCTCATGACGTCGCGGTCGGATTTGATGCCGCCAAAGCATTTCATGCCGAATATCAGAAATTTTCTGTTCCAAGCCATCTCTCCGATTACGACACCCAGCTTGCGGAAGGGGAAGAGTGTGGTATTCATCATAAAATCAAAGGCGTGGAAGTGATTGGAGATCACCAGTGCGCCGCCCCTCAGTCTGCGCCCCTGCGAGGCTCTGTCCTCATAATAAATCTTGCGCTTGAAGAACAGCACGTGAAGCGGCCAGAACAGCAAAAGGCCCTTCCAGCGGAAAAATTCGTAAATCCAATGCATCAGAGTAATTCCTTCAAAAGTTTTTCAAAATCGTTGAGCGTATAGCCAAAGCTGTTGTTGTCATAAGTCAGCGAGACACCGAATTTTCTGTTGATCTCGCTGATTAACGTAAAGTAATCCAGACTGCTGCCGCCAAGCTCGGTCATAAAGTGCGCGTTGTCGGCAATCTCGTCCTCGTCAATATCCAGCACCTGTGCAAACAAAGTGCGCAAAGTGCGCTTGATCTCGCTGTCCTCGCCCGCGTGCTCGGCGGTTTTGGGTTGTGCATCAAGCTCGACAAAGCATATCTTGCCGTCCGCAATGGCGCGGGCTAGATAAGAGCGGCTTACCTTGATGGCATTTTCGTCCGAGAGCGGGTCGTGGGTGTAGCGAACCTCCTTGATTCTGTAAGAGGTGGGCAGGGAAGCGTTGCAGGCTTCGATCGCTTCAAGCAAGCGGGATTTTTGCACGCTCAGCATATCCTTCGGAATGCGTACAAGCAGCATCAGCCTGGAGTTATCCTCGTTGCCCAGCACGCAAAGCTGGAGCGCGCCCGGCAGCGCAAATGCCTGCTCGGCAAAGTCGGGATTGAGGTTTTCGCCGTCATCACCGAACACGATGTCCGAGATGCGGCCGTCAATATAGTAGCCGGAGTCGTCGCTTCGCACGATGTCTCCGGTGTCAAACCATTCCTGTACGGTTTGCATTTGACCGTCAATGATGACGTTGCGGCAAAGAGAACTGCCCTTGACCAACAGCTGACCCTTGTCGCCGATGCGGTATTCTACCGAGTGGACGGGCTTGCCGATCGCACCCTTGCAGATCTGCCTTGGTGAGCGCGAGAGGTCAACCGAGGTAATGCCGATCTCGGTCATACCGTAGCCGTTGTGCAGGGAATAACCGAGTGCATTCAGCAAGCGCAGGGTGTCGGGCTTGATATAGCTGCCACCCGAAATGCAGAAGCTGATACTGTCGCCAAACAGCCGCGAGCGCACCGAGGAAAACAGATTTTTGGCCACCCATCTGCCAAATGCGGGACAGACGTTCTGCAGCCAAAGAGAGAGAGAGAGACCGCGCTCGAATTTCTTTTGCGTTTTTTCGTCCTGCGAGGCAACCGTAGACAGCACTGATTTTTCAATCGCATGCCAGAGCAGGGGCACGGCAAAGACGTGCGTGACCTTGTGGTTTCGCACGGTGCGAAGCAGAGCCTCGGGTGCCATGGAGGGCGGGAACACAAAGCAGGAGCCAAAGAAGGCATACCAAAGATACATGGCCTCCAGACCAAAGATGTGGTACATGGGCAAAAACACCAGCATTTTGATCCGGCCGTTACGGGGACGGATCAGATCGGTATTGGGTTTGTAGATCTGCCGCACGTTGAGCAGCTGCTTGCTGATCTGTTCGCCCGAATAAATGCAGATCTTGGAGCGCAGTGTGGTACCGTTGGTGGAGAGTGCGATCTCGTTGCCAAAGGTGGGGAGTTTGACGCCGCCACAGGTCTTGCCGTGCTCCAGAAGGTCGTCGTAGCAAAGGACGGGCAGATCCAAGTCCGCATCCGGGCCGCAACCGATGATACAGGGCACGTCAAGCGTGCCGAGAATGCTTTTTGTAAAATGGGCGGGTTGGCGCAGATTGATCAGATAAGGCTTGTTTCCGCTCTGCAATATGGCCCAGAAGGCCGCCATCCATGCGGGGCTGTTCTCGCCGTAAAGGCCGATAAAGCGGTTCTGTACGCCGGTTTTATCGGCAATGGCACGGGCCACGGTCACGATCTCCTGCTGCATGGCGCGGTAGGTCTTGGTCACCTTTCTGGTCATGGTCGCCATTTCGACCATGACGAGATCGCCATGGTCGAAAATGATGTCATATACGTCCCGCATGGTCTTGGAGGATGCCTCCAGACGGTTGCAGACCTGTTTGATGTGCTTGATCTGGGAATTGAGATTATGCATTTTCGTTCTTGTTGGTCTTTCCAAGGTAAGCCATGGACTTGGGCAGGAAGATGGTCATGACGAATGCGATGGCACAGAAGCCGGAGATGATCAGCGTCATATACTGCACAAGGTCGTTTTGCTTGAGGAATACCAGAATGATCGAGCCCGCAAATGCCGCGGAGACCGCCTCAAACAGTCCCTGCATTGCAAAGTACATGGAGGAGGCGCAGGCAATTCCTTTCTTGTTGGCTTCTTCTGCCAGCTGAGAGGGAATGGTATAGGTGACTGAGAAGAATGCGCCGATCGAGAAGGATACGATGATGCCGCAGCACAGCGCGATGATGGTCAGCCAGGGATCGGACACCTGACGGCAGATGTACATCAGCCCCATGCCAACGCCGTAGATCGCCACGATGGTCATGTAAGCGACACGGAAGCCCTTCTTCTTGATGATGCGGTTATACAGCATCAGTGTCAGCGGAATGGGGGCAAAGGCGGATGCCATGACGATGGTCATGTTGATGCCGGTGGTCGAGAAGAACTCGTTGATACCGGTCAAGAACAGCTGCAGACCCACGTTCATGGTTGCCAGAATGCACAGCCAGTACATGAATTTTTTGTTCTTGACGGAGAAAATAAAGGATCTGATAAAGCCAACGTGCTCGCGCTTTTGGCCGTTGTCGTCGACGATGCCATCCTTGGTGGAGGGCTCCTTGATCATGATCAGCGGAATGAGCATAGTCAGTGCCATAGGCATGAAGAGCAGCGCCACGATACGGATGTTCAAACCCATGTTCACAAAGATGGGCACCAAGGCAAAGCTGATGCTGAAATAGACCACGTCACAGATCGACTTGGTGTTGGCCAGCAGCAGTCTGTCCCTTTCGTTGTCCACGATCTCGGCAAAGGTTGCATAATAGGTCAGCATGGTCAGCGTGTATGCGCCGTAGAAGATGCCCAGCAGAGCCACGAACCAGATGGTATTTGCCACGGTGGGGCCCTGATTGATGGGAATCAGGAAGAGCACGAATGCGATCAGCGTGGGAATGTAGCCGATCAGAATGGACGGACGGCGTCTGCCCCAACGGGTCTTTAAGTTGTCTGTAAAGGAAGAGAAGGGGACGTCAATGATGCCGTCAAAAATCTTCATGCTTGCGGCCAGCACGGCCCACATGCCTGCAATGACCAGATCCTTATCAATATACGTCCAAAGACCGATATCTTCTTTGGCAAAGCCGCCGATCAACAGAGCACTGCAAAGGTACGAGCCCACGATGATGTTGAGCATATTGACACCGATACCCGAGCATCCGTACAGGATAATTTGCCAACGTTTTGTCAGTTTTTTCATGTCTTTCTCCTTTACTTTTTAACCTTCAAAATAAAGAACCAACGAATAGAAATCATTTTCCGTTTCGATGAAATCAACCTCTGTGTAAGGGTAATGCTCGGACAGATGTGCGCTGACCGCATCTCTGACCTCCTCGGAAAGAGCGGCACCGGTAAACACGGTCAACACGTCAAAGGGTCTGGTTTCCATCACGCGGTCGGCGGCCATCATGGCGACCTGCCTGCGCGAGGGGTGAGCAGCCAGCACGTCCGAGCCGGAAACGGCCACGTAATCGCCCGTGTGGATCTCAATGCCGTCGATGCAGGTGTTTTTTTGCGCCATGACCACCGAAACGGCCAGCGCGTCGTCCAGCGTGCGCTGGATCTGCTCTGCAAGCCCTTCCGGATCGTCCTCGTCAAAGTTGATCATGGGAAGTGCGGCATAGCAGGCGGCATCCGACGTGGTGTGGAATACGATGATGTTGCTCTTTTGATAAAGCGCCTTGGCCTGCTCGGCGGCAAGCGCGGTGTTTTTGCTGTTGGGGAAGACTAAGATAGCGTCGGTGTGTATGCGGTCGAACACCTCAAGGAAATCCTGCGTGGAGGGAGGGCAGGACTGATCGCAATTGATCACCACGTCCGCGCCCATTTCCATGAATCTCTCGCGCATAGAGGGGTCGTGTGCCACGGTCACCACCGACAAGGGGAAATCCTTTTCGTCGTAGGTCACGTAGGGCTGCTTTTTCTTTTGTTTTTGCTGCTCGCTGTGCTGCACGCTCATATTCTCAATCTTAAGCGATAGAAATTCGCCGTATGCATGGCAAAGCGAGAGCACCTGCTCGGGGGTGTGGGTGTGCACGTGAACCTTGACCTTGTCGCCCTCAAATGCCAGCACCAGAGAATCGCCAAGCTCTCCGAGAGCGGCCTCCAGCACGTCGGGATCGGGGGTCTCTTTGTTATCAGTCAGCTGCAAAAGCAGCTCGGTGCAATAGCCCAGCGGGAAGGTGTCGGTGCGCGAGAAGCGGGAATAGTCCACAGTCTCCTGTGTACCGCTGACCTGTACCGAGGAGAGCGGCTCGCCCGCCAGATATTTTTTCATACCCTGCAGTACAAACACAAAGCCTGCACCGCCGCTGTCCACAACGCCTGCGGATTTGAGCACCGGCAAAAGCTCGGGCGTGTGCGCCAGCGAGCTCTCCGCCCGGGCAAGCATGGCAGAGATCAGCTCGTCCACGCTGTGTATCTCTCCGTCCGCCACCTGCGCGACAACAGCCTCTGTCGATTCGCGCATGACGGTCAGGATAGTGCCCTCAACGGGATGTGCAACCGCGCCGTAGGCGCACTTGACGCCTGCTTTGAGTGCTGCGGCGATCGCATGCACGTCGGCCCGGTCGGTCATGGCCAGCTGCTCGGAAAAGCCCTTGAAGAACTGCGAGGTGATGACACCCGAGTTGCCGCGTGCGCCGTACACCACCGCCTTGGCAAATTTGGCGGCGGCCTCTTTCAGAGTAAGATCATGTTCCGCAATGACCGCAAAGCCGTTCTGCAGCGTCAGCACCATGTTGGTGCCGGTGTCTCCGTCCGGGACGAGGAAAACGTTGAGATCATTCACGTAGTCCTTATGAATGGACAGGTTACGAATGCCGTAGTCGATCAGCGATTTGTAATGCTGTCCGTCGATTTGATGTATCATGTCAGAATTCATTCCTCCGAGGTTGTCCAATTACTTGCCAACGATCTGCTTCATGGCTTCCTTTTCGGCTTCCATATCCTCGGCGATCTTGCCGCCAAGGAAGTAGACGCCGATCATACCGGGGCCGATATTGGTGCCGCAGGCGTTGTAAACGTCGGTCACAAGCAGCTTGGCGGGCTTGACAGTCTCGGCAAGCTTCTGACGCAACAGCTCGGCATAAGCTTCGCGGTTGGAATGTGCGATCAGCATGACCTGATTTTGCGGATCGGTGGCCATGGCTTGCACGTACTTGGCGGTGATGTCAAAGGCGGAGTTGATGCCCTTGGTCTTGGTCAGCACGGTGGTGTAGCCGGTGGCGTTGCAATCGCCCATGGGCTTAACGCCTGCAAAGCTGCCCATGATGGCCTTGCCCATGGTCAGTCTGCCGCGGCGCGCTACAAAGATCAGGTCGTCGATCGGGCCCATCTGGTGCACGCAGTATTTATTCTCCTCCAGCCATGCAATGACCTCCTCAAAGCTTTTGCCCTCGTTCTTGAGCAGGTGCGCGTAAATGACCTGCAGACCGAATGCACCGGACATGCGGTAGGAGTCAAAGCAGTAGATCTCGGCCTCGGGGATCTCGGCGCGTACTCTCTCTGCGCTGGTGCAGGCAAAGCTGTAGGTTGAGCTCAGGGCAGAGGACAGAGACATGCTCAGCACGCTGTAGCCCTTCTGCACGTAGGACTTGAAGGCCTCGTAATATTCCTCCTGGCTGGGGGGGGCGGTGGTCACCTTTCTGTTCTTGGAGGAAAGGATCTTATAAAACTCCTCGCGGGAAATGTTGTCCCATTCCAGCGTGGTGTAGAAATCTCTGCCGTCGTCAAAATGAATGTGACCCTTCAGATAATCCTCCATTCCGATCTCTGCACGGATCTCGGGGGAGAGATCACAGGTTACGTCTGCTAAAATCACGAATTGCTTTTGCATAATAAAAATCTCCTCATAACTGAATTTTTTCAAAACTGTGTCAAAAAATATCAAAAAGTTTGCAAATTTGTCAAAATCTCATTATATTATATCATAGCCATGTGACACTTGTCAATTGCAACAGCATGATTTTTGCAGGAAACGGACACATTTTTTACTAAATATATGCCCAAAAAAACGGCAACGCGCATGGCGTTGCCGTTTGTTGGTGATTTATCGGTTAATAAAGCTTATATTTGAGCCTGAGATTATCAGCGATCATGGCGATAAACTCCGCATTCTCCCTCAGTCGCTATGCGCCAGCTCCCTCCCGGAGGGAGCCTTTTAATAAAGCTTGTATTTGAGCCTGAGATTATCAGCGATCATTGCGATAAACTCGCTGTTGGTGGGCTTACCTCTGTTGTTCTGAATGGTATACCCAAAATACGAATTGAGCGTATCCACGTCGCCGCGATCCCACGCCACTTCGATGGCGTGGCGGATGGCGCGCTCGACGCGGCTGGTGGTGGTCTGGTACTTCTTTGCCACGCTGGGATAGAGCACCTTGGTGACAGAGTTGATGATATCCGAGTCGTTGACGGTCAGCAGAATGGCGGTGCGCAGATACTGATAGCCCTTGATGTGCGCGGGGACGCCGATCTGGTGGATGATCTTGGTGACCTGAGTTTCGATATCGGGGGTACGATCCTCGGCATCCTTGGGGGTGGTCGGCACGGTGGGAGAGGGAGCAGCACCTCTGCCCGAGCCGAGGTCGCGCAGGTGATCGGCAAGGCTGATGGGATTGATGGGCTTGATCAGGCAGAGTGAAGCACCTGCGCCCATGGCCTGGATAAACAGATTCTGATTGGATACCGGGGAGGTGATAATAAATGCGGGCGCGGAGTCGGGCGAGAGATCCAGCCCTCTGCAGCTGCGGATGACGCCAATGCCGTCCAGCTTGGAGAGCCAGACGTCGATGAGCGCCACGTCGGGGTGATAGCGGTTGATTTTGGAAAGAGCCTCCTCGCCGTTGGAAGCTTCTTCAATATAGCGGTAGCCCAGGCGCGAAAGCCCTTCCTTGAGTGTAGCGCGCTGTGCGGAATTTTCGTCAGCGATCAGTATTTTGATGGATGTATCCATGTTTTTGCGTGTCCTCCTGTTATTTCCTTTTATGCACATATTTTACCATAAATTGGAAATTATTGCAAGACGCAAACCAACAAAAAACCAACCAAACTTTGTCGCAGAGAATTGTAAATAATTACCAAATTGTATAATTGGTTTCCAATATCGCGCAAAATGTTAGGAATTATTGTCGGGAAATTGCCCCTGCATCCCAATCGGGATGCAGGGGCAAAGCTCCATTCGCTTGACGAATGGAATATCACTGTCGCACAGCGACAATATCACTTTTGCAAAGCAAAAAAATTGCATAGCAAAAATATCACGCCGACGCAGTCGGCATATCACTCTTTTTCCATTTCCTTTTCAACAGCCGCAATTCTCTCGGACAGTGGGGGATGGCTGTATTCCAGCACCACGTTGAGGCGGGAGGGGGCAAGGTGCGCAAAGTTTTCACGCGCCAGCTTTTTGAGTGCGGTGATCATGGCGGGGCCGTATCCTTCGGTCACAGCCTGCTTGTCCGCGCGGTATTCGGCGCGGCGGCTGCGCGCGTTGGTCAAAAGGCTGATCAGGGGATTGAACAAACCAAGCAGCACGCCCAGAATGACGTATGCAAAGCCGAAATTGACGTCTGTAAAGCCAAACGCGGTGCAGAATGCGGGATGGGTAACGACGACCCAGACGATCACGCCCATCAAAAGCATATTGCCAAAGTTGAGGATCTGTCCCTTGAGCACGTCCTTGTGCAGTCCGTGACCCAGCTCGTGTGCAAACACAGCGCAGATTTCATCGGGCTCCATGGAGTTGACGAGATTATCGTACAGGACGATGGTCTTCATTTTGCCAAAGCCGGTGAAGTAGGCGTTGAGCTTGGTGGTACGGCGAGAGGCGTCCATCACCTCGATTGCCTTGACCCGGTAGCCGTGCTTGGTCAGAAGCTCCATGAGTCTGTCCTTGAGATCCCCGTCCTCAAGAGGGGTGAACTTGTTGCCGATGCGGCTGAAGATGGGGTACATGAACGAGATGAACAGCGTAAAGAGCAGCATGGATACAGCAAAGATCAGAATCATCCAATCGCCAAAGAAGCTGCAGCCCCACAGCAGACATGCGATCGCCAAGGAAAGCACGAGCTCAAGAAGCAGATTACGGATGCAGTCAATGATAAAGGTTTTCATGGACGTGCGGTTAAAGCCGTATTTCTGCTCGATGATCATGTCGGAAATGTAGCCGCGAACGATACTGATCACGGTGCCCACCGCAACCTCCAGCAGAACAACGGCCAGCAGCTGCATAAATACGCCCGCAGGAAACAGCGATGCAAATGCGGCGTATGCACCCGATGCCAGCAGAGCCAGAGTGATCACACCCGAGATGCAGGTGAACACAATGCTCAGCACGCATCTTTCACGGCTGTAGCATTTCCATTTCTGGTACGTTTCTGCATCAAACACGTCGGATACGTTTGCAGGAGTGGGATTGCTTGCCGAGCGCAGCTGCACAATGCTCAGCACAAGATTGTAAAGAACGCCCACCAGGGCAAGGATCAAAATTGCATAATACATAGTTAAGCCTCGGTTTCTTTATGATATGGACAGTATAGCACAGTTTTCGGGGAATTGCAAGGGGAGAGGGGGGAATAGCGCCGGACTTTTTGCTGTTTTTTGTCATCCTGAGCAAAGAAACACCTGTGTGGGTGTTTCGAGTCGAACTTTCACGTCCTCTGTCATCCTGAGCGAAGAAACACCCCGGTGCGGGTGTCCTTACTGTTATCCTGAGCGGAGCAAACAATTGAGTATTGTTTGCGAAGTCGAACCCGACCAAAGGAGGGCGCGCGGCAGCGCGGGATCAGCAACGAATTGCTGATTTTTGAAAGTCAAAACGCGGTGAGCGTTTTGAGGATCTTGTAAACGGTAAAGGCACGCCCAACAGCCTCCCCTTCCCCCGCGGGGAAGGCTTTTTTGCATTCCGGAGGGGCTGGGGGCATACAAAAGCAGAAAGCCCTTGCCGTGCGGCAAGGGCTTTCTGCTATCACTCTTCACTTTTCACTCTTCACTTTTCACTGAAAATCGTGAACACGATTTTCTCCGCTCCGCTGTCGATCAGCACGTAAGAGTCGCTCCAGCCTGCGCCGCCCGTGACAAAGTTGCCGGGGCCGCATGCGCCTGCGATGGCGGGCAGCTCGTGAAGCGGGCCGAACACGTTCTTTCTTGTGCCGACCACGCAAAGGTCAATGCTCTGCCCTTTCTTGACCGCCTCGGTGACGTCGGCCAGATAAGGATCCCAGCCCACGACCTCGGTGCCCTGCTCGGTGGTCACCTTGAAGCAACCGCCCATGAACTTGGCACCCAGCATGACGTGGTCGCCCTCGTCGATCTCCAGCCCCTCGTACATTTCCGGCAGGATGCGATAGGTCATGCCGCCGGTATAGAAAGGCATGTCGTAGTTGGCATAATTGCCCAGGCCAATACGCTCGGGTGCGGCCACAAGCGTTCTCTTATTGATCTCGCTGAGCTGTACGCCGAAGTCGCCAATCAAATAGACTGTCTCTATATTGGTGGTTCTCATGAAGTTGACCTTGATCGTGACCACGTTTCTGCCCTGCTTGAGCGCTCCCTCGGGGATATACATCTTTTTGAAGCAGTCATCGATCCAGAAATCGTTGATATCATTGTTTGCAAGAGCTACGCCGTTGATGGCATAGGCATTGGTTTCGGGTCTCTCACCCGCTAAATAAACCTGACCCGAGGGCATCTCGTCGATAAAGAACTCGTATTCCAGCTCGATCTCGCCGTACCTCTGCGTATGGTGCAGCTTGGCGAACCAGGGCTGCAGCATCTCGCCGCCACGGCGTTCAATTCCCACCGCGTCGCGCACCTGTCTGTCAATGCGCAGAGCCTCGTCGGGCTGACTCCATTCGCCGTCCTTCCATCTCCAGCGGCACATATCCAGCACGCAGACGTTCTGCTCGTCCATGATAGGAGCAAAATCGGCCTCGGTGATCTCCAGCGTCTGCTTCTCGGCATATTCGGGCAGCGGGGCGAGCGTGTCGTCCTTCTCGGCACTCAGCACAAAGCATCTGGTGCCTGCAGCCTCCATATCGGCGCAGATATGGGCGATGCCATCCGCATAAGTCGCCCTTGCGGCATAGCGCGCACCGCTTTCCAGATCCCATTCCTCGACAGAGGTGCCTGCGGGAGCGGCCAGGTGCAGCACAAGCCCCTTGCGGCCGTTCTGTCTGTCGGTATTGAGCAGAACTGCGGCGGCACTCCCCTGCCCGTCCACGTTGTGTCTGACCTGCACGAACACGGCTCTTTCGGTCTTGCCCTCGGCGTCGGTCACGCTTGCATAGCAATCGGACGCGGCTCTGATGGCGGCCACGATCTCGCCTTCGTCAAAGCCGACGCACTTGCAGGTCCTTGCCAGCTCTGCAGGGGCGTCGGATGCCACGGCATCCACGTATGCAGGCAGGTCGCCTGCGAAAATGACCTCACCGCCCGCATCCTTGAACGCTTTCAGGATCTCCAGCGTGGTGGGACGGATGGTCAGCATATTGGTTACCAGCACGGTACGGTAGGCAGCGTGGCCGATCTTCAGCACGGGCTTGCCGTCCGCGTCGACGGAGAGCGACCACTTATCGCGCATGATCTGCTCCTCACCGTAGTCAAAGTCAATCTGGTTGTCGGTCAGCATGTGGAACAGCTGCTGATATCTCTGCTCGTAGGGTGCGACGTCGGGCGAGACGTTGGAGATCCAGCTTGCCCAGCCCAGATGTGCCTGACACCAAAGGGATTCGATGGGGTTAAGCACCAGCACGTCGCAATCCGGCTTGCCCGCGCTCAAAATGACGCCCATGCGCGCAAAGTGATCCTCAACCTTGGCGTAATCCTTATACCAGGGAGACTGATGCAGGATGGACGCGGGATAGTCGCGCTTACTCTCGCCCTCCATGGTGTACCAGGACAGGTGCTGACAGCGCAGATTGATGCCAAACAGCGCCTGCCAGTCGGCCACGGCCTTGTGGGACTTGAAGTTGAACTGCCAGCCGGTACAGCCGTACAGCTCGGAAAGCAGCCATTTCTTATCCAGCTGGCGCGCCGCGCTGGCAAGCTGCTTGACGATCCAGTAGCAGCGGTTATGCTCGGTCAGCACGTCCACGCCGGGATATCCCATGTGCTCGTAAAATCTCATGAGCGAGCCGTTGGGGACGGTCTGATTCATCAAGGAATCCTCGTGCAGCACGTGACCGGTAAATTCAATGCCGTTTGCTTTACACCACTGGTTGATGGGCATGGCGAAGCGCTCGATAAACAGATTATTGGCAAGGTCGATATAGTGAAGCTTGACGGGCGCGACCTGACGGCCGTTCAGTCTGTAAAACAGCTCGGGCAGGATGGGACGCGCATCGTAACCGTAGCGCTTCTCGAATTCATCAAAAATATCGTCGGTCCACGCGGTGGCGCAGGAGATCACGCCGTCCTTCTCGCGGCGGTTGTCAAAGCAATGGCCGCGGTGAGGCTCATCGGTAAAAATACCCTTGATCGACGTACCGATGCGGTCGCCGCAGCGGCGCTTATATTCCTCGTGGGTCATATCGATGAATTTATATACCGCCTTATACGACATGGTGTCGATGTAGGTGGTGCCGTTATAGTTGGAATTAGGGGTATCGGGCACGATGGCGAATCGCAGCACCTTCCACTCGCCGGGCTGATGTGCGACGGTGGGAGCGAGTCTGTCAATGGCAGACCTGACGGCACGGCTAAGACAATTGGGACAAGCCACGTCGGTGGTGTCGATCTTCTCGTATGCCCACAGATTGATCCCGTCTACCTTGGCGACGTAGAGCGCGAAGCTTTGGTCATCCCAGGTCGCCAGATCGGGAGCGGATTCGAACACGTACAGCGACTTCATGCGGTACTGCTCGTCAACCGTGACCTTACCGCCCGCAGAGCCCGACGGCCAGCGGTCCTCGTCGTATAGCCAGGCCTCCATGCCCATGCTCTCGCCGGCATCGGCGACCGCGTTGATCAGATCAAACCACTCGTCACCCAGGTACTCGGTGATCAGTCCTGCGCGCGAGTGCATGAAATAGCCGCCAAGACCCATCTGCTTCATGACCTCGACCTGTCTGACCAGCTCCTCTTGGCGCAACTCGCCGTTCCACGACCAGAAGGGCTTTCCGCGCCATTCTGCGCCGGGGGACGCAAACGTGCTATGTAACTCTTTTTTGCTCATGGTACACCTCCGTGCATCTTAGTTAAGACCATTATACCAAAATACCGTTTCATTTTCAAGACCCTCACAAAATAAAGCAGATTGGACAAGTTTTGACCACACAATTTAGCAAGAATGTGCATGAAAAATTCAGATTTTTTCGGATGCGTAACATAGACGGATCACTTTGGTGGCATATACTGTACTGAACAAACCATGAAAGGAATCAATTTTATGCCAAAATATTTCGGAACAGACGGCTTTCGCGGCAGATCGGGCGAGATACTCAACGCCGACCACGCCTATAAGATCGGGCGTTTTTTGGGGTGGTACTACCGCAAGAGTGACGGCAAGCCCCGCGTGGTGATCGGCAAGGACACCCGCCTTTCCAGCTACTGCTTTGAATACGCCGTGGCCGCGGGGCTGACAGCCTCGGGGGCGGACGCCTATATGCTGCACGTCATCCCCACGCCCGGCGTTTCCTTTGCCGTGCGGCAGGGGGATTTTGACTGCGGCGTGATGATCTCGGCCAGCCACAACCCCTACACCGACAACGGCATCAAGCTTGTGGATGCAAACGGCGAGAAAATGGACGACGATACGCTGGTCGAGGTGGAAAAATACCTGGACGGAGAGATCTCCGAGCTTCCCTTTGCCACCGACGGGGATATTGGCAGGATCGTGGACTACAGTGCGGGCAGAAACCGATACACGGGGTATCTTATCTCCCTGGCGGCCAACTCGTTCAAGTCGCTCAAGATCGGTCTGGATTGCGCGGGCGGCGCCTCTTGGATGATCGCGCCCGCGGTTTTCGAGGCCTTGGGGGCCAAGGTCAGCGTGATCGGCGCATCCCCCGACGGCACCAACATCAACAACGGGTACGGCTCAACACACATCGAGCGACTTTGCGATCACGTCAAGCGCGGTGGGTTGGACATGGGCTTTGCCTTTGACGGCGACGCTGACAGATGCTTAGCCGTGGATGAGAATGGCGAGGTGGTCACGGGCGACCACATCCTGTATATTCTTGCAAGGTCACTCAAGGAGCAAGGAATGCTGGCACACAACACGGCAGTGGTAACGGTCATGTCCAATCTCGGGCTGTTCCGCGCGCTGGATGTGGCGGGGATCGGCTATGACGTCACACCCGTGGGTGACCGATTCCTCTGGGAGAGCATGGCCAAAAACGGCTATCGCATCGGGGCTGAGCAATCGGGGCACGTCATTCTCTCCAAGTACGCCACCACGGGCGACGGAATCTTAACCGCCATCATGCTGACAGAGACGGTGCTGAACAAAAAGACCTCGCTCTCAAAGCTTGCAGCCGACGTCAGGATGCTGCCGCAAATGACAAAAAATCTGCGCGTGGTCAGCAAGCCCAAGGTCATGGAAAACGCCGAGATCAAGCACATGATCAAGCGGCTTTCGGAGAACGAATTGGCAAACGGGCGCATTCTTTTGCGGCAGAGCGGCACGGAGCCCGTCATCCGCGTCATGGTTGAGGCAGACACCGAGGCGGACTGCGAGACCTATACAAGTGCCGTAATTATGCGCATCAAGGAGCTTGGATTGCATGAATAATACGCATTATTGTTTATTTTCCAACCGTTTGTTTGATTTTTCGCACACAATTGCCGCTCCTCTGATGCAAAAGATCACCTATCCGTGGGAAGCACTCCCCTTCATATCAGACTTTATCAAGGAGCTCGGCCCCACGCTTGACCCCGAGATCTACGAGTGCCGCGGAGAGCACATCTATATTGCCAAGGACGCAACGGTCGCGCCGAGTGCCTATATCGGCGGTCCTTGCATCATCTGCCCCGGCGCGGAGATCCGCCATTGCGCCTATATTCGCGGCAGTGCCATCATCGGTGCGGGCGCGGTAGTGGGCAACTCGACTGAGCTGAAAAATTGCATTCTGTCAGACGGCGTACAGGTGCCGCACTACAACTACGTGGGTGATTCCATCCTTGGCTACAAAAGCCACCTTGGCGCAGGGGCGGTGACCAGCAACGTCAAGAGCGACAAATCGCACGTGGTCATCAAGGGCGAAGGCTTTGCGCTGGGCACCGACCGCAAAAAGGTGGGCGCGATGGTGGGCGACGGCGTTGAGGTGGGCTGTGGCGCGGTTCTCTGCCCCGGAACGGTCATCGGCAAACACTCAAACATCTATCCGTTGGTGCGGGTGCGCGGCGTCATCCCCGAGGGGTGTATTGTCAAAAGCGAGGGCATTTGTATCTCCAAAAAATAATTGACAAGACCTGCTCAATATGCTATAATCTTCTTGTTTATCATCTGACGTAACAAGGGGGGTGGCAATGTGAATAATACGGACGGCACAAGTAAGAAAAAGCTTGCGGTCATTGTGCTGTGCATCACCTTGGCCACCCTTACCGCTTCAGGTCTGTTCGGCTCTGTTTGGTGGATGGTCGCCAATGCCAAAGACCTACAGCTTGGCGGCTTGGTGGGTGATTTGCTCGCCGGTCGCGACAATGGGCTGCAGCTGTTCCCCGATAATTCTGAAAGCGAGCAGGAATTGCCGACAGAGCCGCCTGCAGACACCGTCAAGCCAAGGTTTTTTGTAAATGCCAAAGCCATTCAGAGCGACTTGTCCATGGGAACTCTGATGCAAGACGGTGCATATCTTTCATTGGTCGTTGATCGGACCTGGAAGGATTATTTCTCATCACTGTTACCCGTGGGCAACTCATATTCCAACGTCAAATATCTTGTGATCGCTTACCGCACAAGCGCAGCGAATGCTCGGGGAGAGTTTTGGCTCGCCGCAAGACTGGAAACCTCCGGATCATCCGATTTTCAATCCGTCAACATTCCTTATCAGAATGACGGCAACTGGCACACTGCCGTAATAGATATTACCGGACTCTTCCCGGGCAATCCGCACAATTACTTGGCGCATCTGTCATTGGATCCCTTGTGCAATCCACAAAGCGGTCAATCCATCGATATCGCCTACGTTGCGGGATTTGCGTCCCGGGAGGATGCTGAGAAGTATATAGACCAATATATGCCACCCCTCGCTACAGCCAACGAAGCTGCGAAATAAAAGTCACCCCGTTGCAGCAGCAACGGGGTGTTTTTCTGTTTTCGGTTATTCTCCCTTAACTGTAATCACTCTGCAATCGCCCGTGTAGGCAGTGGAGGTGATGTACTGGGTCACGCCGTTGGGCAGGGTGTCCTCGTGCGTAAAGTGCACGTGACCTGCAAGAACGGCGACCACGGGGGTATTTTCATCCTCAGCAACGGCCGCGTAGAAGCGCTGAACGTCCTCGTTCCACGCGCAGACTCCGCTATCGCCGCCCATGCCGAGATCCTTGCCCCAGACCTTGGTGCAATCGGCAACCAGGCTATCCACGTGAAGCGGCACGTGCAGCATCAGAATGATGGGCTTGCCCTTTTCGCAAAGTGCTAAGAACTTATCCACGGTGGAGGCTGTAACGTAGTCGGCGCTGTTATCCACGGCGACGATCATAAACTCGTCGTATTCCACGTATCTGACGTAAGGATCGTCCGCAGGCTCGCCAACCGACATCTTATTGAACTCGGGGATGTAGGTCGCGGCGGCATTCGGGGTCAGATAATCGTCGGCAAAGCACCAGTCATGGTTGCCGAGCGTGAATAGCGTAGGCGTCTTGAGAGCCTTGATGTTATCGTACATCATGCTCAGGTTGAGCTCGGACGGAAAATCGATGATATCCCCCGTAAGCAACAGCATATCCGCCTCGATCTGATCGGCGTAGGAGAACATATAGGGCAATCTCTCCTCAGCCAGCAGAAGTCCGTCGCCAAAGGAATTGCGGCGCACTGTGATATAGTTGCGGCGCGAAGCGTCCATAGCCTTGGCCTCTTCTGCAGAAAACGCACTGGAGTGCAGGTCGGTCACCTGCAGGAAGGTGTATTCCTTGGTAAGACCGGGAATGGTAAGCGTGGTGTACTGCGGCAGGTACAAATCCTTGCCGGTCATTTCCAGCACCTCGACCTTGGATGAGGCCAGGGCGATCGATTTGATATAAACCGTCTCGCCTGCCGCACGGGTGTCGGCAAAGTCGATTCTGATCTGGGTCAGCTTAGCCCCTTGGCGAGAGGAATGGGAAAACGGCACGACAATGATCTGCCAATCCTTGACCGATCTGTTATAGGTCACGTCCGCCTTGCTTCTGGAGGTGGTTCCCTCATGGTTTGTATACAGCGTCACGCCAAGCGCGTTTGCGGAAACGTTTTCAGTCTTGAGCGTGATCACGGCAAAGGAACATTCGTCCCAAGCAGCGGGCTCAAGAGACAACAGCTCCATGTAGGTCAGATAGTCCAGCGTCAGGTTGGGGTCCTTGACCTTTTCACCGTCGGTGGTGAGCTTGAGCACCGACGTCTCGCCGTCCTTGACGATCTCGGACACGTAATGCTTACCACCAAACAGCTCTGTGTTGGCGGAATTTTCATAAAACGTGATCAGCTTTGCGTCAGTAGGACTTTCGGGCGTGATCTCGATCTTCTGTCCTTCTGTTTCGGTTTCGGTATCCGTTTCGGTCTCGGTTTCGGTTTCGGTCTCGGTTTCAGTGGGCTGCTCGGTGGTAATCTCGGGGGTAGTCTCCCCTCCCGGGGTACCGGACGTGTTGCAAGCCACCATGCCGCACAGCATGCAGATCAGCAACAGCCCTGCCACAAGGCGCGGGAACACGCAAGCGTTATTTTTGAACATTACGGCAGATTCCTTTCTTTGAGAATGGGAAGGTGCGATCAGTTATCCTTGCTCTTTGTTGCGATCTCGACAAGCATCTTGCCAAGGAATTCATCAAAGGTCATAGTGCCAAGGTCGGCATACTTACGGGAACGTACGGCAACCATGCCGGATTCGATCTCCTTAGCACCCACAACCAGCATATAAGGAACCTTTTCGGTCTGTGCCGAGCGGATCTTATAGCCGATGGTGTTGTTGGAGCGGTCTATCTCGACTCTGATACCCGCTTCTGCCAGCTTGGCAACCAAGCCCTCGCAATATGCGAGCTCGTTGTCACCCATGGGCAGAACCTTGACCTGCGTGGGTGCCATCCACATGGGCAGCGCACCTGCATACTTTTCAAGCAGCAGAGCCAGCGTTCTCTCGTAGCAGCCCAGCGAGGTTCTGTGAATGATATAGGGGGTAACTCTTGTGTCGGTGGAGTCGGTGTATTCCATGCCGAACTTCTTAGCCAGCAGCATGTCGATCTGGATGGTTACGATGGTATCCTCCTTACCGAACACGTTCTTGCACTGGATGTCCAGCTTAGGACCGTAGAATGCGGCCTCATCGATACCGATCTCGTAGTTGCCCCCGCCAAGGTACTTGTCAAGCAGCTCGCCCATAATGCTCTGTGCCTCTTCCCACTGCTCGGGCGTGCCCTCGTACTTGTCGGTACGCTTGGGATCCCACTGCGAGAAGCGGAAGGAGCAATCCTCCCAAAGGCCTACGGTCTCAAGGCAGTACTTGGCAAGCTCCAGACAGCCGCCGAATTCCTCGGCCAGCTGGTCGGGGCGCAGCACAAGGTGACCCTCGGAGATGGTGAACTGGCGAACACGGATCAGACCGTGCATCTCACCCGAGTCCTCGTTACGGAACAGCGTGGAGGTCTCACCCAGACGCATGGGCAGATCGCGGTAAGAGCGCTTCTTATTCAAAAATACCTGATACTGGAAGGGACAGGTCATGGGGCGCAGCGCAAAGCACTCCTTGCTCTCGTCGTCCGCATCGCCCATAATGAACATACCGTCACGGTAGTGATCCCAGTGACCCGAGATCTTATAAAGATCTCTCTTGGCCATCAGAGGGGTCTTGGTCAGCAGGTAACCACGGGACTGCTCAACGTCCTCAACCCATCTCTGCAGGATCTGTACCGTACGCGCGCCCTTGGGCATCAGAATGGGCAAGCCCTGACCGATGACGTCAACCGTGGTGAAATATTCCAGCTCACGGCCAACCTTGTTGTGGTCGCGCTTCTTTGCTTCCTCTACCATTTCAAGGTAAGTACGCAGCTCGTCCTTGGACGGGAATGCGGTACCGTAAACTCTTTGCAGCTGCTTTGCGGACTGGTCGCCCTTCCAATATGCGCCGGTGCACTGGGTCAGCTTGAGTGCCTTGACGGCACCCGTAGAGAACAGATGCGGGCCTGCGCAAAGGTCAGTGAATTCACCCTGGGTATAGAAGCTGATGACGGCGTCCTCGGGTAGCTCCTCGATCAGCTGTACCTTATAGGGCTCATCCTTTTCCTTCATAAGCGCAATTGCCTGCTCGCGGGGCAGCTCGGTTCTTTCGATCTTGAGGTTTTCCTTGACGATCTTTTTCATCTCGTCCTCGATCTTTTTTAAGATGTCGGGCGAGAAGGTGATGTCGGAATCAAAGTCGTAATAAAAGCCGTTGTCGATAGCAGGGCCGATGGTCAGCTTGGTCTGGGGGTACAGTCTCTTGACAGCCTGCGCCAGAATGTGGGAGGCGGTGTGACGGAATACGTGCTTGCCATCCTCTTGTGCAAAGCTGAGCAGCTCAACGTTTGCGTCATCCTCGATGAGTGCAGTCAGCGCGCAGACCTTGCCGTTTACCTTTGCGGCAATAATGCTGCGGTCGATCAGCTCGGCCTCTCTGGCGGCGTCATACACCGTCATAGCGGCCGGATACTCACAAATTTTAGATCCGAAATTGATTTTCATGGTGTGTTTTCTCCTTTATGTGATTACTAAATATTTTTTAAAATAAAAACCCCGATACAGCATGCGCCGTATCGGGGTGCAGACGACAAAATCCGCACGGTTCCACCCGAAAGTTTCACTCACAGAACTATTCAGTTATACCGTGCAAGTGGTATCCTTTCTGCACACAACGCGCCCTTTCACCTCTCGGCGCTCTCTGTGGATGTGCTATCAAAAAGAACGTGTCTTGAACGTTTGCTCGCTTATCTGCGTGCGCTTCTGGGATTGACGATCTCTCTCCAATCCAGATCTCCACGGTCAAGCGCCAGGATCAGAACCTCGGCGGTTGCAATGTTTGTAGCTACCGGAACGTTGTTCTGGTCGCACATGCGCAACAGCTCATTTTCGATCTCGCCCGTGCCTCTGCCGGGTCTGGTATCTCTGAAGTAGAGCAAAAGGTCGATTTCATTATAAGCCACACGGGAGGTGATCTGCTGCTCGCCGCCCTGCTCGCCTGCCAGAAGCTTTTCGATCTTCAGACCGGTGGCCTCGGAGATAAACTTGGCGGTAATGCTGGTCGCACAAAGATGGTGCTTACTCAGCACACCGCAATAGGCGATACAAAACTGAGTCATCAATTCCTTTTTCATGTCGCTTGCAATGATAGCTATCTGCATAATGTCTCCCTTCCACGTCTAGGCAATGCCCTTGCCTTTTTGTGCATATCCCTTGGATAAGAGATTTCCAATTCACATCATTATACCACGATTTTTGGTGTTTTGTCAATGATATATGCAAAATATTTTATGAAATTTTGTATCTTTAGTGAAAATGGCAACTATACAAACGGCATTTTATGTGGTATAATAGTATCATTACAGAGAACGTGAGGTTTTTTATGATTTCAGAATGGAATAACTTACTGGCAAATTACGACCCCGAAGTGGCTGCAGCCATCGACGCAGAGTACAAACGCGAGAGAGACGGCATTGAGCTGATCGCCTCCGAGAACTTTGTTTCCGAGCCGGTTCTGCTGGCGGCAGGCTCGATCGCTACCAACAAATATGCCGAGGGCTACAGCGGCAAGCGCTACTACGGCGGCTGCCATTGCATCGACGTGCTGGAGGATCTGGCTTGCGAGCGCGCAAAGCAGATCTTTGGCGCAAAGTTTGCAAACGTTCAGCCCCACAGCGGCTCTCAGGCCAACACCGCCGTTTACGTTGCCCTACTCAACGCGGGTGACACGGTCATGGGCATGAGCCTTGCAGAGGGCGGTCATCTGACCCACGGCAGCCCCGTCAATCTGTCGGGCAAATACTATAATTTCGTTCCCTACGGCGTAGGTGCGGACGGTCTGATTGACTACGACGCGTTGGAAGCGCAAGCCAAGATCGTGCGCCCCCGCATGATCGTTGCGGGTGCATCTGCATATCCCCGCGCCATTGATTTTGCGCGCATGGCAGATATCGCGCACGGCGTTGGCGCATATCTTATGGTCGATATGGCACACATCGCAGGCCTTGTTGCCGCGGGCGAGCACATGTCCCCTATCCCATACGCTGACGTAGTGACCACCACCACGCATAAGACCCTGCGCGGTCCGCGCGGCGGTATGATCCTTTGCAACGACGAGAATATTGCCAAGGCCGTCAACAAGGCGATCTTCCCCGGCATCCAGGGTGGCCCTCTGATGCACGTCATCGCGGCTAAAGCGGTTTGCTTTGGCGAGGCGCTGACTCCTGCGTTCAAGGAGTATCAGCACCGGGTCGTACTCAATGCCAAGGCACTGGCCAAGGCTCTGCTTGACGAGGGCTTTGACCTTGTCACGGGCGGCACCGACAATCACCTGATGCTGGTCGATCTGCGTCCTATGCACATCACCGGCAAGGAGATGGAGCGCAGACTTGACGAGGTACACATCACGGTCAACAAAAACGCCATTCCCAATGACCCCGAGAAGCCCTTTGTGACCTCGGGCATCCGCGTGGGCACTCCTGCCGCCACCACCAGAGGCCTTGTCGAGGCCGATATGGTCACGCTGGCCAAGTGCATGCGCTTGACCGCTACCGAGTTTGACACCAAGGCAGACGAGGTTCGTGCCACGGTTGCCGAGCTTTGCCGCAAGTATCCGCTCTACGAATAAATCGGATCACACAAAAAGCCGCATGCTACCACATGCGACTTTTTGCCATGTGCTGCCGGCCGATTCATGAAAAAATTGACGCTGCGTGTCATGAATTGCGCTTGTATCACGAATACCGGCTCTTATTGCGAGCGCAGGTATGAAGCAACCCAAATCTGCCAATACTACCCATGATACTACACAACGGAGGTGTTTTAATATGACCAAACCCCAGATCATTCGATGCGGCGCGCGCGAAATTCTGGATTCTCGCGGCAATCCCACCGTGGAGGCCACCGTGGTGCTGGCCGACGGCACGGTAGGTGTTGCAGGCGTGCCCAGCGGTGCCTCTACCGGCATTTACGAGGCGCACGAGCTGCGCGACGGCGACAAGGACCGATACGGCGGCAAGGGCGTCAGCCAGGCTGTGGGCAATATCTGCAAGATCATCTCACCTGCGCTTGCCGGCACGTATGCCTCGGATCAGGCCGACGTGGACAAGCAGCTGCGCGAGCTGGACGGAACAGACAACCTTTCCCATCTCGGAGCAAACGCCGTGCTGGCCGTTTCCTTAGCCAGCGCACGTGCGGCAGCAAGCTGGTATCGCATTCCCCTTTACCGCTGGCTGGGCGGTATTGACGCCCATCGGCTGCCCGTTCCCATGATGAACGTGCTAAACGGCGGTGCGCATGCGCAGAATAACGTGGAGATCCAGGAGTTCATGATCGTGCCGGTGGGCGCGGACTCGTTTAGCGAGGGGCTTCGTATCGGGTCTGAAATCTACCACCGCCTTGGAGAGATTCTGACCGCTGAGGGTCTTGGCG
>JAZULL010000030.1:0-7495 GCA_045603085.1 Eubacteriales bacterium | reverse complement strand
TATTCGATCTCGGTCTCATTTTGAAACTGTTTGCCGAGATTTTTAATTTCAATCATAGGTTTTTTCCTTTCGTATTTTAGATTTGATCTGATAATAAATCAAGTCTTAATCCGAAAGCTTCACCTTAAGCGCAACGGGAGTACCGTTATTGCCCGATGGTATAGATTTGTATGAGCATGAAATTGTAAACAAGATATTTGCTAATTGATGCACTGTGGCAGCAAGCACAAGACCGATCATCGTGTTACGTGAGGTCTCAATCAAAGCGCAAACAGTACAATCTGAACCGACGCAGTCGTGTGCGTGAGGCAAGAAAACGATAGAGGTATAGACGATGACTAATAATATGCACAAAAAGGCAACGATGCTTTTCCAGTTTTTGCTTAGCATTATTTTCTTATACCTCCAATTCCTAAATACTAATTTTGAATGAAAAACGTTATTTATTCCGCATCACTTTTTCGTTGGCAGTGCTTTTGACAGCCACCGCATCCGCAGTGCGTTTCTTGCCCGTCACAAAGATGGTAATCGCCACCCTCTATGCGAATCGTATATCCGTTCACAAGAGCTGAAGCAAGCTTCTTTCTTGCAGTATTACAAATAAGCTGTGCAGTCGCACGAGATACCTGCATATATTCAGCGCATTGCTCCTGAGAAAAGCCCTGATAGTCAACGAGTCGAATGCACTCATATTCATCAACGGTCAAAACGACTGCTTCCTCTTTAGCTGAATTAGCAACGAATGTATCTGCGACAGGCATCCTGCAAACCTTGCGGCATTTTCTCGGTCTTGGCATTTTACACAGCTCCTTGTTTTTGGTATATACCAATTATATCACGGTTTTTGGTATATGTCAATAATGTTTTTTATAAGTCAACAGAAACGGGCGCAAAGCGCAGCTTCACACCCGTTTCTCCCTGCTTTGTGGGGTATCGCTGCGCGAAAACGATACTCAATCGTTTTCGCTTGCTCACCCACGACCTCCGGGTTATCGCTTCGCGCCGCCACCGTCGTATAGTCGTTGCTCGTCGCTCGATACACTCGCTCCTTCAACTCCTTGCTTTGGGCGGTTTCGCTTCGGCAAAAACAACACTTAGTTGTTTTTGCCTCGCTACCCAACGAGCTACGCTCGTCGGGATACCCCGGAGTCACGAGGCGCAAGCCTCGTCTCCATAACGAAAAAAGAACAAAGCAGTCCGTTTGGACTGCTTTGTTCTTTTTTGGTTGCGGAGGTGGGATTTTTCATTGTTTGCCCCAGTCGCATAGTCGTCTGCCGTCGCCTGCGCCTGCTCGGCTCGGCATACTCCTTGCTTTGTGGGGTATCGCTGCACGAAAACGATACTTAATCGTTTTCGCTTGCTCACCCACTCCCTCCTCCGGAGGTCGTGGTGGCAATTCAAAATCTCGTCTTCGAAAGCAAGAAAAAGAACAGACACCCGATTGGGTGTCTGTTCTTTTTCTTGGTTGCGGAGGTGGGATTTGAACCTCACGACCTCCGGGTTATGAGCCCGACGAGCTACCAGGCTGCTCTACTCCGCGATATTTCGTTTTCCCGCTTGGTGCCGGTGACCGGGGTCGAACCGGTACGATACTCTCGTATCACGGGATTTTAAGTCCCGGGCGTCTGCCTGTTCCGCCACACCGGCGTTCAAGCATGGCCTTTTCAAAGGACTCGTATATTATATCACCCGTTTCGGATTTTGTCAACCCCTTTTTGAAAAATAATTCAAAAAACTTTTACTCAGGGCTCGACTTCTTCCCGATCCTCTCCCGTTTCTTGACAAAATCAGGCCGGCATGCTATAATGGTGTTGAGTTGTATATCTATAATCAGTATATACATCCTTGGAGGATTTTATGAAAAAGCTTTTGATTTTTATCTTACTTTTCTGCATGCTTTTACCGGTCGCCTGCAAAACTGCGCCGCCCGACGTTGATTTTCCCGATCAGACCATGCCGGACACTACCCTGCCCGACACGACAGAGCCCCCGACCGAATCAGAAAGTGAGACAGAACCCGTGAAGACCTTCCAGAATCCCCTTTCCGACGTCTCCGCGCCCGACCCCTGTGTTGTCTACCACGACGGCTACTACTACGCCGTTTACACCGAGGTCTTTGGCATTACCCTTTACAGAAGCACCTCGCTGGAAACCGTTGTACGAGATGAAAAGTTGACAATTCATACAGCTTTCAGCGGCACCACGTGCACCTCCCTTTGGGCGCCCGAGCTACACTATAACCCTGCCACCGATCGCTGGTACGTTTATTTCAGCGATGCGACCAACTCCTTTGACTTTTTCTCCATCCGCATGATGTGTCTGGAATCCACCACCTCTGACCCTTGGGGTGAATACGTTTACAAGGGCTGCACCGATCCCGATCTTTTGGCTATCGACCAAACCGTTTTCTACGACCAAGGCTCAGACACGCTATATACCGCATTTTCCGAGTTTTCCTCTGACAAGGGGCAGGTGATCACGCTGGCCGTTATGGAGAACCCCTGGACTGTTTCGGATCGCCGCATCCGTCTTTCCTATCCCATGTACGGCTGGGAATCCAACGGTGCAACAGAGGGCAAGGATGAGCGAGTTAATGAAGGTCCTGTGTTTATGCTGCACAACGGCACGCTCTCGCTGATCTATTCGGCAAGTGGCTGCTGGTCGGAATACTACTGCCTTGGCCTGATCGAATTCAAGGGCGACAACTTCTCTGCCGACGAGATCATGAACAAGAACAACTGGAGCAAGAAATCCAGACCCATTTTTTCCTCTGCCAACGAGGTTTACGGTGTTGGCCACTGCACCTTCTTTACCTCGCCCGACGGTAGCGAAACATGGATCGCTTACCACGGTATGGCCACCCCCGATGCGGGCGAGAGCAACCGCTTCATGTACGCTCAGCCCATTACCTTTGACGAGAACAATCTTCCCGTGATCGGCGATCCGCTCAGCCGCGATACCGAGATCGGTGTTCCGAGTGGGGAAAAATAAGCAAAAAGAACAAGACAGCGATGCTGTCGTGTTCTTTTTCATGATGGAATCTCGGCATGATTGAGCGATTTATCCCAACGCTTGCCGGCCTTGCGGCATATACGCTTGATGGCATATTTGCCGGTCTCGGCCGCGATGGGCAGGCCTCCGGGGGGCTGTTGCCACTGGGTGGCCATGACCACGTTGGAAAGCCCCTTGATCTTTCCCGATTTGCGCAACGGCAAATAGCCCTTGGGCAACACAAAGCTCATAAACGAGCCCACCTCCGAGTGCACAAAGCGTCTGTAGGTAGCGGGCGTCCAGACGTCCAGACAGGATAGTCTGCCCGCAAGCTCGGGCTTCTCCTGCACGATGCAGGCCTCGACAGCCGCCGCGATCTCCTCTTTTCTGCGCTTATACCTGGCGGGATCGCGCTTGCAATCAATAAACGCCTGCGCATCCTCCTCGCCGCAATAGATCATGGTCTGCAGGATGTTTTTGCCCTTGGGAGCAAAGCTTTGCTCATGCGAAAACTCGCGGAGCATGAGATATTTGCCGCACAGCACCTCTCTGTATTGCTCGGGGATCTGCATAGTGATCTCGCCCTCAAACGGCAGGTCTGTTCCCTCGCAGGCAAATGCGCAATGGTGGCTGGAAAATCTGGGCATATCGGTTCTCTTATAGTGGCGGCGCAGATAAGCCGGCATCAAGGCCTTATCCAGCAGCTTGCCGAACACCATGGCGGGATCGGCCGTGACCACCACGTAATCGGCGGCTTTGACCTCGCCGTTCTCCAGCGTGACCGATTCGGCAACGCTGCCCTTGGTGTTGATCTTATCCACGCCAAGCCTTAAGCAAAGCTTACCGCCCAAGGCCTTGAATCTGTCCGCCATGCGCTGTGCCATGGCACTTGACGAGCCGCGGGGGATGCCGCCATTTTTACTGGTAAAGGTGGAGATGACCATGATCAGCGCCATCGAGCCGAAATGCTCGGGCAAAAAGGACTTGAGAAAGTCGCGGATCAGCGGACTTTTGAAGCGTTTTGCCAGCTCGGCGATTGACAGTCCGCCATACGGGATCAGCGCGGCCGAGGACAGGATCTGCTGCAGAGGGGGACACTTTTTGTCGTCATTCTTGCCCTTCATGCCCGAAAAGCGCGTATACGCCTTGACCACGCGCACAAGATACAGTATCTCAGCCTTATCCTCGGGCGAGATGCTCAACAGGTCATCGCGAAGCTTATCAAGGCTCTTTGAAAGCGCAAGCTTCTTTCCCTTTTCCTCGTAGGTATACAGACTCTCTGCCTGCATGATCTCAACGTCGCCGCTCAGCACACCAAGCTCGCGCCACATCTTATACAGCTTTGTGACGGGATTGGTGCCGGTCAGCCAATGGATGCAGTTGTCGATATGATAACCCTTGCGATCCCAGGCGGTCAGGTTGCCGCCCGCGACAAAGTGCTTATCATAAATGGTGGCCTGATGCCCCTGCATCTGCGCGTAGATGCCTGCGGAAAGTCCCGCAACACCTGCGCCGACAATGATAATATTTGCCATATAACTCCTCTTAATTACAAGTAAGATAAATGATCTGATAATCCTTAGCCAGGCTTTCAAGCAGAGCGTTTGCGGCCGCGGCATGCTCGCTGTCCAGATAAACGAATGGGTCATCCAGAACAAGACAGGGCTTTTGGGTATCGAACAAGCCGTCCGCCAGCGCAAGTCGCAGACAAAATCCCACCATATCGCGCCAACCGCTGCTCAGATATTCGATACTGCGGCTCTTTCCCTTGGCACGGAGCATGACGTTAAACTCGGTATCGATGGAAAACTGCATCTCGTCGCCGCCAAGCTCGGCAATTCGCTGCGCAAATGCCTCTTGCATTCTGACTAAGTAACGCGAGGACAGATTTTCTCTGGCCTGCTCCATGAATTTTTCGGCATATACGATAGCCTCGTAGTTGCCTCTCCAGATCTCCAGCTTGTCCTCAAGCGCCTGCTTCTCGGCCACCAGCGTGCCGTAAGCGTCGGCTCTCTCAAACAGCTGCTCCGCCTTTTGCGTCAATATCGAAAGCTCGGCACTCTTTTGCTTATATTCGGCCTGCGCGATCTCCCAATCCGCCGAGATCTGCTCGGCATCCAGTGCGGCGTCCTCTTCTCTTGCGCCCGATTCGGCAAGTCCGCGCACGTTGTTCTCCAGCGCGTACTGTCTTGCGGCCCTTTCCTTGACCTCGATCTCATCGGTCAGCCTTTGCAGATCCGAAAGCGTTGTGCGAAGCTCGGCTAACACAAAGGCGCAATCCTCACGGGTAAAGGGCTTATCCCAACGGCCAAGGAACAGAGAGATCTGATCCCACAGCGCGTCTGCCTCGGCAAGAATGCTCCGATAGGTCTCGATCCTGACACACTTCTGCTCCTCCAGGCGCAGATATTGCGCGGTAGTATGCCGCAAGGCGGTCAGCGCACCGATATAGCCCCCGTCCACGTCCAGATTGTGCTTCTGCTCCAGCGCAACCGGGGTGGCGGCAAGATCGGTATATTTTTCCTTATACTGCTGTGCTCTTGCAAGCAGCTGCTCGCGCTCTTCGGATAGGCTGCGCTTGGTTTGAAGCTTGACAGCCGCATCGGCCGCGCGCTTGGCTCTGCCCGAAAGCTGCGCCGCAGAGACTGCGCGAAGCAGCGTCCAGACGCACAGCACCAGCATGCCAATGCCCAACACGCCGCAAAGAATGCCCATAAACAGCTTGGCACCCACCAGAGCGATGGCGGCACTGATCAGCAGGACCACGCAAAGCACAGCATACACCACGCCCATGACCTTACCAAAGGTGGCCCGCCTGCCCTGCTTGCCCGGCTTGGGCGGTACGGGATCACCAATATCGTCGATCTGCGCCTGAAGAGCCGCCGCGCGAGCGCTGAGATTTCGGATCTCCTCCTCGATGGTGCGAAGCTCGCGGCAGATCTCCAGAGCCTTATCAATATCGGCAAGCGGCGTAACACCGTTTTCAAACGTGGGAGCAAGCTCTGCCATAGCGCGGTCGATGCTCTTATCCGAGAGCATCTGCTCGGCTCTGCCCTGCAGCGTGCCAAGCTGACCCGCCATAAGCTGGTGCTTCTCGGCCTCGGCCTGCGTGGGGATCTCACCCGTAAAGGTCTTGCCAATCGCCTCGGCGCGGTTTTTTAGTGCTTTGATCTCGCTGCGCATGCGGCTGTAGGTCTCCAGCACGCTTCTGCGCTCGCGGTAGGTGACGGCACGCGAGAGCTGCTCGCGCAGCACCTGCATGCGGGATTCGCAGTCCTTGATCTCGGGGGTCAGACGCGCGATCTGCGCCTCCAGCTCCAGCGCCTGCTGTTTTTGTGCAAGACACAGCTCGATCTCGCTCTGCAAAGCCAGCAATCTGCGCTCGCCTGCATAGATCTCGCCTCTCTCGCCCGTGGTCTTATAATATCTCTTGCGCTTGACCAGCGCGTCCATAGCCTCTTCATAATTGCCAAGGTCATTTTCTGCCTGGAGCAGATTGTTGAGCTTGGTGTTGATGCTGTTATTGGCGTTCTTTTCCGCCTTGCCGTGTACGTGCGCCGAGGCGTCCATAAATACGGTTCGAGCAAAGCCGTCGGCATCGATGCCGAACAGCTCCTCACCGATGCGCTCGGAATAATCCGTGCTGGGCTTTCCGGTCTCCAGCGCGAACAGCGCAAAGGTGTCCTCGCTCTCCTTGGCGCCAAAGAAGCGCTCGATGCGATAGCGCTTGCCATCCGCCTCAAATTCCAGGCTGCCGCCAAAGCTGCCACCCTGCCAGGGGGCAAAGCGTTTTCTGGGATTCTCTGCCACGCTGCGCGCGCGGCTTTCTCCCAAGCCATAAAACATACTGCGGATGAATGCGGCAAAGGTGCTCTTTCCCCAGCCGTTGGGCTTGGAGATGACGTTGATGCCGTCCTCCGGGGTAAAGGATTGATCCTGCAGGTTACCAAAGCCTGCGATATACAGATTCAGAAGCTTCATTCGTCATCCACCTCCTCGCCGCCAAGTGCGCGGATGCCCTTGCCGATGACCGCCATTTTGACCTGCTCGGGCAGGTCGGATGCCAGCACCAGCCGCACGAATTCGCCCTTGAGCGAGATGTCATTTCGGTAGTCCTCAGCGCGAATGCTCAGGCGGGTACGGTCATACACCTTAGCGAAATAGAAGCGATCGGACAGCTTCTGGGTAACAAACGCGGCGTCGTGGCAGGTCTCGGGACTCACAGCCCCCACCAGCACGACCTTGACCAGATCCTGCTCGCCCGCGCCCGCACATGCACCCAGCACAGTCTGCTCCAGCGCAAGCAGGCTCTCGCATGCGGAAACGTCCACCTCAAAGGTGTGGCACTTGCGCTTGGCAAGCGAGACAAACTGCGAGGTGATCTTGCCGTCTTCGGCCACGTCCAGCATGACAAAGCCCTTATTGCCGCACTCGTCAAAGCCTCTGCCCTCGGGGCTGCCTGCATAGCAGTACGTGCCGCGCGCGTCCAGCTTGTCGATGCGGT
>JAZULL010000029.1:0-59076 GCA_045603085.1 Eubacteriales bacterium | reverse complement strand
ATTGTCAAAGGTAGAGGCGGTCTCGATTCTGACCATAAATGCCTCCACCAGACGCACTGTGACCTTGGTTGCTTTCCAGCCCACGGTAGCGCGCTGATTGAGCGGGTCTGCCGTGCCTGCGCTGCCAAGCTGCTTGACGATCAGCTCAAGGCCGCCGCCCGTGATCTCGGTGGTACCGTAAGCATTTTCGCCAAATACCATGGTGGCATAGACGTCACGACCCTCGGCACCTGCCTCACCGGGATAAATGATGGCATTGTCCTGGCAGGAAATGCTTGCCTGGGTGCTCTTGGTGCTGTCGGTATACAGCGTCATGGAACCTGCGGTGTTTGCACCGACGTAGGCGCGCTGATTGCCGATGAGCACGTATCTGCCCACCAAGGCGCCTGCTTCTACGCTGCCGCCGTCAAAGTTGATCGAAGAGGAACCCGAGTAACCCGAGGTGTTGTTGACCTGCAGGGTTCTGGCATTGCTTGCCAGATCCTCTGCATGGAACACCTTAGCCTCGCTGGACTCGATAAAGCGCACGCCCTCGATCTTACCGATCTCGCCCTCCATAATGTTGGCGGGATCTGCATACTGATTGGGGGTCTTCCAGTTGGGATCGCTCATCAGATCGTAAGCGCAGTCGGGATGCACAATGGCAATGTAGCTGCCCTTGATCTTCTCGGCGTTCTGATTCTTGAGGAATCTGACCGCACGGCGGATGGCGTCCACGGAAAGATAGTGGTTGCCGCTCTCCTTGCCGCCAACCAGCATGTATCTTGCGGGAACTGCGTTCTCGCCGTACTGCACGTTGGTGCCGCCTGCCAGCACCTCGCGGGTAATGGTGTCCAGCGTCCTGCCGGCCTGAGAGCCCAGCAGCTTGGTGGCCATGCAGAGGTTGTTGTCAATGGCGGTCAGAATGAGCAGATCGGTCAGCTCCACGTAGCCGCCGTACTGGGCAACAGTTGCCTCCAGCACCTCCATGCTGATGCTCTGGCCTGCGGGGGTCACGCCCTCCTTGATGGGATCGGTCAGCTTGGGCAGCGGATTGTAGCGGCGGAACTGTACCGTCTTACCGCCGTTTGCGGGAATGGAATGCTTCTGCGCGAACATGTCGTGCACGAGTGCGGGCTCGGCATTGTCGATCAGATAATCGGAATAGTAGGTCTTCATCTCCTCGGAAAGACCCATGCCTGCGGTATAAGCGACCGAGGTGCCGGCAACGGCGTTGACAGTGCCCTCGGTGCCCATGACGTTGGTGCTTGCAGCAAAACGCTGCAGATCAAAAATTCTTGTCTTCATATAAATTCCTTTCTAAAATGTAATTCTCTCCCCCTTTGCTGCGCGCTGGGCAAGCACGGCTCGCTCGGCGCGCGTCAGACGGGAGGTTTTGCCACCCGCGCGACCGGGATTGTCCGCAAGTCCGTTTTCATGCGGTCTTGCATGACGGACCTGCACAGCCCCCAAAAGCTCGGTGGCGGCTTGCTCTGCCGCCGCGCGGGCAACAGAGCCTGTAAGGCTGTCCAGATGGAACAGCTCATACAGCTTTGTCAGCGAGACCGCGGGAGTGGCTGCAAAGGAATCCAGCAAAGCCGCGAATTCGGGATCGCGCACCTCTCGCTCAAGCAGAAATTCCGGATATTTCTCCCTGACTGCGCTCTCCTCGCTCTGCCAGTCTCTTTGCGCGGGACCCAGCAGCTCGCCGATGCGGGCAACAATGGCGGCGGGGTCGTCAAGACCCAGCATCCCCGCTACCTTTTCAAGCAGCTGCTTGCTCTCCCCCTCTCCCTTAAGTCTTTTTCTGACGATTTCGGAGACGTGCTCGGTATACAGACCGTGAAATTTGGGAGAATCAATGATCTCCTGCCACTCGCGGCGTGCATCCTCGCGGCTCTCGGCGACAGAGCCATACTCGCCCGTACTGTCATGCTCCAATGACACCATAAGCCCGTCGTCGGCCATGGAATTTACGTTTTGTTCGACCGTTTGCATTGTGTTTGTCCTTTCTTTGACCCGGAATGGTCACTTCATCTATATAGAATTTCTCATAATCACGTTATCCGGATACCGATCCGCAATGGCGGCAAGTCCGCAGGTCGCCATATCAAAGGCGGCGTTGCGGTCAGCCAGCGTGATCATGGCGTATCCGTCTGCCAGATCGGCGTCCGAGGTGCAGTCGGTGTCGTATTCCTCAAGGTATGCCGCCAGCGACTCGACCAGCGCCGAGACCGCGGCACACACCACGTCATCCGAGCATGCATATTCCGCATGACCGATCACCTCAAGGCAGTAGCCCTGTGCGGTGCGATAAGCACTTGCCTCGATCATAAGGCACCTCCGTCCCTGACCATCTGCTTGACCTTGCCGATGCCGTCAAAGTCCATCATCTCCAGCATGATCAGCGTCTGTTCTTTGTTTTCGGGCGAGAATGCGCCCTTATCGTAAAGCGTCATGGCAAACTCGTTTGTCGCCTCTTGCGACAAGGGGTTAGCCACACGGGCTTTTACCGCAATATCAAAAACAGGCTTGCGCATATAGCTGACGCCGTCGCGCAGGAGCACCTCTCGCTCGGTAATGCCCTCGTTTGAATAATGCAGATATTCGTGTCCGTTTTCGCGCGTGATGCGGAAGGTACGGGCTTCGCTGTAAAATTGTCTGATCAGCTCAATGACCTGCGTGACCACGCCGACGTAGGCACGGTTGGAGGCCGCGATGACGTCGCGTGCATTCTTGTTTCCCGCCTCCTGCAAGGCCTTGATGGCGGTGGCTGCCGTAATGCCGCCCGAGAGCGAGCCCTGAGAGACGTCGCGGTTGCCAGTGGTCTCCTTGAGCTCGTCGATCTTGAGCTTTTTGAGCGTCAAAAGCCCTTGGTCAAAGGTGCCGATACGGATCTGCTGCAGTTTTTCTTCCTCAATGTCGCCCTCCACCTCAACGATGCGCTGATCAAGATCCATAAAGTCCTCCTGGTTGACCCCCAGACTCTTCTTGGCCCAGAAGCGCACCTTGCTGGCCCAATCGGCATATTCCATAAAGTTGGCGTCCAGACGGTCGATGTAGATCTGCGGCTGCTTGGCCACGGCGATCATGCCAAAGCCGTAGCAGGTGCCCTCCTCGGGGTACATGATATCCAGCACCACGGGATAGAGTCCGTGATCGTACCAGCCGCGAGAGCGATAGGCGGGATCGTTTTCCGAGGCGTACAGCACCACGCCGTCCGCAAATTTGCAGTAATGCAAAAGCGTTCTGCCGTCCACCTTCTTTTTATAGTACCAATCCACCACCAGCGTCTTACCGTCCTCGCTGTCCCAGAAGATCTTCTCGGGATCGGCGGGCTGCATGTGGCGGTCGAAAAATGCGGGATAGGTCTGCTCCAGCTCCTCGGTATCGCACTCTGCGAGCAAAAACAGAGCGTGGCTGTCCTGCAGATTCTTGATCCCCGGCTCCCAGACCATACTCGCAACGTCCAGCCTGCGGACGTCCACGTCGCCAAAGCCGTTCTCAAGGCAATTGTTCCAGAACACACCGTAGGCGCTGATGCCGTGCTTGAGCTTATACCACATATTCTCGGAATACACCGAGGAAAAATCGCATCTGTCCAGCACCACGGGAATGACGTCCGAGAGCATCTTGGCCTGGGCCTCGTCGCTCTGCTCGCGCGGCAGACAAGTGCAGGTGGGAAAATTGTCCATCATATCGGCATGGCGGTTGGCAATGCTGTTGAACATCCATGCCGAGCAGCCGAGATCGCGCACCTCGGCGGGCGCGCCGCTGCCGTATCTGCCCTGCCAGTACGTCTCGTCACTCGACAGTCGAGAGTCCAGAGGGCGCTTGGCCGCACGCCAATCCTTGAGAGTTTTAGCCGCGGCGGCGATCTCTTTTTGTCCGATCGGGAGCTTTTCCCGATCCTTCTTTCCAAATATATCCTTGATTTGCATACTTCTCCTTTATCTTTGGAGTGGGTCATAGGCGTATGACGCCACGCTTTTGGGTTTTGCGGCCTTGATAATGGGGTGCGCCATGGCCACGTAACGGCATTCGTCGTAAATGTGATCCTCGCCGTCGGAATCAATGTCCTCCACGTCGGCCGAGTCGTACACCAGCTCGGGAAACGTGCGAATGAAATGAGTGCAGGTGGAAAAGGTATAAAACATGGGAATGCCGCCCGCATCAAAGGTCAGCCTCGCATGCATCTGTGCCTTGCCCGCCATGCGCGAGTTATCGGCCTTGTCCCAGTAGACCCCCTCCTTCTCCATCAGCTCGGCAATGCTCTCACCGCCGTTTTTTTGTCGGATGGCGGGGTCTGCCACGCCGCTGATATAGCGGCCGCGCAGGTTGGGGTCGTCGGCCTCGATCTCGCGGATGCGGCGCGCCACCTGCTCCGCCCCCCAGCGAAGGCCCTCGTTAGGGCTTCCCGTGCATCCGTAAAGCTCTCGGATGCGGTACATGCGGCCGTCCTGATCAAAGGCGTACCAGCCCACCGAAAAGGGTCTGGTATATCCCCAGTCAAAGCCGCGGACCACACGCCAGGAGTCCGGAATACGGAATGGCTCTATGACGTGCGTGCCCACGCGGTCGCGGTAGTGCTCGGGGTCGTTGCGCCACTCGGTAAACACCTGCCCCGCAAAGCAGTCCCAGTCGCCATATAGCAGCGCGCGCCGCTCCTTTTCGGGCAAGGCTGCCAAGCGTGTCAGGTACCCCGGATCGTTTTCCAGGAGAATCTTGTTGTCAAATACTGTGGACGGTACAAAGATGCGCGACCGCCACCGCAGCTGCTCCTGCCCGTTTGGCATGCGCACGACGTGCTTTTCCCAGATGGTGGTCATGGGCTTGGCGGGCGTGATAAACCGCGCCTTGACCCATCCGTGTCCGATGCCGCCGGGGTTGGCCTGCGCCCGCATATAACAGCGCGTTCCCGCGCCATTGGGTCGGTTTCTGGAAAACAGATAGGAATACTCATCCCAGGTAAACTGGGTCAGCTCGTCAAAGTCGATGAAATCGTACCGCTTTCCCTGATAATTGAGTCGGTCGTCGGTGTGCTGGAGCGAGCCAAAGTAGATCTTAGCCCCCGACGGAAACGTCCAGACGTGCTTAGAATCGTTGTATCTTGCCCCCGGATAGGCCGAGCGGAAGATCTCGGCCGAGCGGTCGGTCAGCTCGGACAGCTGGGGATAGGTCTTGCGCAGGATCAGACCGCGGTAATACGGAACGTGCACCTGCCGCAAGGACTCCGCCAAGGCGCAGTCGCTTTTGCCGCCGCCTGCCGCACCGCCGTATAACGCCTCGTCCTCAAATCTCGCCATAAAGGCGGCCTGCCGCGGCTGAGGTGTCCAGATCACGCGCTCGCTCATGGGTCCTCGGGTGGCAAGTCGGGTTGCATGACGGGCGGCAACTCGACCACGCCGCCGCTCTCGGTCTCCTCCACACCCTTATCCTGCCCCCAATCCTCACCGCGACGGTTTTGCAGCCAAAAGATCTCGGCTCTGGTGTCAGCGGGCACGTGCGTCTCGTCAATGCCGGTCTGCAGCTCCTCGTATTCCAGGATCTTCTTGCCCGAATCGGGGTCGTACTCGGCACGCTTGAGCTTGTAGGTCTTTTTGACAGGCGTGGTGTACCCCACCGCCTTGCGATGCAGCGCCTCCATGACCGCAAAGTCCGCGCCATCCTTGTCAAATGCCAGCGCCGCCGCAATCTCGGGATACCTCTTTTGCCAACGGCGGAGTGTGGAGAGTGAGATACCCATGCAGGCCGCGATCTGCGACGCATCCTTGCCCATGCAGGCCATACCGCGCAGAAGTGTCAGACCGTCAGGCGTCAGCCACTTCGCCGCATCCCTTGCCATCGGTCTCTTCCTTTTTTTGGAGGATGATCACAAAATCCTCGCCGCCGTCGCGCGCCTCGACTCTATAGCCCCCGCACAGCGCGCGGATATCCGCCTTGGGCACGCAGAGCTGTCGCTCGCCGTCAATCTCCTCACCCAGCCGCGAGAGCAGATAGACCATATACGCCGCGTAGATGGCATCCTTCTGCCGCCCTGCCTCCAGCATGTCCTGCATGGCCGCGATCTTGCGGTCGCGCCATGCGATCATATAGGCCAGCTTTCCCTCATCCTGCAATTTTTCGTGTTGTGTCTGCACTGCTATATTTCCTTTCATAAAATTGATCCATGGTCTGCTTGATCACACATCCGCGATATCCGTCGGGGTGTGCACAATACTTATAAACAATGTCCCGTCTGGCCTGCTTGTCCGGAAACTTGAAGCGGGCGCATTCGCAATAGGTGTAACCGTCACCCTTCTCTCTTTGAAAATAGGGACACGTCCCTGCAATCGGCATAAAATCTCCTCCTTTGCTCTGTCAAGGTTACTTAACTTCTTTGGTAAAAATGAAAACCGACTACTTGCAATCGGTTGTCCGAGTGGTTTATTTTGCTTAACTGTCATGAGTATATCACAGCCTTTTGTAAAAGTCAACCCCCAAACAAATAAAATTTCCTAAACTTTTTTCGCTGAACCTCTTGACATTTGCTAAACTTTCATTTATACTAAAATCAACGTTAAGTTGAACTTTCAAAACTATTTGAGCCGCCGAAGGCGGCATGGAGATTGATATGGAACTTATTGCTACGTTTAAAGATCGCCTGCGCACCGCCATGGACGCGCGTGGCATTCGTGCGGTGGATCTTGCCGCCGCCACCGGCCTTTCCAAGGCCAGAATCAGCCAATATACCAACGGACTTTACGTCCCCAAGGCAGACGCCATGCACAAGCTGGCGCGCGTGCTGGACGTGTCCGATCTGTGGCTGGAGGGCTATGACGTTCCTATGGAACGCTCGGCTAACGTCCTGCCCGACTATCCCGATATCTTCCCCATCGAGCGCCGCCGCATCCCCGTGCTTGGTGAGATCGCATGCGGCAAGCCGATACTGACCGACGAGGAGCATGACAGCTTCGTCATGTCCGGCACCAATCTGGATGCTGATTTTTGTTTACGCGCCAAGGGCGACAGCATGATCGGCGCAAGAATTCAGGACGGCGACATTGTATTTATCAAAAAAAGCGGCATGGTGGCCAACGGCGAGATCGCGGCTGTGGTAATCGAGGACGAGGCCACGCTCAAGCGCGTGTACTACTACCCCGAGAAATCCAAGCTGATCCTGACCCCCGAGAACCCCAGATACGAGCCGCTGGTCTTCATGGGCCCCGAGCTGGACGAGATCCATATCCTGGGCAAAGCCGTGGCGTTTCAGTCGGAGATCAAATAAAAAAAGAGCTGTTGCAAGTGCAACAGCTCTTTTTCACATCTGCCGTCTGATCTTCTCCAAAGCTCCCTTTTCAAGGCGCGACACCTGCGCTTGCGAGATGCCGATCTCCTCGGCGATCTCCATCTGCGTCTTATTCTTGTAAAACCGCATGGCAATGATATTGCGCTCGCGCTCGGTCAGCGTACGCATCGCCTCACCCAACGCAATGTTTTCGATCCAGGCTTCGTCGCTTGACGTGCGGTCGCTGAGCTGGTCGATGACGTACAGCGTGTCGCCGTTCTCGTTATAGACCGGCTCGTAAAGAGAGATCGGCTCCACCACCGCCTCCATGGCGCGCAAAACCGCCTCTTTTTTCTCACCGATCCGCGCCGCGATCTCCTCGGCACTCGGCTCGCGCTGGTTTTCACGAATCAGCTCTTCCCTTGCCTGCAAGGATCGGTACGCCAGATCGCGGATCGAGCGGCTGATGCGGATAGTGTTGTTGTCGCGCAGATAGCGGCGAATCTCACCGATGATCATGGGCACGGCATAGGTTGAAAACTTGACTTCTAATTCCACATTGAAGTTGTCGACTGCCTTGACAAGTCCAATACACCCCACCTGAAACAGATCGTCCATGTTCTCGCGTCGGCTTGAAAAGCGTTGAATGATGGATAGCACCAAGCGCAGGTTACCGTAGATCAGCTCCTGCCGCGCCGCCGCATCTCCATCCTTGGTCCGTCTGAGAAGGTCTGTCTTTTGTTCATCGGTCAACACCACCAGCTGTGACGTGTTGACCCCGCAAATTTCCACTTTACTATAATACATAAAAACTCCCCTTGACGACGATTCCGTCAAAGGGAGTTTTGCCCACTTGGGCGCATTGTATGCAGTTTTCAGCCTTGGGGATTTTTGGGGGGCGTTATAAACCAAGCAAACGATTTATTTCTTTTTTGTTTTGCATGTTTGCAGACGGTCGGTTCTCCAAATTCTCAACAACTTGCTTTTGATGATCTTTATTGCTGTAATGTATAATTTTCTCGAAAAATGCTTCGGGAGTTAACTCGCAAAGCACACCAAAGTCGCCCTGCCGCAAAGTTTCCGAAAGCGCCGGTATATCGGATGCAATCAAAAACTTTTTCAAAGCCAAAGCTTCAAGAACCGTAATCCCCTCAGATTCTACAAAAGAAGGCTGTACGTATATATCCGCAAGCTTCATATATGGGTACGGATTGGTCTTGACACCAACCAGATGGCAACAATCCTCTAACCCATACTTGGCAATCAATTGCTCGCACCGTTCCCGATCTCCGCCATAACCAACAAAAATCCAATGGAAAACAAAACCCTTTTGCTTCAAAATCCTTGCCGTCTCTATAGCAAGCATCTGCCCCTTTTCCGGAGCAAGTCTGCCAACCGTCACGATCTTGCAGCCGTCAAGCTGTTCGATCCAGGATTCGTCTACCGGCTGTGCGGATTTTTCTGTGATGTCCTGCTCATTGATCAGGTTATGAATGACCGTCGTTTTTCCTTGTAGCTGCGGAAAATGCCCCAGCAGCATTTGCTCGCACGCGCGGCTGACGGCAATCACCTTATCGTATTTCGCGAAATACTCACCGTCAATTCTCTTTTTTCGTCCGCTACCCTCGTAGCTGCCGTGGTGATACCACAAATACTTTTTCCCTGCCTTGACCTTATCGATCACGTAATGCGGCGAATATCCGTAATTACAGTATGAAATAGCAATATCGTATTCACCACGAAACTTTGAAAATGCTATAAGTTCATTCCCAATAATACGGGTTAACCTGAATGCAATATACCAAATAATACTTTTAATTTTTTGCTTTCGTTTTAAACACTCCCGAAAACTTCCGGGATATAGAAGCGTTTGCTTAATATTAACATTGGCTGGTATCTGATCATGTAACATACCAGGCTCACGCCAAAGATACAGGTCGATCGTTATACCCCTGTTTGAGAGATATTGTAAAAACTCTATTAAACTTTTTTCAACCCCACCGACATTACTGCCCGTGGACATTATCAAAATATTCATTTATTATCCTCGTTTATGTTGCTCTATGAAACTACTCATATTCTCTAGTTTTCTTAAACTTGACAAGATGATAATATATCCAGTATGCGATTCGAAAGCGTAGTACAATGCAATTCCTAAATAAAACCAACTTTTGTCTTTTGCTTTTGGACTCTCTTATACTCCACCAAAGAATACGGCACGGATATGCGCCTATTTTTCTTAATTTATTTATCGTATCATAGGGAAGCGCTGTCTTAGGAAGGAGTAATAATGCAACATGTACAGCATTCCATTTCTTTTGCTCAGTTAATATGCGTTTTTTAGTGAAATCTAATAACAAGTCATTTCTTATTAATTCATCATAAAGATATGCTAATGTAATGGCATCTGTTGTTCGCCTATTTATATTTGCTAAACTTGTATTATGCATAGCAGACGATCCAACTATCCGATAGTAATAAACTTGTTGATTGGTTACAACTACCGGAATGCTTAGTTGTAAATATACTAAATGCTGAAAATATGAATCCTCTGCGTATCTGATTTTTTCCTCAAAACGAATACTGTTTTCAGTTAATACTTTTCGACAGGTAATGGCTAGGAAAGCAGAAGGCAAGCTCCCTATGATATCATCGCAATCATGGATTTCAACAGTAGATTCATTAGACCAACAATCAATTCTTGAATCCAATTTATAATCCTCAGAAATAACTTTATATGAAAAATGTATCATTTCCGGTCGATACTTGTTTAATAAAGCTCCAATCTTTTGTAGACAATTAGGCATAATCACATCATCACTGTCTACAAACCAAACATATTCCCCATTAGCATGATCTATCCCAACGTTTCTCGCAGAGGAAACTCCCCCGTTTTCTTTATGTATTACACGGATGTTGGCATGCTTTTTTGCATATTCGTCCAATATCCAGGGAGAAGAATCGGTTGCGCCATCGTCAACACAAATGATCTCATATTGCTCCATCGGTATATTTTGCAATAAAAGGCTATCAAGACAATCTCGCAAATACTTTTCGCTATTATAAACCGGGACAATAATGGACAGTAAACAAGTATTTGTTACATCGTTCATGTCGGGTCTCCTTTACACACCATAAATCAAATATTTGACCTTCTTCTTCCAATGCAGACGCTTCCAAACTGCTTTTTTATGCTGCTTGCAAAATGCAGCGCAGTTTTGATAGAATTGCGGGTGCTTGTTTTTCATTTCGGGATGCTTTTTGAGTGCGTGACACATATTCAGCTTATGCACGTACGTCCAGATCAGCGCAGGCTGATATGCATCGGGGTGATTTTGACGGCAAGCATCCAGCAGAATATCCGCAACGTAAATATAGTCAAACCGCTTTTCGGAAAACGCTGATGTTGTAGCCGACCCCTCTCGCTTGATATAGTGATACAAGCCTTGGTTGTCAAAGTAGAAGGACTTTGCCTGCTCCAAGCATCTGAAATTAAACAGCAGATCCTCGCCTATTCTGAAGCGTTTATCAAAACCGACAGCCTTGACGATATCGGCACGAATAATTTTATTATTCGGGCCGTATAAAACTTCCTTGTACTCCGGATCTGTAAAAAACTTTTTGATCAACGATTCCATATCGGTAATAAGCCTGCGCGTCCCTGTGCAATAGCCATCGTTGCTGACGCCTTGCAGAGAGGTTTGCACAATGCCACAACATGATATATCCACGTTATGCTCAATGGCATTGTCATACAACACCTGCAGCATGGTGGGCTCAATATAGTCGTCCGCATCAATGAAGCAGATAAAGTCGCCCGTGGCAAGCTCAATTCCCTTGTTTCTGGCTGCACAAACGCCACCGTTGGGTTGATGGATCACCTTGACCCTTGCATCTTGCTCTGCCAGCCTATCACAAATCTGTGGCGACCCATCGGCCGATCCGTCATCAATGATGATCAGCTCATAATCGGCAAAGGTCTGCGCGAGAATGCTATTTACGGTATCCTCAACGTAAAGCTCCGCATTATATACAGGTACGACAATGCTGATTTTACACATAGCTCTCTCCTCAGACCAATTTCAAGAATAGTTTATAAAGCCATCTGACCCGACACAGCAAAAGGTATTCTACCCTTCTGCGCATGGGCAGCTGTGACTTGATAGCCGAATAATGCTGCTTAAGGAATGCACTGTATTCGTTCAAAGTCTGCCGATATTCGTTTTGGCGACCGTATCTGTATATCTTTCTGCACACATTCATGCGTGCAGTGAAGCTATACAGCAAGGCAGTTTGATTCAGCCCGGGAAAATGCTGTTTGACCAATTCCCTTGCACGGTCCTTAACTGTGACCTCGTCAAAAGCCTTGGGCGAAAACGAGGCTGCTTTGGTGATGGATCCTTGATGTATATAGTAATTATACTTGACAGCCTCCAGCACGACACCGCTCTGTACGCTTGGCAGATATGTCAAGTGAAACAGCAAGTCTTCACCGTGGATCAATCCTTGCGGGAAGTTGCTATCCTTGATCAGGTCTGCGCGGTACAGCTTGTTCCATGCAGCGTTATTCAGCCTGCCGAAGATTTCTTCCCACAAGCCGGCGTTATCCAGCACGGTCACGGCTGCATCAGATGCGGTTGGCGGCAAAGTTTTTCCTTCCTCCACGCGGCGGGCACCGCACATAGCAAGCTGATGTCCGTCAACGGCATGCAGAAGCAATTCAAACATGTCGGGCTCAACCGTATCGTCCGAATCCACAAAGCCGATATACTCCCCCGAGGCTACGGCAAGTCCCGCATTTCTGGCGGCGGACAATCCCCCGTTTTGCTGATGAATGACCTTGATGCGGCTGTCCTTTGCGGCGTATGCGTCACAAATCGCGCCCGAGCCGTCGGGTGAGCCGTCGTCCACCAGAATAATTTCCAGATCGGTATATGTCTGCGCCAGCAGCGATTTTATGCAGTTGTCCAGATACTTTTCCGCCCGATAGACGGGAACGATAATACTGATCATAATTGCTCCGTACAGTGAATTTCAAGTGCTTTGCAAAGATATTGCCGTGCTTCCTCGCGTGCCTTTTTCATGTATGCCTGCGCGCCCGAAAAATCGGGGGCGTTCAGGCTGATGCGGTCAATTCCACTATTCATGGGCAAGGCTTGCGCAAGCAAATCGGCATTTGCAAGGAAGTGCGAAATGCGGCGGTCATTCTCTCCGTCAAAGACGTAAAACGGCTTTTGGTATACCGTCGAAAAAACAGTGCCGTGAAACGACGAGGTCAGCACCAGCGCCGCGTGATCCACCAAGGCCAGAAAATCCTCCGGGCCGCAATCATAACGCTTGACAAAGGTATTGATCATGTCGTGCTTGTTGTTATATTTCGTAATCAGAACCGGCAGATCCAGCTTTTTAGAAATGCGCTTGGCCATGTCCAGCTGTGCAGGCGTGGGCTCAAGGCAATACAGCAGAATATACTGACCGTTCTTGTAATCGGCATCGCTCTGTACCGTCCGCCATTCGTCGCACGTCAACAGTAGTGTAGGGTCAACGTGTAATTCCGCATCTCTGCCGCAAAGAGCTTTGACGTGATCGGCACTTGCCTGCTCTCGCACCGAGATCGCGGAAAAATCGGCAAGGCAATCCGATACCTTTTGTCTGTCGTACTTGCTCCAATCGATAGCAAGCGGCCCCATGCTTGCGGCATACGACACCTTTTTGGCCTTGGTTGCAAAATCCAGATAGAACCACGGCTCAAAATCCCCCGCGCGCACGTTCCAGATCTGATCACTTCCGCAGATCAAATACTCCATGCCGTCGCAAATACGTGGCAAGTCAAGTGCATCACAAGGCTGCGTCAGCGGTATATTCTGTTCGACAAAGCGGTCGAACTTTTCGTTCTTTTGACCAAGGTTGCGGCGGTGACAAAAGGCAACCGCATTTTTGACCAGCGTTTTGGGGTGCATACCCTTTTTATATAGCGCATACAGCTCGTTTTGGGCACGCGGTGTGATATCAATGATCTTATGATCGATCTGCTCCCCTGCTTGCTCTGCCAGTTGTCCAAGGAACCTCTGCAGGGCGTATGCCTGCAAGGCGGAGCCGTAATTCTTGGCTCTGTGAAAGGTCAAAGTTCCAATCTTTTTCATCAGATCCTTCTCCTTAAAAGCTTGCTTTTGAGCTTAAACATAGCAACGGGATGCTTGCGCGTCAAGGCCAGATTGAGGCAGGACAGCTTGCCCGCGCTTTGATAAACCTCGTCATAATATTGCTCGATCACACCGTCCAATCTCGCCTTGATCGCACCGTCGTTCATGCCGCCAAGCTCGTATCTTGCGCTCATATTGAGCGCGGCCTTGACCATATTGGCCTTGATGTGCGGACACAGCGACGGATATTCCGTGGCATACAGCGCAAGCAGTCTCTCCTGCGCATCCAGAAGCGAGAGCATGCGCACGTTGAGCGCGCCGTGCTTTCTCTGTGGGTTCTGCCAGTAATAATACAGCTTGCGCCGCATAATCACGGTTTTCCCAACCGCTTTGGCATATTCTGCGCAGAACACGAAGTCCTCGCTGACGTGCAGATCGGAATCAAACGTAGCGGTGATCATGTCCCTTTTGAACAGCTTGTTCCACAAATAGCCGCCGACCTGACCGTCGCACAGCAACGAGCGGTACACCTCGCGCCCCTGAATGATATCACGGCAATCGGTATTATCCCGCACCGTGTCGTGCCGATTGTTAACGGCAAACATGCCGCAGGAAACAAAGTCTGCATCCGCGCGCGCCATGGCATCCAGCATGTCCTCAATATACGTTTCGCTGACCCAGTCGTCGCTGTCCACAAATGCAACGTACTGCCCCTGCGCCACGGCAAGCGCGGCGTTTCTTGCGCTCGATACGCCTGCATTCTCTTGGTGCAGGACAACGATACGGGCATCCCGGGCGGCGTAAGCATTACAGATCTCGCCGCTTTGGTCGGTCGAGCCATCGTTGACCAGCAGGATCTCAATATCCGTATAGGTTTGGCCGACCAAGCTGTCTATACAATTGTGCAGATACTTTTCGGTGTTATACACCGGCACGATGATGCTGATCATAAGGCTCCTTTACTTGAATATAGATTCGATAAATTCCCCAAGAGGGATCTGTGCGTAGTCGATATTTCGATTGGCATACAGGTAATACGCGAAATACAAGATCATGGCAATGCCGGAAAGGGCCATTGCGCTTTTCTTTTCCAGGCGGCCTATGATATACGGCAACGACAGTGCCAGCGAGAAGCTGAGATACAAGGCCACGCGACCGATCAGATTCGCCGTGCCGAACAGTGCCAAGAACATAATGCCGAAGCACAGTATGGCTACGTTGATAAAGGTGTGCTGATATTTGTTTTCATCCTGCCGCACGCGATCCAAAAACACTAGCGAGAGGATGGGCGTCACGGCGTACACCAGCACGCGGAACACGTTAACGCCCGCGCCGGCAAAGGATTCGTCGGTAAAGTCGTCGCCAAGGGACTCTGCAAAGCCAAGCATCATCTGCATACTGGGCTGGAAGAAGATGGCCACGCCCGTGATGATCAGCGCAATAAACAAGGTATTGATGCCCCAGGGCTTGCTTGTCAAAAGCGGCAGCGCCAGATACAGCAGCACGTAAGGATGGAACAGCGCTGCCAGCAGAATCAACAGCAGGGCCGCCAGATATTTCTTTTTTTGATACAGCGGAATGGCCCAGATGGCAATGGCAATGGCGATGGCCTGCTTGACAGCCGCCAGCGAGAACAAAAACTGACCCGCCGCAACGTACAGAAACATCGAGAAGAAGAAATTGCTCGAATATTTCTTCAAAAAGATCAGAACAGGTGCTACGTTGATAGCCGCGCACAGCATGATAAACAGATGCGCATTATCGGTCACGCTTCTCACCGCGGCCTGCAGATACAGAAATCCCGGGCAGTCGCCAAGCGTCATCTCTCTGCCAAACATCTCGCCCAAAGTCGGGCTTGCCACAAAGCCTGCAATGTAGGTGTCGGTATCATTATATTTTGTTCTGAGTCCGCACACGAACACCACGATCAGGATCAGCGCCACACTCCAGACCTCAAGACGGGCATATACGCCATGCTCATCGGGTCCCCACGCCTTTCCTTGCGCGACAGCAAGCTTTTCGGAGTGCTTTTGCGAGAAATAGCCGAACAGCATAAACACGCCAAGCATCACAAGACAAAAGATCATTGCTCGACCTCCCCTCTTGCATACCTGCATTTATGCAGTATCCGATAAACAAACTGCGGGGTCAGACCCAAAATCAAGGTCGGAATGCAATACAGCACGTACCATGCGGGCAGATGCAGGGCCTTGATGGCAAACATCTGCACCCGCGCCTGATTGACGCGGTATTTGAATTTGCGGCGTGCGGCGGCGGCTCTGTCCTCACGCACCAGATATAGAGGCTCGTCCAGATTGTAGCCGCGGTAGCCTGCCGCATACAGCTTGACCCAAAGGTGATAATCCTCCACACGGAGCAGCTTTTTATCCACGCTATACCCGTCAACCGCCTCGATCGCCTCGCGGCGCATCATCACGGGCGCGTGACAGAAGGGTGTGTCGCGCTTGAAATCGCGCTCTGTGGGCATAGCCTTAGGGTGGTTGCGCCCCCAGATCCCCTGCTCGTCGAACATGGACATGGCACTGCTGACAAAAGCGTATTCCGGATGCGCCTCCAAAAATGCCAACTGTGTGGTAAAGCGGTGCGGGACGCAAGTGTCGTCGCCGTCCATGCGGGCAATATAGTCACCCTGCGCCCGGGCAAGACAATTGTTGAGCGTTTGATTGAGCCCTTGATTGGAGGGATTTTGCAAAAGCACAATGCGCGAGTCGCGTGCAGCATAGGACTGCGCCACGGCACAGGTTCCGTCGGTCGAGCCATCGTCACACAGAATCAGCTCGAAATCCGGCTCGGTCTGGGCCAGAATGCTGTCAATCGCTTCGCCCAGCGTGTCCTCACAGTTATAAATGCCCATCAAAACGGATATTTTCATGCGCTTCCCTCCTTTCTTTCGTATTATAAATTCATGTAAATCTCTGCAAGCTCCTGCTGCACGCGATCGGCTGTAAAGCTTTGCGCACTTGCATGGGCTCTGTCCCCCATCTCGCGGCACAGCGCACCGTCCTCGAGCAGTCCAAGCAGTCTTTGTGCAAAGCCCTGCGCATCGTCCGGCTGCACAAGGTATCCGTTCTCGCCGTCCCGGATCAGCTCACGGTGACCGCGATTGACCGATGCCACCACCGGCTTTGCGCACAGCATGGCCTCAATGACGTTCATGGGCAGCCCCTCGCGGTAGCTGCAGGCCACCAGCACGTCACTTATGCCGTACCATTCGTGAATCTTGGTGGTGTATCCCAGCAGGCGGACGTGATCCTGCAGCCCCAGCGTGCAGATCTGCGCTTGCAGCGCGGCCTGCTCGGGGCCGTTTCCCGCGATGCACAAGATCGCATCGGGACAAGCCTTGACCACCTCTGCCATAGCGGCAATCGCGGTCTTTTGATTCTTATTGGGGAGCAATTCTCCCACACAAACGATCAGCTTTTGCGACTCGGAAATGCCGTACTGCTCTCGAAGCGCGGCCTTTTGCTCTGCGGTCACGGGATGGAATCTCCCTGCATCCGCGCCCACGCCATGAATGCGACACACGGTCGTTTTGAATCTGCGCTTTGCCAAGGCCTCGTCCTCGGCCGTGATGGTCAGCAGTCTGTCTGTCCATCTCGCGCACACCCATTCAATGGGGTAATATAAAATCCAGTTCTTTTTGGGTGCTCCCTTATAAAAGTGGAAGCCGTGCGCCGTATACAGCACGCGCATTCCCCGCTTTCGCTCTCTGCGACAGGCTAGACGGGTCAGCACGCCACCCACGGGCGTGTTGCAATGTGCGGCATCGTATTTCTGCTCCTTGATGATCGCGCGGAGCATGCGATAGGCCTTGATATTCTTGGGTGAGAACGGCGACCTTGCAAACGGCAGGTCATACACCCGATCAACGAAATCCAGCGCAAGGCCGTTTTTCTCGGCCAGGTTATCGCGTGCGGCCACGTGGATCTCATAGCCAAGTCCGTGCAAAAGCTCGCACAGCGGCTTATGAAACTGGCAGATATGACTTTGCACCGTGGCGGTCAATAAAACCTTTTTCATGATTCGTTCAGAATGGCAAATGAGAATTGAGCGTAAAGATCACGTTGAGCAAAAACGCTCTTGTCTTTGTCTCATGCACGTTGACCACGCGGATCCCCATATTCCACAGATCCTTATTGAGAATTTTTTTGATATCCAGATGATGCTCGTCCGAGATTCGCTTTTCCAGCGGCACACCCAGCATCAGATCGAGAAATTTTCTATTATTGTAAATGATGGTGATATCCGAATAATATTTCATCTCGCTGATATTCAGACTTCCCCAGCTGCCCCAGGTGACCTCCCAGAAATGCAGATCCGCAGGCAGATACTGCAAAGGGACTCCCTCGTATCCGTAATCCTTGAGATATTGCGCAAACAGCCTATCTACGCGATGTGCAAGACCTCTGTTCAGCAAAAACATTTTATATAGATTGCGGTACAGCCTTGCGGATAGCTTGGGCATCCTCTGCCGTCCAAAATGCTTATACCAATACCCTCTTACTGTTTCGGACACCCAGCTTTTGACCTCCACGTCACAGTCAAGCTGCTCCTTTAGCACCATGCGCTTGCGTAGCTCGTGATCCGGCGTGGCGGCAACGTAACCGTTGTTGTGCATCAGAACTGCCTTTTTTTCTTCAAACAGCGGTATGTCTGCATTGTCCCCCGGCACGGTATAAAGCGTCCACGGCACCGAAAAATGCTCGCTGATCATCTTAGCAGCCTCGCAGTCGGGCGACTCCTTCTCTGCCGCCAGATAGCTGAAGGTTTCAATTTTGTCATATAACCCATTGGCGGCGGCAAACGTGGTATTGCTGTCAATGCCGCCTGTCAGCGAAATCTGCGGCCTCTCCCACTTTTGCACGACCAGCTGCATATTGCGGCGCAGGATGTCCGCGGCCAACGCTATGGCGGTTTTGTATTGCTCGGACGAGGTGTGCTCGGCAAGCTCTCGCACAGGATAAAACCGCTTGTGCGTGACCTTGCCCTCACCCCAAACGTAGGTTTGATTGGGCACAACGCGCTTGATGGCCGCAAACGGGGTCAGGTCAGCCGGAAGATACGGTCCCATAACGCGGCCGTACCACTTATATTCAGTCAATTCCTTGACAAATGCGTCCATTTCCAAGCCGCATACGTCCCCGATCAGCTGTGAATGCGAGGAAAGATAGAACTTTCCGTCCACCACGCCCTGACATGCCGATTGAATCCCCGAAGGGTCGGTGACAAAGGTCATCCGACCGTCCTTGATCACGCCCAGCACAAAAATGCCGGTCAGCTCGTCAAGGCACTCGTAAAAATCGGTTTCCCAATGCTCTGCCAGCCGCGCAAGGATATCTTGCTCATTCGTTTGCATGGTAAAGGGGTTATATGCATGGCCAAAGAGAAACAGCGACAGCCCGTCCGATTCATAAAAATGCGCACCCGTCAAACTATGCCAATAAAACCGCACGCCCGCCATCTCGCGGTTCTGCCACGTGCCAAAGAACGGGAAATCCTCGGTCGGTACCAAGGAGCTGTCGGTTACCAGAAATCCTCTGACAAACAGATCGTTTCGCAGCTCGGGATGCTGCTGCAACACTTCCCTTACGTTCATACAAGCTCCCTTTCAAGGTTTTTACACACAACCTCGAGTAATCTTTCAGCCACACCGTCGCCCGCATAGGCGTTATGCGGTGTGATCACCACGTTTTCCATATCCCACAAGGGAGAATTCTCTCCCAGCGGCTCGGTCTCAAACACGTCCAGCACCGCACCGCCAAGCTGTCCATCCACCAATGCGGCAATCAGATCCTGCTCGCACACGATACTGCCGCGCGAGAGATTGACCAACAAACAGCCGCGCTTGCAGGCGGCAAACAGATCAGCATCCAAAGCGCCCTTGGTCTGCGCGGTCTGTGGCAGGGCCGAGATCACGATATCCGCGTCGGTCACTGCCTGCCCAAGATTTTCAAATGCGAATATTTCATCAAAGCCATGGGCAGGATCGCCCGTGCGGTTGACACCGATCACATAACAGCCAAACGCCGCAAGCAGCTTTGCCAAGGCGCGTCCGTAATTGCCGCAGCCGATCACGCATACGCGCTTGCCGCCAAGCTCGCAAAGCCCTCTTTGCTTTTCCCAGGCATGGCGGTCGGCACTTGCTAAGAAGGCCTTACCCTTGCGATACAGAGTCAGAATGCCCCAAACCGTGGCCTCGGCCATGGGTGCGGCATAAGCATCGCCCGCATTGTAAACGCGCACGCCGCGCGCTGTCAGCTGCTCCAGGGGCACGCGGTCATAGCCGGCGGCGGTCAGCTGCACGAATTGCAGGCGCGAAAATGCGGCTGCACCGTGGAAGGATAAAAGTGCATTGCAAACCACGCCGTCATATATTTCAGGATTTGGCACGGCCGCTCTTTCGTCCTGCCATATATCAAACGTTACGTCCGGAAAGCGCGCCTTTAGCGCATCCGCCTGTCCAAACGCTCCCGTGACCAAAACTCTCATGTTCTCTCCTTCTCTGCGACAATGTGCGCCACACACTCGCAAACGCGGTTATGATTCCGGGCGGCAAGCTGTGCCGTCATATTCTCTGATAAATACTGTTCTCTTTGACGCAGCTCTGCGATCTGCGACGTCATAATTCTCGCAAAATCGTCAAGCGGCTGATCGTTTCTGCAAAACGAGCGAGAAAGAATGACTGCACCCGAGCCAAGGCGCACGTGCTCGCCAAGCACCAGCGCGCCCGGCAACAGTCCGCCCTCCATTGCGGCAATGCCGCCAAAGCCATATCGCATACCTGCCGCACGCATTTTTTTGCACAGCCCATCCACCGTGCCGTCGGCAAGCGGACAGAAAATAAAGGGCTGCTTTTGGGAAAGATGCAGATCGTTCAGACCAATATAGATCTCGTCCACGCCGTCAAGGGTCAATACCCCGTCGATGGCATCCGCAGCCTGCGCGGTTTCAAGCAACGGCATGACGCGTGCACGACCGCCCACCAAGCGAATAAACTCGCGCACCTCGGCGGTGCTCGTCCACATAGGCAGCATAACGATATCCGCGCCCGCACCGATCACAGCATCGATCTCCTCGGCACTCCCTTCATACAAGGGATTGACTCTGACCAACAGCTCGGCAGGCGACTCGATCACCCTTCGCACGGCTCTGACGTCATCCACGGTATGATGCGACTTGACGGTATCCATGCCGCCCTGACGCTGCTCCTTGCCGATATATTCCAGATCCACGAAAATGCGATTCACACCCGCCGCCACGGCCGCCGCGGCATAATCCGGCTTATTGGTGATATACATCAGCTTGATCATTTATGTACCTCACTTGCATTTCCCGCGGTCTTTTCCACGTTGGCGTTGTCCTTGTTACCCAGCACGCTGCCCACGGTCATAAACAGAATTTTGATATCCAGCCACAGCGACATGTGCTCGGTGTACCACACGTTCATCTCAATTCTCTTGTTCCACTCCACGGCCTTCCTGCCGTTGACCTGCGCCCAACCGGTAATGCCGGGGCGCACCGAGAACATCCTGAACTGCTCCGGCGTATACGCATCGACCGGCCAGGGATGATAGGTCAGCGGAGGGCGCGGCCCGACAAACGACATTTTGCCGCGCAGAATGTCCCACAGCTGCGGCAGCTCGTCAAAGCCCAGACGCAGGATCTTACCCATGCGCGTCACACGGGGGTCGCCCTTCATGGAGTACACGCCGCTGCCAGTTCCCTCTGCGTTTACGCACATGGAACGGAATTTGTGCATGGTAAATTCCTTGCCGTCAAGTCCCAATCTCACCTGCTTGAAAATGGCAGGTCCGGGAGAATCGATGCGGATCAGTATAGCCAGAACTAACAGCAAGGGCCACAGCAATAAAAGCCCGCAAAGCGACAGCAAAATATCCAAACCACGCTTGACAAATTTGTACACAGCATACTCCCCCAAATTACAATTTCTCCATTATATTATAGCGCATTTCCCTTTTGGTGTCAATGATTTTGCACGGCATGACCGCAATCATTCACCAATTGAGTCCAAATATTTACAATATTCGCTTGATTGTGCACAAGTTTCCTGCTACAATATCCGTATGGGGGGTGATGCTATGAAAAAACCGATTAAGATCCTGCTGATCATACTTGCCTGCGCACTTGCGCTGGGGGCACTTGGCGCGAGTGCCGCGCTGATTGCCAACGCGCACGTCAAGCACTCAACGGCTGATCTGATCATCTCCCCCGAGCAAGCCGCTGAGCTTGAGGACGTGGACTGCATCATCGTGCTGGGCTGTCTGGTCAAAAATGACGGTGTTCCCAGTGACATGCTGGCCGACCGCATTGAGGTGGGTGTCACGCTCTATCAAAACGGCACCTCGCCCAAGCTGCTCATGAGCGGCGACCACGGCCGGGACGAATACGACGAGGTCAACGTCATGAAGGCCTGCGCCATCGACGCCGGCGTTCCCTCCGAGGACGTTTTCATGGATCACGCAGGCTTTCCCACCTACGAATCCATTGTGCGCGCCAAGGAGATCTTCGGGGCTGACAAAATCGTGATCGTGACGCAGGAATATCACCTGCACCGCGCGCTTTACATAGCAAACGCACTTGGCATCAAGGCCTTTGGCGTCAGCGCAGATCTGCGAGGATATGCGGGACAGACCAAGCGCGACGTGCGCGAGGTGCTCGCCCGCATCAAGGACATGGGATATGCGATCCTGAAGCCCGCGCCCACCTATCTCGGTGACCCCATCTCGCTGGACGGTAGCGGCGACGTCACCAATGACAAATAAAAAAAGCCGATTGCTTGGCGTGATACTCTTATCGGAGTATCACGCCGGTTCTATTCGCCTGTGGCGAGTGATATTGCTACGCAGTGATATTCGGCTCGCGCCGAGTGGTATTCGCTTCGCCAGTTTCAGGGCGAATAGAATACCACGGAAGCCGCAAGGCTTCAATATCACTATTGCGGTAGCAATAATATCACTCTTTGCGAAAGCAAAGAATATCACTAAAAAAGCAGAAAAAGAGAGAGAGCTTCACGGAATTTTGTAACCGCGTTACTCTCTCTTCTGTTTTTATTGCAAGTCTCGCATTTGTATTACAAATGCATCAGGCTATGCCCATACCCTTATTTTATTTCTCCGATAAGGACAACACCCTTTCGGCTTTTTTTATTTTTTTTAAGAAATACTGACCAGCACAGCACTTCCCGCGTGTAAGACAAACTCGGCGCGGTTGCCGCCCCCAAGCTCGTGTACCGATTCATGACAATCGGCATCGATCTGATGCACCTTGACCGTGCCCGAAACACCCGTCCAGGACATGTCGACCGTGACGTCGGATGCGGCGGGATTTGCAATCAGCACAGCTCCCTCTTTTCCGTCGGTAGCGGCCAGCATATCGGCGCAGTCGCCGCTCATGCTCGCGCACTTGCCCAACCTGTAAAGGTGGTTGTAATACACAAAGCTGTAGTACGCAGGTGCAGGACACCGCTTATTGCCATCCCAAATACCTGCATAGGTTGACCAGGGCTGGGCATCGTAGTAATTCATGATCTGTACGTCGGTTTGATGCATACGGCACATCATCTGAGAAATCAGCGCCATATCCAGCGTGGTTGCGCGAATATCACGCCCCGCATTCCACTCATTCAGGTGCATCTCGGTATTGGTATAACCGTACTCATCCAAGATTTTTCTGGCATACTCGGCAAAGACCACGTTGCTGGCCGCATCGGCATAGGAATGCCATGAGAAAAAGTCCAAGGGACAGCCCGCAGCACGGATATGCCTCAAAAATCCGTGGAAGAAATCAATAAAATGCTCGGTTCTCTCTGAGCTGTTGGCCGCTTTGACATAGCCACCGAGAATCGCGTAAAAGCCACAGCTGCCATAGCCGCCGATCATCAGATCGGGGAATTTTTCCTTTAAGTAACGCGATGCAACCTCATAGAGTTGGTAATATTGCTCGGGGGTTCCTCGCCACATGGGGCTATCCATCATATCAGGCGTGTTATCCGGCTCGTTCCAGATCTCCCAATAGCGGATGCCGAATCGGTAGCCGTTTGCCCATCCCTCGTTATAGTGACGGATAATGCCCTCGCAGATCTGCGCCCACTTGAGATTGTCCTTAGGCGGAATAATATTGCGCGGCTTGACAAAGTGCTCGGGCTCAATGCTGCAGCCCAGACGATAAACAACCTCACAGCCCTGTCTGTAAAGATCGGCAATCAGCCAATCGGTAAAGGCAAAATCGTAGCTTGCGGGGTCTTTCGGATCTTTGTCAAAATCGGGAAATACGTTGGCAATATCCACGTATCTGGCTGCCGCATAATGGCCGCCCATATCGTGCAGGCGCACGTACGGAATCCCCGCCTGCCCCAGCTTGTCCCGATAGCCGATCTCCGCGTCCGGCTCGGGAGCGTTATTGATGCCGTGCAAGGGCTTGATACTGCCCTGCACACAGGAAAAGTCGATTTTGGCACGAATCATAAAAGCACCGTCCTTGATTTGATACCTCTATTATACCGCATCGACTCCTTCGTGTCAAGCGTTTTGCGCCCGATCCAGGGCCTCAAGCTCTTGAATTCGCGCCCGCAGTTCCCTGCGCTCTGCAATCACGTCGGCATACTCCGCATACGTTGCCGCCCCCTCCGCGATCTTAATCACTACGTAATCGGTCTTTGCAAGGCGCTGCTTACACGCGTCGATCTCGCCTTGGTAATCGATATACACGGGAGTGTTGTCCTCAACCCACTCGGTTGTGACTGTCCCTGCTCTTGCATCACAAATGATCACTTCTCGCTTCATTTCGTATACACCTCCACCACAGTTCCATTGAAAAATTGCCCCCCCGAGTAAGACTGGAATAGCACACCGGTCATTGTAGCCTGATTGGTGTAGATATGGATGTGCCGTTTGGACCAGTTGGCCTTTGCCCCGTTGGTTGCGTTGTACGACAGATTGTATTCGGTTGCCTCTGAAAGGATATGTCCCGGCTCTACGATTTTGAACTCAATTTCCGAGTGCAAGCTGCCAAATCCGCCGCTATTGCCAATACCAAGACTTCCGTACTGATCCACTCCTGCGAATGCCCCATGGCTATAATAGCCGATTTTGCCGCTGACCACGTCGCAGGGGCTGGGATTGACGTAACGGAACCTGTCGATAACCCGCCCTCTTACGACAACCTTGCATGCGTCAAACGCGGGCAGATTATTGATGATAAGATCGGTTTTCTTTTCCACCTCAAAATGAAATTTGGTCAGATCCATGGTACTGACCTCGGTAAACGTCACCGCAGTGCCACCGGAAGTCTCGCTTACGCTGAAGCTGTCCTCATCCAATACGTTCACGTAATATATTTTTACGTTGCCCCCTTGGGAACCAAGAGAAAGACCTCCCGGCAGATATTTATAAGGTTCCTTCAAATGATACGGGGCATGCATCGCCACAACGACGGTCTGATTGGCTGTCAATCCGTGTCCCGTTGAAGTAAACACACCGGTCGCCAGATTGACGCCTTCCACGTAAACCTCCTTGTTCGCGGTATGCGTATAGGAATAGACCAGGTTTCCGTAGCCCGGGGTGGTATTGTGCAGAACGCCGTCCGAATCCAGCTTCAATCCCGATCCTGCGAGCTCACCCGTCAGCACTTTTCCCATAAACTCATCCAATTGCTTTCCGGTAAAATTACTTGCTTGATATGTTTTCGCCATATAGCCTCCTTGCTGTATTTTGTAAACATATCATATCACATTGTTGCTAATAATTCGTCCCCGATAACGTCGTCAAAATGGCAGGCGGTCACACCGCCCGAAAGTATTTTGTAAAACAGCGTGCGCGCAAATGCGAGATCTTGCCCTATCCCATGCCGCGCACACTCTTCTCCCTGTCGGATCTCCAGCGCATATTCAAATGCAATCCCCACGCGGTACGCATACAGACAAACAGTCAGCTCACTTGCCTGCACCGTATATTGCGCACGGCACAGCAAGACGTCCGATTCACAGCCTTCCATAGCTTTCTCCTCCAATGAATTTTGTCAACGCTCCCATTATAGCACCGCGCAAGTACCCCATTATTAAGATTTTCAGACGCTTGTTGCCCACACAGAACGGCAAAATCATGCAGTTGCCGATCAATTTTTACAGCAATCCCCTGCAATCGGGAGCGGTATTGCGTGTTTTTATTCAATTTTTGTTCATTTACTTTAATGACATTGTGCCAACACAGCAAAAAACCGCAGAAATGCAAGTGCATTTCCGCGGTTTTTGAATATGAACGAATTTGGCTCAATTATGCCTCGGTGTCCTCCTCTGCGGGAGCTTGCTCTGCGGGAGCAGACTCGGCAGCAGGCTCTTCCACTGCGATTGCAACAGCATCCAGAGTGCCGTCACCGTCAACGTCCATTGCCATAGCGTCAATCTCGCCGTCACCGTCTGTATCAGCCAGAACGGTGTCAACGCGACCGTCACCGTCGGTGTCTACCAGAAGGGTGTCTGCCTTGCCATCGCCGTCGGTATCTACCAGAACAGCGTCAGCCTGGCCGTCGCCATCAACGTCTGCTACGTTGACGATCTCAGCCTTGGGGCCCTTTTTGCCCAGACCAATCAGACCGATGATCAGGTGAGCAATTGCAAGCAGAACGGTCAGTGCGCCAAGAGCGATGAGCAGGATGCCAACGAACTTGTTGAGCACGTTGAACAGCAGGCCGCAGAACAAGAGGATCAGAATAACAACGCCAAGAATCATCTTGACAAGCTCAGCCTTGAACTGCATGAACTTGTTCTCTGCCTTGACAATGCGGATGATGGGCAGAACGATCAGATACAGCGCGATCAGTACGCCAAGTACCCAATGCAGAACAGATCCTACGGTCATAACCGTGTCGATCAGCTCTGCGGGAAGAGACATGATAACCAGATTGATAATGATCATGCTAACGCCATAGAATGCAAGGCATGCGCCAAGCAGCATGGTCACCAGAGAGAAGATCAGGTCAAATACGCCCTTCTTATGCTTGATCGAGGCAATGCCCGAGATCAGGTTGGGGATGGAAGAAAGGATCAGAATCAGACCGATCAGAGCGAATGCGGCGTTGATAACGACAGCGATGATCTGGGGATAGATGAGTACCAGAACACCTGCGCCAATCAGTGCTGCGCCGAACAGCAGATTGAGAATGACAGAGATGATAACGTTAGAGATAACAGCTGTCTTGTTCATAACAAAACTCCTTTATGTATTTTTATTTTTATTTATATCCAATCCATGGGATCAGGTATCAAAAGAATTGGGGTCGACACCGACGGGCAGATCGATCTGCGGCAGAGGTGTGGGAGCGGTCTCTGCGGGCTCGGTTGTCTGCTCGGGCTGCTTTTTGAAGGTCAGACCAAGAACAAGCACGAGCACGGCGAACACAATCGCCATCAGCACTTCAATGGCAAAAGAAGCAATGCCGAATATTTGACTCACGACTACGTAAGCGTTGTTTCCCAAGCGACCGAGCACAAAGGTGCTGACAAGTGTCTGCACAAAAGAGATCAGCGCCGGTACAAGGACCATGACGGCGGCAACCGGCTTATGCAGCTCTGCCTTGATCTGCAGCCATTTTTGATCTGCAATTAACCAATTGATAACAAATACGGCAAGCAATCCGACCGCACACAGCGCAATCATGACCGCATTGACACGGTTCAGCACGCTCAAAAGACTGAGATAATCGCCAAACGACATATCAAACAACGGTTCAAACGTATTCATGGCATGCATCTGTAAGCTGTAGATCACCCAACTGATTGCCTCGAAAAAGCCCCATACTGCGCCAAGCAGCAACGATACCGCGCTCATGATAAGGCGCAGGACTCCCCTGCTTTGCTTGATGCTTCGAACAGCATGGATCAACAAAATCACGCAAGGGATCATGACACTCAGCCAAAGCGGCAAAAACGCGGGAATGGCAAGCTTTGAAGGAAATATCAGATTCACCAGCAGGTTCAAAGCACAAGCTACGACGTATAAAAGCAACGTCACAGCAGTGATGGCCGAGGTCGTCTTAACAGTTTTTTGGTTCATGATGTTTCTCCTTATTTGCGTCCTTCCATCCAAGCGGCCGCCGCGGGCGCAAGGATGTCGGCTACGCTCTCGCCCTTTTGAAGTCTTTCTCTGACCAAGGTGGAGCTGACGTGCGCGAATGCGGGATCGGACGGCAGATACATGGTCACAGCGCGGGGGTTATGCGCCAGATTCCATGCGGCATGGGTCTGCTCGTATGCAAAATCGGCTTCGTTGCGCACGCCCTTGACTATGCAATCAGCCCCCAACTCGTCAAGCACGTCGATCAATAGTCCCCCTCTGGTGATCACCTTAACGTTTGGGATATCCGCGCAGGACAGTCTTGCGATCTCTGTTCTCTCGGTAATATCAAACATATACTGCTTGACCTTGGCACCCTCGACGTATTTGGTCATATCGTTGTTCATGACCACCACGTACACGGTATCGAAAATCCCCGCCGCGGTGCGCACGACCTGCACGTGCCCCAGCGTCATGGGGTCAAAGCTACCGGGAATGAGTGCCGTGCTCATGCCTCTTCCTCCGTCACGGGCTGCAGAACGGTGATAAAGGAAGACGCGTGATGCGTCTTGCCAACCACGCGATAGCGGTCGCAAAGCGCCAGATGCTTGCCCCAGATATTCTCCTTGTCCGACTCGCAGATCACACGTGCGCCGGGCTTTAAGAGGTCGTAGCGCAGAAGCAGCAAAAGCGACTCGGAAAGCGCGTCGGACGCGTAGGGCGGGTCAAGAAACACGATATCGTACTGCTCTCTGCCCTGACGGCTCTTGAGGAAATCTGCATAATCCGACTTGACTACAAAGCAATCGGGTGCCAGCTTGGTCTTGAGCATGTTCTTATAGATCACGTCCACGGCAGGCTTGGATTTATCCACAATGGTGACGTGCAAGGCACCGCGCGATGCGGCCTCCAGACCCATCTGACCCGAGCCACCGAACAGATCCAGCACCTCTCTGCCCTCTATATCAAACTGAATCATGGAAAAGACGGCCTGCTTGACCCTCTCGGTGGTGGGACGGGTGTCGGTGCCCTCCAGCGTATACAGCTTGCAGCCTCTGGCTTTTCCCGTAATAATTCTCATCATAGCTTTATTTCTTTCCTTTGAAATATTCAATAATTGCATCGGCATCCTTGCCGCCAATCCCCTTGACCCGCATCAGCTCCTCGCGGCTTGCTTTCTTGACTTTCGCAAGACCGCCCGGCATTTTGAGCAGTGCCGCCGCCTTGGCGGGGCCGATGCCGGGAATTTTAGTCAGCGAGGAGGTGGTCAGCGTCTTACCCTTAGCCTTTTTCATAGCGGTCACGGTATAACGGTGCACTTCCTCCTGAATGGCGTAGATCAACTGAAACACCGCTGTTTCCTTGGCGATGTTGATCTCACCGTGCTCTGTGCACAGCGCACGGGTTTTATGATAGTCGTCCTTGACCATACCGAAGATCGGTATGTCAAGTCCCATTTCGTCAAGCACCTCTCTTGCCACGCCAACGTGTCCGCGACCGCCGTCCAGCAAGATCAGATCGGGGTACTCGGCAAAGCTCCCTTGCTCGTCGGCAAGGTGTGCAAATCGGCGGGACAGCGCCTCGCGCATGCTGGCGTAGTCGTCTGTACCCTTTACCGACTTGATCTTGAAGGTGCGATAGTCTCGCTTGGAGGGTGCGCCCTCCTTGAACACGATCATGCCCGCGGTCAGATGCTCCCTACCGAGGTTGGAAATATCGTAGGACTCAATGCGGGCGGGATAGCTCTCCAGCTCCAGTATATGCGCGAGTCTGAGCAAAACGCCCTCGCGTTTGCTCTGGATATTGGCACTTTTTTCGGCAACCTCGCGTGCATTGGCACTTACGGTCTCACAAAGCGCGCGCAGGCTTCCGCGCTCGGGGATGCGGATCTCGACCTTGCGACCCGCCAGCGTGCCAAGGTACTCGGCTGCGGTCGCTCTTTCGTCCTCGTCGGGTTCAAACGAGATCAGGATCAATTTCGGGATATCCGATCTGCCGCGGTACAAGTCGCAAATAAAGGACAGCACGGCATCACGGTCACAGATATCTTCTCTGTCAAACAGATAGTCCTGCTTGTCGGTACAAACGCCGCCGCGCACGAAAAACACCGAAAGTGCGGCACATACGCCGTCGTCGTACAGACCGAACACGTCGTATTCGTCGTCGGGTGCTCCTACCACACTCTGCTTTTGCGAAAGCCTGTCAAGTGCGGCAATGGTATCGCGGCACACGGCCGCCGCCTCATATCTCTCCTGCTCGGCAAGCTCCATCATGCGCTCGGTCAGCCTTCTCTTCTCGGCCGCGGTATTGCCGCGCAAAAGCTCGCAGGCTGTGTGGATCTTTTCGGCATACTCCTCGGGGGTCACCTTGCCGGTACAGACGCCGCAGCATTGGCGGATCTGATAATACAGGCAGGGACGCTCCTTGCCGATCTGCTCGGGGAATTTGCGCTTGCAGCTTGGCAGCTGCAGGGCCTTTTGCAGCGAGCCGATGACGGCATACACGGTTGACGTGCCCGAATAAGGGCCGAAATACTTGCCCTTATCCGCCTCGCGCTTGCGGGTCATGACCGCGCGCGGATATACCTCATCGGTGATCTTGATATACGGATAGGACTTGGCATCCTTGAGTCGGATATTATACTTGGGGGTATATTGCTTGATCAGTGTATTCTCAAGGGAGAGCGCTTCGATCTCGGTTTCGCACAGAATATAGTCAAAGCTGTGCACTCGCTCCACCATTCTTGCCGTTTTGGTGTTCTTTTCGCTGTTCTGGAAATACTGCGACACGCGATTTTTGAGCTTGCGCGATTTCCCCACGTAAATGACCTTACCCGCCGCATCCTTCATGATATACACGCCGGGTGTGGTTGGCAGACCGTTTGCCTTGGCAAGCAGCCCTTGCAATCTCTGCTCGCGATCAAGTGCCATAGTATTCCTCCCTTCCTTGAAAATCCATGAAAAAAACGGTGTGGTGAGCCGTGCATATCGCCCACCACGCCGTTTCTTCCTGACCGGACAGCTATTATTCGGAAAGGCCGGAATTAATCAATTCCTCTAAGCCCTGCAATGCAAGCTCTTCGTCCTGGCCATCAGCAATCAAGGTAATGGTCATACCTTTTGCAATTCCCATAGACAGAACGCCCAACAGACTCTTTGCATTGACCTTACGCTCGCCCTTCTCTACCCAGATAGAGCATCTGTAGCTGAGAGCCTTCTGCGTAAAGAACGAAGCCGGCTTGGCATGCAAACCGCTCGTATTGGTGATCACAACTTGACAAGACTTCATATATTTCTCCTATTTCAAAAAATCATAAGGACAGCGCTATACAATATAAGTATAACAAAAGAAGCCTTCAAAATCAAGCGTCATAATATAGGAATTTTTGACAAGTGGGTGAATATATTTTCGTCAATTTGCACAATTCGAAATCAGGAGATCTTTTACTCTCCCTCGGTCGTCTGTGCATCAGTCGTTTGCGCCTCGGTAGCTCCATCCTGGGTGGTCTGTTCCCCGTCCCCCTCTACGATATTGGGGTTCTCAGGGATCTCGGACATGCTTGCGATGCGGATAATGCGCACCGTGACAGAAACGGTGTCGGTATAGATCTCAAGCGTCTGACCGGGAGTCAGCATATAGGAGCTGTCCAGCACCAGCGTTCCCTCGCGCAGCACGCCGGGAATGGAACGGAGCACGCCGAAAACGCGCTTGTCATCGTCAGGTCTTTGGTCCTCTGCCAGTACGCTGTTCTCATCGCTCTGCTCGTGCACGGCAATCGAGCCGAGTCTGAGTCCGCTCTTTGCACAGTATACGGCATCGCCGCTTTCCAGATAGCGGCTATAGCTCTCGTGTGCGTCCTCGATCTCAAAATAGACCATATAGGACTCGCCCTGATCCACGCCCATATCGGGATTATAGATAAAGCAACGGTACACGATACCGGCAAGGCAGGCCGCGATCAGAAAGCCGATAAAAATATCCACGAAAACGCCGCCCGATGAAAACAGCGTCTTTTTCTTCTCTTCTCTATTCGTAGCTTTACTCATAGCCTTACTCCTTTGCCAGCGTTTGCAGCTCTACGATCACAGCCTCGCCCATCAGCCCCGCAAAGCGACAGTTATAGGACTTGCCGACCGCGATCTTGGTCTGCTCGATAAAGTAACCCAGCTTACTGTTATAGCCCGCCGTGGCCTTGACGGTCACGTAAACGTCCACGGTGCCGTTCTGCCCGTTATCCTCTGTGGAAACCGAGAGCACCTTGCCCAGCGCATAGCCGGCATCCTCGTCGGCTAGGTAGACCTTACTGTCCGGCTTGATGACGCAATGGCCATCCTCATCCAGCGCAATATCGGGATCTACGTCCTCAATCAGCATGGTATAAGAAACCTCTACGTCTGTATACTGCGTGGCAAAATATTTGCCCAGCGTCCAGATGCCCCAAACAGCCGCACCGATCACGCTGATCAGAAGGATCATGATCAGGATATCCAGAATGATCGGAAAGCCCTTTTTCTTTTGCTTTTTGACCTTGGGGGCCTTGCGCACCTTTTTCTTGGTCTCGGTTGTGGGAATCAAGGAAGTGTCCGGCGAAATGCTGGAAGCCTTCTGGTCATCCGTGACCGGTAAATTCTTTTTATTGTCAGCCATTATTCTTCTCCCATCTTATCGTTTGAAGTTGTTTCGCCAGCTTACGTCGGCACCGGTGGCCGTACCGCCGTGGGTCTGCACCGCACGCGCGAGCGTATCATACTGGGTACGGATGCTTGCAACCGTCAGAGCAAGCACCAGCCAGAACATCATAAACACGCTGCCACTGGCAAAGATGTCACAGGTAAGTCCCATCAGAAGCGCGCCGCAAATGCCTGCAAGTCCTGCGGCTACGCGCGCCTTGGTCACGGTGTAGGAGCCCCAGCGCAGATAGGTCATCACGCACAGCACAAATGCCAGCAATACAGCGCCCAGAAGCAACAGAGTGCCCCAGCCTGCATTTGCAAGCAGCTGTAAGAAGGTGTTATCCACGCTCGTCATGCCCTCCATACCGGCTGCCGCATACTGCGGGAAGACGGCACTGAACGCCTGCTCGCCCCAGCCAACGCCCAGCACGTGATTCTTAACCATCTCGCGTACGCTCCGGGCTACTTGAATCCTCTGCCCTGCGCCGTCACAGAAGGTGACCACCACGTTCTGTATCGCCAGCACGGGCTTCATGTTTCGCACGTTATACGCGCGATCCACGTCAAGCGACCATGCCGCACCGCATGCAATCGGGAAAGACAGCAGAATGGATACACTCAGCGCCTTGTAGCTATAGGCAAAGAAGAATACCAGCACTGCCGCACAAAGTGCAATCCACGCGCCGAATTGCATATACAGCACCACCGAAGCACAGCCCGCGATCACCCAGATCGCTCTCCAGAACACGCTGGACATGGTGCGCTTGCGGATCATGCCCGAAAGCATGATGGGAATCAGCATCAGAAGCACGCCGCTGACGACCACGTGGTTACCGAAATACGTTTCATATCTTTGCAGCAGAACGGCAAACATACTCAGATCCGCCCCCGCCAGCAAATGGTCTGCAACGTCAAGCAGATTGATAAAGGAAAGCAGGTTCATCACCGAAAGCACAGCCCCCGAAATGACCAGCAGCTTATAGCATCTGTTCATCCAATCGGGCGAGTGCATAAGATTGACAGTCGGGAAATACATGGCCAGCATGATCACATAGCCGGCGATATACATGGCACTGACCGTGCCCGCCCATGTCAGAAGCCCGTGAATCACGATCACAAGGCCGAAAAGCAGCACCGTGAAATCCACCAGTCGCACGTGCAGCACGCGTTTGCCGCGGATCAGCTTGTTTATATAGCTGACCAGCGTGACTGCCGAAATAGCAACGGCACACAACGCGGGATGCCCCGTGCACCACCAGAACGGTACCGAAATCAGCGCCAGCAATACGCCCGATTCTGGGATATGCAGAACGGTCAGAAGGGCGGCAAGCAGCACCGTGCAGACCGGTACGGTAGCAGGATGATAGAAGAAGGTGCAGCCGCCAAGGCCCGCGCCCAGCAGCAGCGCAAGATAAAACAGAACCGTGTTTCCGCGCTCGCGCTTTTCGGGCTTACCCTTGCGCTCAAGGCCAAGATACCTGGTAAGGACCTTGCCAAGCGTGCGGCTGCCAAATGCCGCGTAATACAAGGGCTTATTACAGCAAAGCAGCGGGAGTGAAGCGACAACGATCACAATTCCCGAAATGCCCCAGCCGATGTCACCGGCGTAGCCGACCGATAAATTATTCGATACCAAGTACACAGCCGCGCCAAGCGCACCGTATACAAAGAAGAATATGCCGTAAACGTTGACGGGACAAAAGATCAGAAATCTGACCAAGGAGTACAGCAGGCGCATCGGCTTACTGCGCTCCAGATATCCCGCCACGGCAATGCGCACGGTGTGCAGATTGCGGCGGAATTTTCCGCCCGCAGGCCCGAACACCAGCTCGCAAAGGCGGCTCCATCGCTGCTCAAGCACCTCGTAAGAGGTCAGCACTCTTCCCGCAAAGCAATTGCAAAGCAAGGTATAGATCCACAAGGAAAATCGGTTGAACAAATGGAAAAACAGCGAGCCTACGGCTTTTTTCTCAGGTTTTCTGTTTTGCTCTACCAACGTGCTCCCTCCTTTCAGTCGTCATTTTGAAGTAGATCCGGTCTTTGCCGTTTTGTTTTTTCGGTGGCCATCTGCGTCCGCCACGCTTCAATATTGGCATGATGTCCCGAGATCAGAACGTCGGGCACCTTTTGGCCATGCCATTCATAAGGTCTTGTATATTGGGGATATTCCAGAAGCCCCGAAGAAATGCTCTCCTTTTCGTAGCATTCCGGATCTGCCAGCACGCCCTCGCAAAGGCGCGCCACGCAATCCACCAGAATGCATGCGGGAATCTCGCCGCCGGTCAGCACGTAGTCGCCGATAGACAGCTCCTCGTCCACGATCTCCTCGATCACGCGGCAGTCAATTCCCTCATAGTGTCCGCAAAGCAGGATCAGATTATCATAGCCTGCCAGCTCCTCAGCCTTTTTCTGCGTCAGTACCTTGCCCGCGGGTGACATGTAGATCACGCGGCGCGTTCCGGTAAAGCCGTCCTCTGCTTGCTTACGCAGCACTCCTTGGAAGCAATTGTATACGGGAGGTGCCGCCATCAGCATGCCCTTGCCGCCGCCATAAGGCGTGTCGTCCACGCGGCGGTGCTTGTCCTCGGAATAGTCCCTGATCTGATGCGCGTGCACCTCGATTGCGCCGCTCTTTTGCGCGCGGCCGATAATGCTTTCGCCAAGCACGGTGCTCACCAGCTCGGGAAACAGCGTCATAATATCAAATCGCATAAGTCTTTCCTCTTATCAGTCTTCCAGCATGCCGCCGATGGGAGCGACCAGAATGCCGCGCTCGGGATCAATGCCCTTGACAAATTCATCCACGGCGGGCATCATGCGCTCGCCGTCGGGGGTTTTGACAACGTAAATGTCAGCAGGCCCCTGATCCAGCACTTCCGCCAGCTGTCCGTATACGCGACCGGTGCCCACGTCCACAACGTCAAGGCCGATCAGCTCGGCGATCAGATACTCGCCCTCGGGGATATGCAGATCCTCTCTTGCCGCATGCAGCACCTTGCCGCGCAAGGCGTTTGCCGCATCTACGGTGGTCACACCCTCCAGCTCGGCAATGACAAACTGCTTGAACACAGAGGCGCGGTTGACCTTCAGTTCCGTGAAGCCATCCCTGCCGGGCAGATATACTCTCTTTAATTTTGCCAGCACCGCGGGGGTGTTGCACCAGCTTTCTATTTTGACAGCGCCCATGACGCCGTGTGTATTGATAATCTTTCCGCATTCGGGAAACGCGATAAGTTTCATTGCAATCTCCGTTTTATTTACAGTTATTTATATTATATCATAATACTTTGATAATTGCAACTATTATTTTAAGTAAAAATCGGGCAGAGCCTTGCGACTCTGCCCTTTTTTGTCGATTTGTTTCAGATGTCCATCTTGATCTGGCCCTGAGCTGCAAGCTCGGCCTTGTGCTTCTCCATGAGCGCGTTGATCTTGGTAACGGGATCAAGCAATTCGCTGATGGTGGTATCGTGGTTGAGTGTCTCTACGATGTAGGAAACGTACTTGGACATGTCAACCTCCACAAACCAGTCTCTCTGTGCCAGCTCGGGACGGCGGTAGACCAGATTAGTGGCCAGTACGCGGTCGATCAGGCCTGTCTCGTAAGCCTTGTCGAACTTGTCGCAGCCGTCGGTAAACAGACCAAACGAAGCGCAAGCGAATACGCGCTTGGCGCCTCTGCTCTTGAGCTGAGTGGCAACGTCCAAGAGAGATTCACCCGAGGAGATCATGTCGTCCACGATCAGTACGTCCTTGCCGTGCAGATCCTGACCGAGGTACTCGTGTGCCTCAATGGGGTTCTTGCCGTTGACCACGATGGAGTAGTTACGGCGCTTATAGAACATACCGATGTCCAGTCCCAGCACCGAGGAATAGTACATGCATCTCTGCATAGCACCCTCGTCGGGAGAAATGATCATCATGCTGTCCTTATCGATCACGATATCCGGCACGCTTCTGACCAGCGCCTTGATCATCTGATAGGTGGGTCTGACGTCGTCAAAGCCGTGCAGCGGAATCGCGTTACAAATTCTGGGGTCGTGTGCATCAAAGGTGATAATGTTGGAAACACCCATCGCAACAAGCTCCTGCAGCATCAGCGCGCAGTCCAGAGACTCTCTTGCCTGTCTGCGGTGCTGTCTGCCCTCATAGAGCATGGGCATGATGACGGTAATTCTTCTTGCCTTGCCCGCGATAGCGGCGATGATGCGCTTGAGGTCGGCGTAATGGTCGTCAGGGCTCATGGGAACGGGCGTGCCGTACATCTTGTAGGTAACGCTGTAATTGAACACGTCACAAATGATGTATACGTCCTGTCCGCGCATGGACTGCTTGATCAGCGCCTTAGCCTCGCCCGTACCGAATCTGGGGCAAGTGACGTTGACAAGATAGGTATCGTCCGGGCCAAGACCGTGCCAGTCCTTGAGATAATAGTCAACCTTTTTCGCGATCTCCTCGCATCCGCGCATGCCGATCACGCTGAGCTCGCCAAACTGATGTTCCTTCATGTCGTACCTCCGTATTTTTTCACTGTAATGTCAACAATTACTGCAGCTTGCAGAAGCGTGCATACGCCTCATCCCATGCATCTCTTTCTGTGCAAGGCTCGTAGTGCTTCATCTCAAACGAGTTGGAAACCACTTCTCTTGCCTCGGCCAGATCCTTGATCGCGCCCTGAGCAATTGCCTGGGAGATCAGGTTACCGATTGCGGTTGCTTCTTCGGGGCCTGCGCATACGGGGATGCCGCAAGCGTCTGCAGTCATCTGCGACAGGAACTTATCCTTGGTGCCGCCGCCCACGACGTTGATCATGGTTGCGGGCTTACCCTGCAGTCTGCCAATGGTGTCTACGGTGTAACGGTACTTGAGCGCCAGCGACTCGTAAATGCAACGTACAACCTCGCCAACCGTCTCGGGCACGGGCTGGCCGGTCATGCGGCAGTAGTCGCGGATCTTTTCGGGCATGTTGCCGGGGGTGTTGAAGGTCTTGTAGTCGACGTTGATGAGCGAGCGGAAGGGCTTGCATTCCTTTGCCCAGGCTTCCATCTGTGCAAACGAGTAGTCCTTGCCCTCTCTCTTCCACTGTCTTCTGGATTCCTGAATGATCCAAAGACCCATGATGTTCTTGAGGAATCGGATGGTACCCTCTGCGCCACCCTCGTTGGTGAAGTTGGCTGCTCTGGTGGCGTCGTTGATCAGCGGAGCGTCCAGCTCTGCGCCCATGAGCGACCAGGTGCCGGAGGAAATATAAATGAAGTCCTTCTTGGTTGCGGGTACAGCGATAACGGCGGATGCGGTATCGTGAGATGCGGTGGTGTAGACCTGAATGCGGTTCTTGCCTACCTCTTCGGTAATGGAGGGCAACAGCGCGCCAAGGTTGGTGCCGGGCTCGACCATGGGAGCAAACTTGCTATCCGGAATGCCCAGCTTGGCAATCAGCTCGGAAGAGATCTTTCTGGAGTTGGCGTCCAGGATCATACCGGTGGAGGCGATGGTGTATTCGGTAGCCATCTTACCGGTCAGGAAATAGTTGAGCAGGTCGGGGATGAACAGGATCTTGTCGGCTCTGTCAAAGGCCTCGCCGTTGTCTCTCTTCTCTACAGCCAGCTGATTGAGCGTGTTGAAATCGATGGCCTGAATACCGGTGATATTGTAGATCTCTTCGGGAGATACGAAATTCTTGACGTAATCGGTTACGTTCTCGGTTCTTGCATCGCGGTAGTGGATGGGGTTTGCCATCAGTCTGCCGTTCTTGTCAATCATGCCGTAGTCAACGCCCCAGGTGTCGATACCCATGCTGGCGATGTCGTCGCCGTCGATCACGGTCTTGGTGATCGAGTTCTTGATCTCAAAGTAAATGCGAAGAATGTCCCATGTAAATCTGCCGTTGACGTACATAGGGTCGTTGGAGAATCTGTGATTCTCTCTCAGAGTCAGCTTCTCGCCGTCAAAGGAGCCAACGATACCTCTTCCGCTGGACGCGCCAAGGTCGATGGCAAGCATTTTCAATTCAGCCATAATACCCTCCAAAAAGTGTTATGTTTTTTGACAAAAATAGTGATAGTACATTATACCACATATTTTGCAAAATAGTGTGAACGCATTGTGAACGATGCGGTTTTTTGCAATTAATTTCACAGATGCAAAAACGGCCGCCCGTGTGGGCGGCCGCGGTTATACTCTGAACCTCAGAAATCAGTGATTATATTCAAGATTCGCTCTCACTCTCAACCGGATCAATCAACTGCAAATATGACACGAACCACTCAGAATCATCGCCGGTCACAGAATACGAAATGAGAAGCGACCTTCCATCGGTACTATCGTAAATATAGCACTGCTGATCAAAAGCGACAGACGTTCCCGGTCTCATGGGGATACGCCGTTTCTCTGCCCTTTGAGGATTCCCTAAAAGCTCATATACTTGCTTTTCAGTCATACCGATCTCAATCAAAGAAAAGGCGTCATGCTCAGGTAAATCTTGCTTATCAGGCTCCAATACAAGTTCAGATACAATTTCAAGTTCAGATGCAATTTCCAGATTCTCACGTGTCGAAGTTCCCGACAGATCAGATTCCTGGCTGTTTACGTAATCCCAAGCGCATGAGGAAAAACAACCGACCAACATACCGATCACAATGAATAATACGATTTGCTTTTCCATACTGTTTCTCCTTCTCTCTTAATCTGTAATACCAACAGCATAATATCCGACGAATATTTCATAATTAGTACCAATAGTTGTATCATAATCCCTGTTACACGCTTGGGGATCATAAATAATATTGCCTGAGGAATCAAGTGATAAACAAAAACATAGCCACTTGATCTAATAACACTATACCACATTACTAATATTGTGTCAATCCGTTTAATAGAAATAACTTTGCTTTTTCATTTCTCATAAAGCACATTCGTTGTAATGATTTCTGCAATAAAAATAAAGTAAACGGCCGCCCGTGTGGGCGGCCGCAATGATGCATCATTTCTTATTCTTCTTTTCCTGTCTGGCTTTTCTCATCTCTTCCCTTGTGGGTCTGTCCGACTCGGGCACGACGGGCGCGAGAATGCCGGTCAGGTGCCAGCCCTTACGGCCGATATTGTATGCCGCGAAGCAGGTGACGAGTGCGGGAATGGGCAAGAGGAAGAAGGTCCACCACTGATCCATCAGACGGAAGCCGCCTGCAAATTCATGCTGGATCAGTCCAAGATACATGCCGTGGATAAACTTGGTGATCAGGTCGCCCACAAAGCCGATCGAGGTGCACACCTCGCTCTGCGGGAATGCATAACCAAGGGTGATCAGACCCGCCAAAATAAAATTGGGAACGTTGGCGCACAGCGCCATGAGAAGTCCCTTATAGATATTGGGCTTGGTGCCGCGCACGCGGTGCGACATCTCGTCCTTACCGCCGATCTCCCAGATCTGGATATAGATCAAAAACAGATAAAACAGTACCGACAGCGCGCAGGTGACCAGCAAAAGCACCTCCGAGGATGCAGAGGTTGCCCCGCCCTCACTGTTCTGGGCACTGATGCCGCCGATGGCGATGGCAAGCGCGAAGCCAAAAAAGCCGCCGATCACGCTCTGTACCAGAAACATGCGCACAAAGTCATAAGAATGTTTGGATAAAAAGTTCTTCATAGAATCTCCGAATGTCCTGAAATTACTTACATTATACCGATTTTTCGCAAATAAAACAAGTACGGTCAACGATTGTTTACAGTTTATCCACTAAAAAATCACGGCTTGGTGTATAATAGTAATAGAATGTTAAAAAAGAAGGACGGTCAGGTATGGCATACACCGTAAACATAGAAGAATTCCCTTCGGTCATTCGCGAATTCGCGTCCTACAAGTCGGTCATTCAGGGCTGCTCGGACAAGACCGTGAGCGAGTATCTCTCGGATCTGCGCACGTTTTTCAAGTGGCTGATCGCCAAGGACAACGGCCTGCCCCCGGAGGGTGAGGAATTTGACAGCATCAGCATTGTGAATATTGATCTGGAGTACATAAAGGGGATCACCACCGATCGCATCTACGAATTTTTGGTATATACCGGCACGGTTCGCGGCAACGCGGGTGCGGCCAAGGCAAGAAAGCTCTCGGCCATCAAGGCGTTTTACAAATATCTGACTGTCAAGCGACACCTCTTGGATACTAACCCCGCCGCCGATATTGAAACACCCAAAAAGAAAAAGGCCTTGCCCAAGCACCTCTCTCTTGAGGAGTGCCATGCCCTCTTGGATGCGGTCAAAAACGACACCGCCTCGCCCCACCGCGTGCGCGACTGGTGCATCATCATTCTGTTCCTCAATTGCGGCATGCGTGTATCGGAGCTTTGCGGCATTTCCCTGCCCGACCTTGACCGCGACTATCGTTCCCTGCGCGTGCTGGGTAAAGGAAACAAGGAGCGAATCATTTACTTAAACGACGCCTGCCGCGCGGCCCTGGAGCAATACATGCCGGTGCGCATGCAGGAAAAATACAAAAAGAATACCGACAAGGCACTGTTTTTGAGTGAGCGGTGCCAACGCATCAGCGTCAAGACGGTACAGCACATCGTATACAAGTATCTGACGTTGGCGGGACTTGGCTCCAAGCACTACTCTGTGCATAAGCTCAGACACACCGCCGCGACGCTGATGTATCAGTCTGGCGAGGTGGACGTGCGCGTGCTCAAGGAAATTCTGGGACACGAGCAGCTCAACACCACGCAGATCTATACCCACGTGGCCAACAAGGATATGGAACAGGCCATGTCGTCCAATCCCCTTGCCGCAGAGGGCAAGCTGGAGGATCAATAATACGAAAAAACACCGACTGCGGTCGGTGTTTTTTGTGTTTTATTGAGCATTCCTCTGCCAGATCTCGAGATATCCGGCCTCGACGATCAGGGTATAATTGTCCAGCATGTCCCCCGTATCGTAGCTCTTATTGTTCTTGTAGCGCGTATCCATGATATAGTAATCCGACTCGCGCAGAGGTGCGTGATAATCCGGCAGCGTCTGCAGATTTTTGATCATATACAGATGCGGTACCTCGTAGCACATGGCCGTCACGGTCACGGTCTCGGGGTCAACCGAGTCGATAAAGTCCTGCATAGCCGTCTCGGTAGCCTCAAACTTGTCGCGATTATTCTCATAATTCTTGGTATAGCCGCTTGCCTTGGGTGCGGTCAGCGAGAATGCAAACACCAGCGCAATGGCAAGGCTTGCAGTGACAAAGAAGCGTCTGGTTTCGGGCTTCATGGCCGCAAACGCAATCACCGACGCCACAAGCAGCATGGCCATAGGTCCGTAGGTGTATTGGAAATAGGGATCGTACTGATACAGCCAGGTGGGCATGATGTTGATGGCCACCATGGGCAACAGCAAAAGCAGAGGGCTGATCTTTTTGTGCAAAAAGGGTGCGAACAGCACGGGCAGCATGGTCCACAAAACGAAGTTGAGCTTATTCCCCTTGACGCCCTCGTTATATTCCACGCTGAAGGTGGTCTTGATAAAATAACCGATGTTATAGAAGCAGGTCTTGATGACACCGATCAGCGACTTGTCGTCGGGCGGATAGTAATCCTCAAATCGCGAGATCATAGCCTGGCCGCCCAACAAGGAAATCGCCGAGGTCGCGCCAAGGAAATATACCACCGACGCGCCCGCCATAACCAGCGACAGCACCTTTCTTTTGGTGGCGACCAATCCGTACAGCGCAAAGCAGACCACGTATATAAATGCGTCCTCCTTGGTACCCAGCGTCAGCAGCATAAAGCCAAGAGTAGGCCAGGTTTTGCCGGCAAGGAAGAAATAGATCATATACAGGACCAGCACCGGCAGAAGGCTGTTTTCATGAATGTCATAAAAGGAGGATGCACTCATGGTGGGGAACGCCAGATACAGCGCCGCGCAAAGCGCGCTCATCACGGGCGAGAGTCCCTGCAGCTTGCAGATGCGGAACAGCGGGAATGCACCCAAGGCCACGATCAGGGCATGGGCGAAATACAGATAGAACGGCGTCGGGCAGATCATATAGCCCGGCAACAGCAGATACCATGAGGGAGAAAAATGCACGGCGAAATGCGAGAGAAGCTTTCCCCTTTCCACCGTAGAAAGCGGCAGGCCGTCCGACTTCATATAGGCGAACATCTGCGAGAAAATGCCGAAATCGTATGTGCTGGTGGCATAAGTGACATAGCGCAGGTAGGTGTAGTAGGTCACAATTGCGGTAAAGGCCAGCACAAAGAAGGCCACGGCACCGTAGGCCACGCGCCAGGCAACCTTACCGTTTTTCTTCTCCAAGTACTCCAGCGACAGCTTATCGTCGGCATGGAGATACTTGTAAATAATGACCAGCACCACCGCAAGACCCACGGCAAAGCGAATATTATTGGGGTCTCTGATGGCCAGCAGCACCGCCAGCATCTCGGCGGTCACAGCGGTGGCGATATAGATGATGATCGGCTTTTTAAACAGCAACGCGGGGATGCACAAAGCGGTGACGGTCAGCACAAGGATCAGCCAGAAGGCGAGCTTGTCCATCTCGACGGTGTAGATCAGCGAGTCAAAATAGATCTTCTGCCCGAACATATCCAGAATCGTCCAGAAGGAAGCCAGCATAAAGCCGCTTGCCAGCGCGGCCAGCAGCGTGTGCAAGCCGAATTTTGCATCGCGCAGATATTCTTTTGTTTTTTGTAAATATGCAGTCATATCAGGCGATACCCCCATCCTCTTACGGTTTGAATGCGGCGCACTCCGGGCTCTTTCTCCAGTTTTTTTCTCAAATGGCAGATATAGACCTGCCCTTCGTTTGTCCCCTCTGCGCCCACGCACTCGTCAAGCTCCTCTTTGGAAACACCCTCATTCCCCTTTTGCACAAGCAGAGAGAGCAGATCAAATTCCTTTTGGCTCAAGGAAATTCTGCGCTCGCCGTCCAATACGCAACGGCTATCCTCCAGCAGCTGAAGGCTACCCGTCGACACGGGCTTGACCTCTTGTACGGCGGCAGATTCCTGCGGACTCTGCGAGGCGGCAAAGATCAGCTCGCGGCGAAAATCCGCCATGGAAAAGGGACGGCGGAATACAAGGCTTGCCACGCGCCTGGAACGGAGCGGCAAGGCCTCGGGATCGCGGCAAAGTCCCAGCACGCGCAGATGCTCGGGCAAGCTCGCGCCCTGTTTTTCATCCAGATTGAGCACGACCACGCTCGCGCTCTGCCAGGCCTTTTCGGGTACGGCGGCTGCATCCTGCCACGTCATGCTCCGCATACCGCAAAGCGCGGCTTGCGCGCAAAGCACCTCGGCCAGGCGCTCATCGACCGTGATCACAATCACCATTGCTTCATCCACGGCTCTTACCTCCAAACAGCGACACGACAGCCTCAAAGATCTGCACAAAGAAATCTCCGACGGCTTCCAGCATGCGGCCAAACCAGCCCCGCGGGGCGTTCTCGGGCGCAGGAGTCGCATCAGTTTCAGGTTGCGTAACGGTATCGGTATCCGCAGGAGCCCGGGTCACATCACTCTCGGTCTGCTCCTCCCTGTCGGGCTCCTGCTCGGGAGCCGCAGTCTCGGGCACGGATTCCACTTCGCCGTCCTCGGGCATGGTAGCCTCGGGATATGCGTCCTCGGGTGACTGCTCCGTGTCAATCGGAGCATCGGAGGGTGCGGCGGTGGACTCATAGAAGTTTTGGTCATCCTGCGTTGTCTGCTCGGGTTGGACGTTTTCCTCAAATATATTCTCATACGTTACGTCTGCGTCCGCAGTCGTGCCCTCTGCCTCGGGAGCACGGTCCCCGGCGGACGTCCCGATCTCAATGTCGTCCCCTGCATTCTCCGCCATGTGTCGGACAAGTGCGGTGGTGGCCACGCTGACGCACAGCACAGCGGCAACGCCGACGCCCATCCATGTAGCGGCTCTGCCAAGGAGTATGCCGCGCGACCGGGCGGCAGGTGCGGCCTTTTCCTCACGGACGGCCGCCATGACCTTATCGCAAAGGTCGTCGGGTGCGCGCTCGGCAGATGCACAGAGCGCATCGTTCAGGGCGAGATATTCTCTGTACAGCTCTGCACAGTGCGGACAGCTTTCAATATGTGCCTTGACAAAGTCCTTCTGCACACCCTCAAGCTCGCCGTCGGCATAAGCGGCTATTAACTTTTCGATGTTTTCACAGCGCATGGAATATCTCACCTCCTTTTCTATTACTATAGACGCAAATAATCAAAAAAAGTTCCCGTTTTCCAAAATATTTTTCAAGGATTTTTTGGCACGCCACAGCCTTGACTTGACCGTACCCTGCCGCTCTTTCAAAACCTTTGCCATCTGCTCGTAGCTAAGTCCGTCAATATACCGCAGGACCAGCACCTCGCGGTGCTCTGGCGGCAATTGCATGATCGCCCTTGCCACCGCCTGCCGTCGCTCGTCCTGCACCGCGGCCGCGGCGGGATTGCTTTGTACGTCCTCGTCGGCTAAAGGCCGCTCGACCTGCTCTCCGTCGTATACCTCGTAAAGCGGCTCGGTCTCGGCTCGCTTGCGCCCTCGCAGATAATCAAAGCAGGCGTTCTTGGCGATCTGCATGATCCACACCCCCGGCGAGGCCTCCTCGCGGTAGGTGTCCAGCGACCGCCACACCTTTAAGAACACCTCTTGGGTAACGTCCTCGGCATCCTGACGGTTCTTTGTCATATAAAAGGCCATGCTATAGACCTTATCCTGATAGGCCTTTACAAGACAGGTGAACGCATGCTCGTCCCCACACTTAGCCCTTTGCATCCATTCGCGATGCATCTGCTCGGACATTTGCGTTCACCTCCTCTTTTATGTATTCCGTATTATTCCTGATCCTTTTGCATGGCAATCAGCTCGTCGTATACCGCGCGGATGTCGTCGGGGCTCTCTGCCTGCATGATCTTATCGCGAGTCAGGGCTGCGTAGCGCACGTCGCGCACGTACCATGCCGCGTGCTTTTTGGCCTCCGCCATGCCAACGCGATCTCCCTTTTGCGCCACCATGGCGCGAATCTGCGCAATGGCGGTATCAAATCTGTCATGAATGGTGGGCAGGGTGTATTCTCTGCCCTCAAGCAGCGCCGCGGTCTGAGAAAAGATCCACGGGTTGCCCAACGCCCCGCGACCGATCATAACGCCGTCACAGCCGGTCTCCCGGATCATGCGCACGGCATCCTCGGGCGTATAAATATCACCGTTGCCGATGACGGGGATGCTCACACTCTGCTTGACCAGCCGCACGATCTCGGGATCAGCCCCGGGTGCGTACATCTGCTTGCGCGTTCTGCAATGAACGAAAACAGCCTTTGCCCCCACCGCCTCTGCCGCGCGGGCAAGCTCGGGCGCATTGATGCTGTCCTTATCCCAGCCCGCACGCATTTTGACTGTCACGGGCAGGTCAACAGCCTTAACCACGGATTCGATGATCCTTGTAGCCAAAGGGATATCCTTCATCAGTGCACTTCCCTCGCCGTTTGCCACCACCTTGTTGACGGGACAGCCCATATTGATGTCAATGGCCACGGGCGGCACCTCGCTCTGACACCCCATATAGTCGCACTCTACAATCATGCGGGCGGCCTTAGCCATCAGCTCGGGCTCGTGCCCGAACAGCTGAACCGCCATGGGATTCTCCTCGGCCAGCACGCAGGCCAAGGGGGCACTTTTGGAGCGGGTTGCGAACTTGGGACTGAGCTGCTCAAAGCACAAGGCCTTGGCCGAAACCATTTCGCTGACGGTAAATTCCGCACCGCGCTCGCGGCACACACGGCGGAAGGCACGATCGGTCGCACCCGCCATGGGGGCTAAAAATAAACCGTGCTTAAGTTCAATTCCGGCGATCTTCACAAGCCCTCTCCTTTCTTTTGCATAAGTAGAACAATTATATCATATTTTCTCCACGGTGTCAATACGAAAGGCCGCCCGACACGAGCTGTTGACTATAAAATGAGCCCCGCGGCTCAGCGCGATACTCCGAGCGGAGTATCACGCTGAGTTATGATTGCCCTTACGGGCAAGTTATGAGTTATGATATGCCTTGCATAGTTATGATTGGCTTCGCCAAGCTGAAGGTTACAAAGGCAATCATATCATAACGTTTGCGATAGCAAACTCATAGCGGTGAGCACCGCGAGCTTCATAACTCCAAACTAAAAACAAAAAAAGAGAGAACATTTCGGCTATAAACCAAATTGTTCTCTCTTTCTGATTAGAGCGTTTGACTGAATGGTTTTGTGATCAACCCTGACACAACAAAACCACCGCCATGCGAATGCTGTCGAACGATTTTTCGTAGCATAAAAGGTCACATGCGCACAAAGGGACGCATGGGCGGTCACATCGCAGGGACGCGTGGCGAAGTACGTCGTGCGAAAAGCTTTGACTTGATGCATAAGGGTTGCTATAATCAAGGAGCAATCAAAAAAAGGAGGTACGTTCATGAAACAAAAATGGACAAAAACACTGGTATTTGCCTTGGTGGGCGTCATGATGCTGAGCATTGTCGCCTGCAAGGACCAAAATACCGAGCAACAACAAGGTGGGAGCGAAGAGGTCACCACGCTTGACATGCAGGGCGGCTATCAGGATCAAAACCCCGGTAATCAGTACGGCGACAACAATAACAATTACGTTCCGCCCAACACCGAACAGCAGACCCAGCCCGTGGTCGTCCTTCCCGACAACACAAATCCCGGGAACAGCAATAACCAGACCACCGACAGCACGGGGCTGACCTTTACCTCAAACGGCAACGGCACCTGCACGCTGACAGGCCTTGGCGCATGCCGCGACATCTGCGTGGTCATTCCCGCCACCAGCCCCGCAGGCGACAAGGTGACCGCCATTGGCGCGCAGGCGTTCTACAACTGCACCACCATTACCGTGGTACAGATCCCCGCCACGGTCAACACAATCGGGCACTTGGCCTTTGGCGGATGCACAAGCCTTGTGTACGTCACGGTCAGCGCGCAGAATGCATCCTATAAGGACATCGGCGGCGTGCTTTACACCGCGGACGGCAAGACGCTGGTGCACTACCCTGCAGGCGCGGGCGCATCCTCGGTCAGCATTCCCGCAGAAGTGACCAAGATCGAGGACATGGCATTCTATGGATGCAAGTCGCTCAAGACCGTCCGCTACGGCGGCACGCAGGATGCATGGTCGCGCATAGCCATCGGCTCGATGAATTACAGCCTCAACGCCGCATCGGTGACCTGCCGCGACTCGGGCAAATAATGCTTGACAACAAGGGGGACGTGTGATATACTGAACGTATAAATCTTTGATACATAAGGAGATATCAGATGTACGGAAAGAACGTTTGGATGATTCCCGACGGCTATATGAGCGACACGGTCAAGGGCGAATTCGTCAGCCACGAGGCTGTTTGCGTGCTCAACATTTCGGGCAAGACCGCGCACATTGATCTGACCATTTATTTCGAGGATCAGGAGCCCCTGACCGGCTTGCACGCCGTTTGCGAGAATAACCGCACCAATCACATCAGACTTGACAAAATGGTTGCCGACAACGGCCAGCCCATCCCCCGCAACAAGCCCTACGCAGTGCTTGTAGAGAGCGACCAGCCCATCGTGGCGCAGGCGTCCAGACTGGACGTTTCCCAGCCCGAATACGCGCTGATGACCACGATTGCATATTGATCATGACACAAAAAAAACACGAGCAACGCTCGCGGTTTTTTGTTTGCGTTAAGCCTGCAAGGCTTGGCTTTTTCTTTTTTGCGCCTCCGTCACGGGTGCATCGTCCTTGCTATATCCCCATTCTTCTGTCAGGCATTCGATCAAGCGGTCGTAGGTCTCGGCGGCCTTTTTCTTGTCGCCGAGAATTTCGTAAATGATGCAGATGGCGTCCAGCGTGTCGGTATAGCGCGGCTTTTCGGTGTCCTTTTCCCACGAAGCCTCGTAATAAGTGATAGCCTTTTGGTAGTCGCCCTTGCGCGCGTGGTACTGTGCACTCTCAAACAAAAAGCCGAAATCCGAGCCGAAATACCCCTCCGCCTCAGCCATAATGGAGTCAGCCCTCTGCACGTCGTATTCGGCAAGCGCAATGTGCGCGCGGTATACGGGGACCATAAAGGGTCTGTGCGCAGGTAGGGTCTGATAGATATCCAGATAATGTGTCGCCTCGGCAGTGCGGTGATCCGCGATCAGATTGTCGATGATATAGAAATACGGCATGGGGGACTTGGGTGTTCCCTTGTCGCTCTCGATCACTTGCTTGAAAAAATCAATGACATGCGCGTGATTGGCCACGTTCCAATCCCATGCGACACCGCCCTCGGACATCTGCAGCATCCATTGACAGCACTTTCTCTCGGGTGCTCTCAGCATAGCCTCCCGGGCATATTTGCTCACCCGTCTTGCATCGGCCTCCATGCGGAAATGGTACAGACGGGAAAGATGCTCTAAAATGAGTGTTCTGTCGGGGTGCTCGTCCAGCTGATGCAACAGAAATTCCTCATGCTGTGCGAACACCTCGGGAGAAAATTCGGTCAGCACGTCAATGCCGCGCTCAATGCGGTGCAGCTTTTGCTCCACGGTCAGGTCAAAAAGCTCATCAATGCTCACGCCAAGCTCCCCTGCCAGCAGCGGCAAGAGTGCCACGTCGGGCATGGTGACACCCGTCTCCCATTTGGAGACCGACTGCGCGCTGATGCCAAGCTTGCCCGCCAGCTGCTCCTGCGTCAAGCCCGCCTTGCCTCTGAGTTGCTTGATCTTACTTCCTATTTCCATGATTAAATCTCCTTTCGGTGTCTTATGAATTCATTATAGCAACCGAAATATGAAAAATCAACAACGCAGATTTCGCGAAAGGTCGCCTGTTGGGTGATTAACCGTATTGGATGACCAAACGACACGGATCGCAAAAAAGCCTTGCCCCGCTGGGGAAGGCTTTGTGGCGCGCATCCGGTATGGTTGGTTGCCCGATATGGGAATCTTTAAGACCATGATGCCGCCCTACGAAAATCTACTACATATTCTCCGTCCCCTCGAAAACGGGGGTGTACTTAGCCGTCGCCGATTCCCTTTTCTGCATATACCCCTCAAACCCCAGCTTATCTGCGTGCTGCATGACACGGTCATATTCCAGCGTGGTCACGCGGCGGTGCAGATTCTTGTAGGGCGCGTCGGTGGCAAATTCGGGGGTATACTGGCTCATCAGGCTCAGGCGGATCTCTCCCATCGGCACAATTCCCGCAAGTGTGTCAAGCACCTGAATCGAGTCATTCTTGCAGCCCGGCAGCACTAAATGCCGCACCAGCACGCCGCGCGTCATCATGCCGTCCGCATCAAATTGCACCTTCCCCGCAAGCTCGTGCATCTGGGCAATGGCACGTGCGGCAATCTCGGGATAATCGGGCGCGCCCGCGTAATTTTTCGCGATCTCGGGATCTCCGAATTTGAAATCCGGCATCCATATATCAATATACGGCGCAAGGACTTGCAGCGTTTGCGTCTTTTCATAGCCGCCCGTATTGTAGGCAATGGGGATATGCAGCTGCGGTTTGATCTTGGCCAACACCGGTACAAGCTGCTCGGCAAAATGCGTGGGGGTGACCAGATTGATATTATGCGCACCCGCGTCCTGCAGATCAAGCATTCTTTGGATCAGCTCATCCGCGCTGATCTCTATCCCCTGCCCACGGTGGCTGACGCGATAATTTTGGCAAAACACACAGCCCAGATTACAGCCCGAGAAAAACACCGTGCCCGAGCCGCGACTGCCGCTGATGCAGGGCTCCTCCCACATATGAAGCGCGACGCGCGCAATACGGAAGGTGTCTGTCTGTCCGCAATAGCCCCTACCCACATCACGGTCAACACCGCATTCTCTGGGACATGCCGTACATTTGCTCATGGAAAATCCCCCTTTCATACGATTTCTTTCATTATACGAAAAAAACCGTGCCGTGTCAAGTTTACAAACTTGTATTTTTGTGGTATAATAGGAGCAGTAACGTTTTGGAGGTCACTATGCCCAAGATCAATTCCATTCTCATCACGCCCAATCCCGCACTTGACGTTTTGGAGTATTTCTCCGAGCACGGTCTGCGCCTTGCCACGGCCGAATCCTGCACGGGCGGTCTTGTCGGCACGCTGATGACTGCCATTCCCGGCAGCTCCGCGGCGTATGCGGGCGGCTTTGTGACCTATACCAACCAAATGAAAATTGATCTGCTTGGCGTTGACCCCGCGCTGATCGGGCAATACACCGAGGTCTCCGCTCCCGTTGCCAAGGCTATGGCCGAGGGTGCAAGAGCGCGCACCGGTGCAGACGTCGCCGTCTCGCTGACCGGCGTGGCAGGTCCGGGCGGCGGCACCGAACAGATTCCCGTGGGCACGGTCTATATCGGCGTCAGCACCCGCGTGCGCACCGTCTCGGTTCGCTACTGCATCCCCGAGTATCTGCCGCGCCACGAGATCCGCTCCCGCGCCGCCCTGCTCGCTCTCACTCTGGCTTTGCGCGAGGCCCGAAATCTCACGATTTAAAGCGACAAATTTTTTACACAACCTCTTGATTTTTTTGGCAAATTATTGTAGAATAATGAATTGAGATATTTTGTAACCCCATGATGGGAAAGAAAGGTAAACACATGGCAAAGTTCAAGAAAATTGGTGTTTTGACATCGGGCGGCGATGCCCCCGGTATGAATGCGGCTGTCAGAGCCGTTACAAGAAAGGCTCTTGCAGAGGGCATTGAGGTCATCGGTATCAACGGCGGTTATGCCGGACTGCTAAGCGGCGATCTCCAGCCCTTGGAATCGCACAGCGTGTCCAATATCGTCACCCGTGGCGGTACGATCCTGTACTCCTCCCGTTGCCCCGAATTCAAGACCGCAGAGGGTATGGCAAAGGCCCTGCAGACCTGCAAGGAAAACAACATTGACGCCATCGTGGCCATCGGCGGCGACGGCACCTTCCGCGGTGCAACCGATCTGACCAACCACGGCATTCCCTCGATCGGCATTCCCGCAACCATTGACAACGATATTACCGCAACCGATCTGACCATCGGCTACGACACCGCCGTCAATACCCTGCTCTCCATGATCGACTATCTGCGCGACACCTGCGAATCCCATGCAAGATGTAACGTTGTTGAGGTAATGGGCAGAGACTGCGGTCTGGTTGCGCTTTACGCAGGCATTTGCACGGGTGCGGTTTCCATCGCAATTCCCGAGGTGCCCTTTGACGAGGCGGCCGCCATTCAGAAGATCGCCAACGTGCGCGACAAGGGCAAGCGCGGTATTATTGTGGTATTCTCCGAGGGTATGCCCCAGATTGAGGGTCGCAAGTACAGCGAATACTTTGCCGAAAAGGTCGAGGCGCAGACCGGTATTGAAACCAAGTTCGCCCGTGTAGGTCACATCATCCGCGGCGGCGGTCCTACCCTGCGTGACAGAATGACTGCAACCCAGATGGGTGTTGAGGCAGTTGACCTGCTGCTCCAGGGCAAGAGCAATCGCGTTATGGCGGTGCTGGACAACCGCATCACCTCCGAGGATATCAACTACGCACTGGTGCTTGACCGTATGTATAAGGGCAAGCTGAAGGAGGGGGATCTGGTTAAGTTCTCCGCCGGCCAGATCGCACAAATGCAAGCTCGCTGTGCATACAGACATGCCAAGATCGAAAAGCTTTACAAAATGTCTTACGAGATCTGCAACTAAACAAAAAACAACGGCAACCGCGCGGCGGTTGCCGTTTCCTTTTTTAAGATCTGGGCAGATAGGTGTAAAGGCCGGATAGGTCGGTGGGCTCGTCCCCCTGCGCGGCGGGATACGAGGCGTAGAGCTGTGTTCCCTCGTTATACAGCGTCCAGCTGATATAAGAGCCATCCGCATCGGTCAGCACGTACTCGGGTGCGGACTGCAAGGTCTTGCCGTTTTCCAGCACCAGCATCTTGCCGCCGTCCTTGTCCTTAACTACCTTGACCACACAAAGTCTTGCCCGGAGCACGTCCACGCGCTCAACCTGCCCGCCGTCGGTAAAGACCACGGTGGAGGGGTAGGTTTCCTGGATCAGCATAGTGCCCGAATAGCCTACCGTGACAAGGTCGCCCGCGATCAGTGCATAGTCAACAAACACGGTGGAATCGTTCATCAGGATCTCGGCCTTGCCAAGCTTATGAAATCCGTAATCGTATCTTGCCTCAAAGGTTGCGGTGTGGGTGGTGCGGGGCGCATAAGCGTAAAGTGCCAGCACGTAGACCCCCAGCGTGCCATCCGCTTGTCTGACAGCCTCGCCGCGCTCAAAGGTAGCGTACAGCACCGCGTCGCCGTTATAGTCGGCAAGAGCGCAAAAGCTTCCCTGCTCGTCCAGTATCACGTACTGCGGCAGATCCCCCAGTATGCTGATGCCCGCATTGAGCGAAGCGTTGACGCGGGGGTCAATTTTCACGATCCCCGCATCGATGCGGTTGACCGAGATCAGCTGTCCCTTTTGCAGCACGATCCTGCCGGGATAGCTCTCCTGTGCGATCAGCTCTCCCGAATGGGTGATGACGTATACGTCGCCCGGCAAAAACACGTCCAGATCCCATGCCTCGGTGTCCAGAAAATCGGTCGTGCAGGAGTCAAGCAGAGGCGTTGCAAGCCCCGGGCGGAAATGTCCGTAATCCAGCGACACCCGCATCTGCGTACTGGGATATTGCTCTACCGAAGGATCTGCGCCAAGCAGATCACCAAGCAGACCGCCAAGCTCGCATCCCGCAAAGCAAAGGCAGGCAAGTGATGCCGCCAACACGGCAATCAGATATTTATACGTCCTCTTTTTGATCATCAGCCTGCTCTCCTTTCTCCTCGGGCGGAATGTGAATGCGCTTGAGCACCGCCTTGGCAACGTACCAAACGACAAACAGCAAAATGGCAAGGATCAGAATCCAAAGGCACACCGCCTGAACGGTATCCAGCATTTGATTGGCTCGCGCCGCGCGGGAAAGCTGCTCGGTTGTCTCTGCAGCATGCGCACCAAATGCGCCCGCCACGACCATGATCGCCGTGCCGACGGTAGTATATACGGTTCTGATCACTCTCTTCATACGTCATCCTCCGGTGCCTCTACTTATATAGACGCCAAAATACCCCGAAAAGTTTCGCGGTTTTCAAAAATTCTTCAAAAAAATTGACTATTTATGCGATACGATGAAATCGCGATAAAAATGCGCGCTCTTTTTCCACGCAGTCTTGCCCGCGCGATCACAGCTCATGATGCCGAACTTGAAATTATAGCCCGCGCTCCATTCAAAATTGTCCATCAGACTCCACAGATAATAGCCGCGGATATCGTAGCCCTCGTCAATGGCCTTCTCGATGTAAGAAAGGAATCCCTGCAGGTATCTGATGCGGTCGTCATCGCAGATCATTCCGTCCGCGCCTACCGGCTCCTCGCCCTCAAAATACGTGCCGTTTTCGGTGACGTAAAACGGAATATCCAACTGATACATATCCTTGAGCATCACGATCGCGTCGTAAACCGCCTGCGGATAATACTCGGTGCGGTTGTTAAGGAAATTGCCACCCTGCGAGAAATCGGCCTGCACCTTTTGATTATGGGTCACGGGAACGCGGTTATATACGTTCAGACCAAAATAATCTGTCTTCTGACTCATGATTTCATAGTCCCCGGGGCCTATGTGCATCAGCGTGCCCTCGCGCTCCAGATGCTCCAAAATATAGTCGCTGTAGCGGCCCGCGTAAAGCGGATCGCAATAGAATTTCCAGTTTCGCTCGTCCTGATCGATCATCAGCGCGATGTCCTCGGGCGAATTTGTCAGCGCATGGCGTTTCCAGATATCAATGACCGCGCCGATCTTGGAATGGCTGAGATTGTGCGCACGAAATGCCTGCACGCCCTTTCCGTGCGCCACAAGGATATTGTGGCGCGCCTGATTGCCCCAGATCTCGTTGGTATGCCCGGGCGCAAAGCCGCCCAGCGCATAACCGACGTAAGTGGCAATCGGCTCATTGATGGTCGCCCAGATGGGCACAATGTCGCCGTAAGCGGCAAACATCTTGTCGGCGTACTCGCCAAACCACTCGATGCTGTCGCGGTTGACCCAGCCGCCCTTATCCTCCAGCACCTGCGGCAGATCCCAATGGTACAGGGTCACGCAGGGCGCAATTCCCTTCCGGAGCAGCTGCTCAAAGGCGCGTCTGTAATAGTCTATGCCGGCCTGATTGATCTGTCCCGTGCCATTTGGCAGCACGCGCGACCACGAGATCGACAGACGGTAGGAATTGACGCCGAGATCGCAGAGATTTTGCAGGTCACGGTCGAATTGATGATAGCTGTCGCAAGCGATCTCGGGGGTGTGACCGCCAAAGATCTTGCCCGGCTTCCCTGCCATGGTGTCCCATATACTGGGCGTTCTGCCGTCGGCAAGTGCGCCACCCTCGACCTGGCCCGCACTGGTTGCGGTGCCCCATAAAAAGTCCTTCGGAAATGCCATATCCTACCTCCTTAAGCTTCGAATAAATTCCAAGGATACTCCTTGGGCGGGTTGCTTTGTACCTCGATCATCTTGCCCGTGGACGGATGTGTCACGCCAAGTCGGTGCGCCCACAGCGCGGGCGTGCAACGCTTTTCGCGGCTACCGTATTTGCCGTCCCCCAGGAGCGGATGTCCCGCATGCGACATCTGTGCGCGGATCTGATGGGTGCGCCCCGTTTCCAGCGTGACCAGCACAAGGCTGACCTCACCCTCGGTGGCCAGCGTCTTATAGGACAGCCTTGCTTCCTTGACGCCACGGCGTTGGCCATCCACCACAAAGGCCTTGTTTTTGGCCTTATCATGATACAAAAGATCGACCATTTTCCCTTCTGTGGGTGCAAGAGTGCCATGCACCACGGCCAAGTATTGCTTGCAGATCTGCTTGCCCACCACCATGCCGCCAAGTCGCGCGGCACTGTCCTTATCCTTGGCATATACGATCGCACCGCCGGTTGCGGTGTCCAGTCGGTGCACAAGCCACACGTCGGGCGCATAGCCGCACAGCGTGCGCCACTTGGCAAGTCGGGAAAGCAGATCCGAGCCGTCCGCATGTGCAGGGTCGGGCTGGCAGGGCTGTCCCACCGGCTTTTCGCAGATGATGATGTTTCTGTCCTCATACAGCACCGAGGGCGCGAATTTGTATTCCGCGTCCAGCACGCGCTCGTAGGCCACGCGCGAAGCACCGCTCTCGAGATAGATGGTGCCGCAAGCCGAAAAGCCTTGCTTGTCAAGGAATTTCCGCATGCGGACGTTGCCTTGGTGGGTATCGATGCGCACCGATCCAAGCCCTGCGCGCAGGGCGCGCGCGACCGCAAACGACACCGCCTTATCTGCGCCGCCCTTACCGCGAAGCGCGTCCGACATGGCAACGCGATGCAAGGTGACGTATGCCTCGCCCTCGGTCAGCCATGCACCGTCGTATATGGCTTTATAGGTAGGGTCGGGCGTTGTCAGCAGCGCAAAATAGCCCTGCACACACTCCCCCTCGGTCAGCACGTAGCCCGCCCCCGCCGCAATATCCGCCTCGATATGGGCGTCGGTGGGATAACCGTCCTGCCATTGGTCAATACCAAGCGCGGCAATTGCGACACGCGCCTGGGCAAACACCTCTTGTATGCGACCAAGCATGGCCGTGGTGGCAGGCCTGATCCTTAAATTCTGATTTTGCATAGTTTATCCTCCGCCACAGCGCGAGCATGGGCTGTCCGCGCCGTGATTGGCCGCTTCGGCCACAGTGCCCGAATAGACTTGGCTCGCCCGTTTGAGATAGGTGCATTCGGGGTCAAGATGATATTTTGTTCCGCTTGCCGAAAAGTAGACGGTTCCCTTGACCGTAAGCTCGGGATCGGGATTTTCCTCCACGCGGCTTTGGTAGATGGATTCCAGCTGATCGGGCGTCAGCTCGGTGCCGTCGTGCTCCACAACGCCACCCGACGCGCAACCGACAAACAGCACAACCCATAACAGTACGGCTATCGCCTTACAGATCCTCATACCGTGCTCTCCGCAAGCAGCTTTTCCAGCACGGAAAGCTTATGGATCGAGTGATCGTAAGCGCCCTTGTAATCATCCAGCATTTTACAGCACAGCTCCATATCCGAGAGCACGCGGAACAGAATGACGGGCACGGGCGGCTGCGCGTCGCCAAGGATCAGCTCCAGCAGCTGCAGCGCCTTGGCATGCTCGCCCTGCTCCATGGCCACGGTGGCCTGCAGATGCAGAGAAAGATGATGCTCCATTCCCGAGCTTGCATAAAAATGATGCGGTGTGACGTGCTGATGGATCTGCTCGCTGATCAGCACGTAGCGGCAAAAGGCGTCCTGCCATGCCGAAAGATCGCGCTCACCGGGCACAAGATCCTCGGCCTCATAAGAGCAAAGTGTGGGAGAAATACCGCGCATAAAGCGGAAATACACGATCGCGGGCGCGGTGATATGCTGGGTGTGATAGCCGGTGGCCGCCGCATCGCGCAGAGCGGTGTCAAACCAATGGCAGGCATTGTGCAGATTTCCCGCCAAAAATTCCTCCTTGGCAATCCCCAACGCGCACTCGGCCATCAATAGCGAGATCTCGTCATCCGATTCGGAGAGTGCCGAGAGACACAGCTGGCGGCAGATATGAAAGTCCCCCATGGCATACGCCTTGCGGATATTGGGAATATGCCTGATCTTCTGATACAAAAATTCGTTCTCTTCTTCAGCCAGCAAAAAGCCCGCGGGCACGCCAAGACGGCCTGCTAAGTACATCACGGTGGGAATGCTGGGCAGAGCCGCGCCGTGCTCAATGCGCGAGAGCATGTTGCGCGTGATAAAATCCCCTGCCAGCTCTTGCTGGGTGATCATTTTGGACATCCGCAGATTTTTGATCTTTTCGCCGATGTTCATAAAAGCCTCCTCGAAGGTAATTCATATTTACTATTTTTATTTTACCATATCACAAACCTCATTGCAATAATTTTTTTCGAAAAACGGGCAGATTTTTTGATTTTATGATATAATGAATATACAATCGGGGGAGGTGAATCGTTTGAGCATATTCTGGATCAAGATCATTGCCATGATAACCATGCTGATCGACCATATCGGATCGTTTACGCCGTTTGAGGGCTGGGAGTACTGGCGCATGATCGGTCGCGTATCCTTCCCTTTATATGCATTCATGCTTGCGCAGGGCTTTTTACATACCAAAAGTCGATGGAAATACCTGCTCCGCATGGCTGTGCTGGCGGTGCTGACCCAGCCCGTTTACACCTACTGCTTCTACGGAAAATGGTTTAAGTGGGACGAGCTGAATATTCTGTTTACGCTCTCTGCAGGTCTTGGCGCTATGTGGCTTTTGGAGCTTGGAAAGCGCGCGATACAAAAACGCAGGAGGCGCGGCGCGTGGGCAGGCCTTTTGCTGTGTCTGTCGGCAGGTGCGGTGGTAGTCCTTGCCGATCTTGCGGGCGCGGATTACGGCTGGCAAGGTATGCTGCTGATGCTGGCTTTTTACGTCACGGCCAATGCAAAATGGGCATGGTGCCCCATCGTGATGCTGTTTGCCTACAGATACCAGCTTCTGACGGGGGCGTGGGATGAGCCGGTATATCAGCGCAGTATTTTCGGCGCGCTGGCCTTTATTCCCTTGGTGTTCTACAACGGTCTGCCCGGCCCGAGACCACAAAACAAATGGCTTGCAGGAATCGTCAAATATTCGTTTTATCTGTTCTATCCCCTGCACCTGATCATTCTGGCAATGATCTTCAGATAACCTCTTCACTTTTCACTCTTACTTCTTACCTATACAAAAAGATCCCTGCGACGTATCGCAGGGATCTTTTTGTATTACAGTCCTCTCTTCACGTAGGTGGTGTGAAGCAACTCGTGAGCCTTGTGGCTGTTGGGCTCGCCAAGGAAGGTGTCATACAGCTCCTTGATCGCGGGGTTCTCGTGAGACAGACGCAGAGGCATGGAAGCGTCCAGATTATACAGTACGCTTGCACGCAGAGCCTTAACGTCGGTCCAGTTCAGAACCTTAGCTTCCACGTGAGGCTGACCGCCACCGGTTACACAACCGCCGGGGCAACCCATGATCTCGATGAAGTCGTACTTCTTCTCACCGCTCTTGACAGCGTCAAGCAGAGCGGCTGCATTCTTGGTACCGGATGCAACTGCTACGTTCAGGGTGATATCACCGATGGTGTAGCTTGCTTCCTTCCAGCCCTGAGTGCCACGAACCTCATGGAATTCCAGCTTCTCGGGGTTGGAGCCGGTCAGTGCGAATACGGCAGTTCTGAGTGCTGCCTCCATAACGCCGCCGGTTGCGCCGAAGATAACGCCTGCGCCGGTGGAGATACCCAGAGGTGCATCGAACTGCTCCTCGGGAAGCTCGTTGAAGTTGATGCCTGCACGGCGGATCATACGAGCCAGCTCTCTGGTGGTCAGAGAAATGTCAACGTCCGGAACGCCTGCGGCATTCTCGTCGTCTCTGCCGATCTCAAACTTCTTAGCGGTACAAGGCATGATGGATACCATCCCGATGTCCTTGGGATCCCAGCCCATCTTCTCAGCATAGTAGGTCTTGGTGATTGCGCCAAGCATCTGGTGAGGAGACTTGCAGGAGGACAGATTTTCGGTGAACTCGGGATAGTAGTGCTCGCAGTACTTAACCCACCCGGGCGAGCAGGAGGTGATCATAGGCAGAACGCCGCCGTTCTTGAATCTGCCCAAGAACTCGGTAGCTTCTTCCATAATGGTCAGGTCTGCTGCAAAGTCGGTATCAAATACGTTTGCAAAGCCCAGACGGCGCAGAGCTGCAACCATCTTGCCCTCACCGTTGGTACCGATGGGATTGCCGAATTCCTCAGCGATAGCGGCACGAACTGCGGGAGCAGTCTGAACCACAACGTGCTTGGAAGAGTCAGCCAGAGCCT
>JAZULL010000028.1:0-37981 GCA_045603085.1 Eubacteriales bacterium | reverse complement strand
TGCCCCTATTCATTATATAACAAATCAGCAGAGAAAGCAAGAGTTATATTCCGACTTCGTCGGAGTGATATTATACGGCTATGCCGTGTAGTGATATTGTTCGGCTTCGCCTCGCAGTGATATTTTATTCGCCTTAAAACTTGCGAAGCAAATATCACTCGGCGCAAGCCGAATATCACTGCGAAGCAAAATCACTCGCCCAAGGCGAATAAAACTGCCCAACTTCCTTATGAGAAGTTGGGCAAAGCAAGGCTTTTTTGCTTGTCTTATTTCTCTTTTTTCTGTCCCAGCTTGCCCCAGAATTTGAACGTAAACGTCCAACCGGTTGCCGCCGCGACCACAAGGAAATAGCGCACGGCGCGCGCGACCATGTGACCGCCGAAGATGGCGTCGAGGAGCGGCTTTGTACCTTCCTTGACCAGCATGACCAATCCAAGACCGATTGCCAGCTTGAGCAATTGCGCCCACCAGACGGCTCTCGTGTCATAGTGTGTGACCTTGTCGTCCATAATGCGGAACAGCAGCACGCCCAGCACACAGCCAAGCATGGTATAAGCATTCTTGAGTGCGGAGTTGTAATTGCCCACGTTTTCTTCCAAAAATACGTCCTCGGGGAAGGGATAGGCGTACAGGAACACAAGGAATGCCACGATTCCCGCAAGCATGACGCCGATGATGATATAGATCACGTAAGGATATTTATCATTCAAGCGGAGCAGTAAATCAAATCCCACGATCAGCACAAGCGCGACCGCCATGGAAACCAGCACGTCCTGCGGGGTGTGCACGCCGAGATACAGACGCGAGAAGGGAACCAAGATCACGCCCGCGATACAAAGCGCCTTGACCCACCATTTCTTGGAGCAGGTGCCAAGCGCGCCCAGCATGCCCACGCTGTTTTGAGTGTGACCGCTGGGGAAGGAATATCCAGAAGCACCCTCTCTGGCCGATTCCACGATGGTGAAATTTGGATCCTTGACCCACGGACGGGGCACGCGGAACCACATTTTGAGAAACTGATTGATCACAATGCCCGAAAAGCTGACCAGCAGCACAAGATAGCCGTCGCGCTTGTTGCAGCACCAGATCAGAAACAGACCAAGCGCTAAGAAAAAGGTCTCCTCACCCACAAACGTAATGGCCTGCACGATGAAATCCAAAACAGGATTGCGGATGCTTTCCAGAAAATACAGAACTTCCATAAAAATCTCCTTTCCGGAGTGATGACTACAGTATACCATAAGACCCCGGGACTGTCAAGCAAAATTCGGGGTGAGCTGACATAAAACCCTTGACATCCGCGCAACGAAAAGCTATAATAATTATATATGAAAATATGGAGGTATATACCATGAGAAAATTCCCGATCGGCGTAATCGTTGAGTCCTTCAGAACCGACACCAAGACCGCGATCAAGACTGCGGCTGATATGGGTGTGCAGGGTCTGCAGATGTATTGCACCTACGGTGAGCATGCGCCCGAAAATATGAGCAAGCAGCAAAGACGCGAGCTCTTGGATATGGTCAAATCCTACGGCCTTTGCTTCTCCGCCATCTGCGGTGACCTTGGCATGGGCTTTGGCAATCCCGAAAAGAACCCCGGGTGTATTGAAAAGTCCAAGCGCATTCTGGAGCTTGCAAAGGAGCTGGAAACAGACATTGTCACCACCCACATCGGCGTCGTTCCCGAAGATCCGAATCATCCCAGATACGCCATTATGCAGCAGGCTTGCTCCGAGCTGGCAGCATTTGCCGACAGCATGGGCTCGCACTTTGCCATCGAGACCGGCCCCGAGACCAGCGCCGTGCTCAAGAAATTCCTTGATTCTCTCGGCTCTCGCGGCGTTGCAGTTAACCTTGACCCCGCAAATCTGGTCATGGTATCTGCCGACGATCCCGTACAGGCTGTGCACAACCTCAAGGACTATATCGTACATACCCACGCCAAGGACGGCGTCATGCTGCACCGTGGCAACCCCGAATATATCTACGGTGTCGTACATCCCGTTCCTCAGGAATTTCAGGGAATCCAGTATTTCGCAGAAGTACCGCTTGGCACGGGCGGCGTACATTTCCCGACCTACCTGCAGGCGCTGGACGACATTGGCTACAAGGGCTTTTTGACCATCGAGCGCGAGTGCGGTGATAACCCCAGAGGTGACATCCAGACCGCGATCGATCACCTGACCGGTATTATGGGTAAGTGATCATGAAAATATCCGTCAGCTCGTATTCCTACTATCAGGCCATTCGTGACGGCCGCCTGACGCTTGAGCAGACCATCGACAAGGCGCATGAAATGGGCTTTGACGCCATTGAATTTCTGGATATGCCGGGAGAAACCCAGGCAGACAGACTTGCATTTGCAAAGGAGCTTAAAAAGAGAGCCGACGCGCTGGGGATGACCATCAACGCCTATACCATCGGCGCAAATCTGTACCACGATACCGCCGCCGCCAATCAGGCAGAGGTGGACAGAATGCTGGCGCAGGTGGATGTGGCTGTGGAGCTTGGTTGCTCGGTCATGCGCCATGACGTTTGCTATGCGACCTCCAAGCAGGGAAGAGGCAGAAGCTTTGGGCTGATGCTGCCCACCATTGCGGACAATGCGCGTAAGATCACCGAATACGGCGCGCAGTGCGGCATCATTACCTGTACCGAAAACCACGGCTATATCGCGCAGGATTCCTACCGCGTTGAGCAGCTGTTCAATGCCGTCGCGCACGATAATTACGGACTTTTGGTTGACGTGGGCAACTTTGTCTGCGCCGACGAGGATAACGTGACCGCCGTCTCGCGCGTCGCGCCCTATGCCGTGCACGTGCACGCCAAGGATATGTATAAGTCGACTGAACCCAAGGCCGGATACGGCAGAACCCGCGCATGCAACTATTTTGCGGGTGCGGCTGTCGGCGAGGGCGATTGCAACGTGCAGAGGTGCATTGAGATCATCAGAAGCACTGGCTATGACGGCTATTATTCCATTGAATTTGAAGGCGCAGAGGATTGCTATGCCGCCATCGCAAGAGGCTATGAAAACCTCAAGCGTTTCCTCTCTTAAGCTATGAGTAAGTTTGTCATCGACCACGACCTGCATTTGCATTCTCAGCTCTCTCTGTGCTCGAATGACCCCGAGCAGACAGCTGAGGCGCTGCTTGCATACGGCGTGCGCGAGGGGCTGTCGCACATCTGCGTGACCGACCACTATTGGGACGAAAACGTGCCGGGTGCCAGCGGCTGGTACGAGGTGCAGAACTATGCCCACGTGGCAGAGATTTTACCGCTTCCGCAGGACGGGACGTGCAAGTTCCATTTCGGCTGTGAGATCGATATGGACCGGTTCAGAAATGTCGGCATTTCGGAAAGAAAGCTGGATGCATTTGAATTTATCATCATTCCCACCAGCCACCTGCACATGACAGGCTTTACCGTCGCGCCCGAGGACGTCTCGACCGCGCGCCGCGCACAGCTGTATCTGGAGCGAAACCATGCGCTCTTGGATATGGATCTGCCGTTTCATAAAATCGGACTTGCGCACTTTACATGCAGTCTGATGGCGAGAGGATGCGAGGGAAGTCGCGACGATATACTGAACTGCATCACCGATGCCGAGTATGCCGAGCTGTTTGCCCGCGTGGCGAAATCGGGCATGGGCGTGGAGCTTAATATGGCATTGACCGACCCCGAAAGTGCGGATACCATGCGACCCTATCGCATTGCCAAGAGCCAAGGATGTAAATTCTACCTCGGCTCGGATGCACACCATCCCACGGGCTTGGTTGGCGCGCGCGCCCGATTTGAGGCCGCCATCGACGCCCTTGCGCTCACCGAGGACGATAAATTCAAGCCGTTTGGCTAATAAAGAAGGAACAGATGCACTGTCTGTTCCTTTTTATATATCCAACCTCTGCAGCTCGCGCATGATATTCTCGCTTCTGTGTGCATCGATGCGCGAATATCTGCGCGCCGCACCGATCTCCAGCAGTCTGCCGACGTGCGTGTACCCCAAGGCCTTGGGCGGCAGATGTGTGACAAGGTCGTCCAGATTGCGCACCACCGTAAATCTCTCCCACCGCGCTCGCATCTCGGGAGAGAGAACGCCCCAAAGCACCCGCGGCGCACCAAAGCCGTAGCCCTCGATTCGCTGTCGCAGATCGGGTTTGTGAAACCATACGTATTCATGGCACAGTACCGCCAAAGCCCCGCCGTGCGAATACCCAACCGTCACCACACTCTGCAGCCGCGGATCGGCAATCGCCGCGGCTACGTTTGGCTCAACCGCACGCCACACCTTGACAAATCCGCGATGCGCCATCCACGCTGTATCTTCCATCTTGTGATACGGACGGGCAGGGAAGTCGAGATTGTTTTTCCAATCCTCGGCGCCGTCCGAGTCCTGCAGATAAACGTAGAGAACTGCCCCCTTCCGCTCTATGTAGTAGCTTGCCGCATCTGCCGCCTGCACGTACGGCGCGTCCAGACACCGCGCGAACAATTGACTCATTTTCATAGCATCACCTCGAACACATTGTATGCAACGCGCAATAAATTCGCACAGAATTTTTGCATCCCCCTCTTGACAAACATAATACTTCGTGATATGATGTATATCACGAAGGGGGGTATAGTATGGACGCACAACTCAAAAGGGGGCTCTTGGACGTTTGCGTGCTGGTAGCAATCAAAAACGAGGACTCCTACGGTTACAAGATCATCAAGGACGTCTCTGCTTACGTGGCACTTTCGGAGTCCACACTCTATACCATTCTCAAACGCTTGGAAAGTGCGCAAATGCTGACCGTCCGTTCCGTGGAGCATGACGGAAGATTGCGCAAGTATTATCACATTACCGACAAAGGCAGAGAGCGCATTGAAGCCTTCAAGAGCGAATGGCGCGAGGTTATGGCGATTTATCAATTTGTAACCAAGGAGGAGAGCGGACATGACAAAGCTTGAATTTCTGACACAGCTGGAAAGCGGGCTTGGCGTCCTGACTGAGTCGGACGCGCAGGAGCGGTTGAATTTTTACAGCGAAATGATAGACGACCGCATGGAAGATGGACTTTCGGAAGAGGACGCCGTCTCTCAGATCGGCAACGTTGAGACAATTGTGGCAAGCATACTTGCGGAAATACCGAAAAAAACCCCTGAAAATCTCATCACGCACGTCGAAAAGCCGACGCATAAGCAAGAAGCACCTAAAAAAGAGCAGAAAAAGCGCATGTCCGCACGCCAGATCGTTCTGCTGTGTCTGGGCGCGCCGCTTTGGCTGCCGTTGCTGATCGCCGCTTTGGCGGTATTGCTCGCACTGCTGGCAGTTCTCTGGAGCTTGATCGTCAGCGCGTGGGCGGTATTTGGCGCGTTGGCGGGCACGGCACTTGGCTGCTTGATCGGAGGCCCCGTTTATTTCATCTTCACCTCTCCTGCAGGCGGAAATGCACTCGTGGGCGTGGGACTTGTATGCGCAGGCCTTGCCATTCTCGCTTTTCACGGCGCAGTTGCCGCAACTCGGGGGTGTGCATGGCTGACAAAGACGGTGTGCGTTGCCGTTGTGAAATTTATCTTTGGAAGGAGACAGACGGCATGAAAAAATCAACCTTGATCAGCCTGATCGTAGCAGGCGCGCTGATTATGCTGGGAGTATGTCTCTTTGCATACGCAATGACCACGGTCGGTTGGGATTTTTCCGCATTTTCGGGGAGCGAATTTGTGAGCGATACCCATGAGATCACCGAGCCGTTTGTAGGCATTTGTATCGATTCCGATACCGCTGACATCACGTTTGTACTTTCCAATGACGGCACGTGTCGCGTGGAGTGCAGGGATATGGAGTATATTGAATACCGCGTAGAGGTGCAAAACGGTACGCTTTGTATTGAGGGAATCGATACCCGCGCATGGTACGAGCATATCTCGATCGGCACGTTTGAAAGCCCGAGCATCACCGCATATCTGCCCGAGAACGCATACGGTATGCTGACCGTCCAAGAAAGCACGGGAGATATCGAAATTCCCGACGGTTTTACGTTTGAGAGCCTTGAGTTGGAACTGTCCACGGGTGACGTAACGGTTGGCGCAAGCGTCAAAAATACTGCCAAGATCACAACCGACACGGGCGACATTACGGTGCAAAATGCATCTGTCGGCGCGTTGGAGCTCACGGTAAGTACCGGCAAAATTGAGGTGAGCGGTGTGGATTGCGCAGGGAACGTGACCATGCATGGCACCACGGGTAAGGCGTTCTTGACCGACCTGACCTGCAAAAGCCTGATAACAAAGGGCAGCACGGGTGATATTCTGCTGGATAACGTCATTGCCGCCGATACGCTTGGCATCGATAGAAGCACAGGCGACGTCAGCTTTGACTCTTGCGACGCGGCCAATATCACCGTGACCACCGACACGGGCGACGTGTCCGGCACGTTGTGCTCGGGTAAGGTGTTTGCATGTAAAACCGATACCGGCAGAATCGATCTGCCCGACTCGACCACGGGCGGCGTATGCAGCATCACCACCGACACGGGGGATATCAGTATCAGCATCGTGTCCGGGTAAAGAATAAGAGCAACGGCATCGCCGTTGCTCTTATTCTTTGTTTTCCAGATACTCCCGGATCTTGATCATACTCTCCTCGCTGATGACGTGCTCGATCTTGCAGGCGTCTGCCGAGGCGGTTTCCTCGTCGATACCGATCGAGCAGAAAAATGCTGTCAGCGTTTTGTGTCGCAAATAAACGTTCTGGGCGCGCGCCTCGCCCGCAGGCGTCAGCGTGATGTAGCCCTGCGCATCCACCTCAATCATGCCGTCTTCCTTCAAAAGCCCCGTGGCGCGGCTGATGCTGGGCTTGGAATAGCCCGTGTAATTGACAATGTCGATCGCGCGCACGTGCTCGAGCTTGTCGCGCAGCACAAGAATATTTTCAAGGTACATCTCGCCCGATTCCAGAATCTTGCTCACGGCTATCCCTCCTTTTGATTTCTTTCCGTATATTATACCACAAACCAAACCAAAAATCAAGTCTTTTTCGCCATGCGCATAATGCACAAAAAGCGGGCGATTTCTTTGTGCTTCATGCGTTTTTTTAATAAAGTTGAAAAAATTATTTGGAGTATATTGACAAATTGTGCAAAAGGGGCTATAATATTTACAGTTAGCACAGGCTAACTCGCAGAATTGCTTTGTAAACAAAGCAGTTTTCGTATTCCGGAGAAAGGGGAAACGAAATGAAAACGTTGCGAGACGTCAAGGTTGGGCAGACCGCAAAGGTGGTCAAGCTGCACGGTGAAGGCGCACTCAAGCGCCGCATCATGGACATGGGCATTACAAAGGGCGTAGAGATCTACGTGCGTAAGGTAGCACCGCTGGGAGACCCGCTGGAGCTTAACGTGCGCGGATACGAGCTGTCCCTGCGCAAGGCCGATGCCGAGCTGATTGAAGTAGAGAACTGACCCAAGTATTTTTTTGCAATGTAGGTTAGCATAGACTAACCCAAAAATGGAAGGTGAGCGTGAAAGTGAACTTTCCACTACTATTTGAGCCGCTATGGGCGGCATGGAGGTTAACATGGAACAAAGCAAGATCAGAATCGCTCTTGCGGGCAACCCCAACTCGGGTAAAACGACCCTGTTTAATGCACTCACGGGCTCCAATCAGTTTGTAGGTAACTGGCCCGGCGTCACCGTGGAAAAGAAGGAAGGCAAGATCAAGAAGCACGAAAACGTGATCCTGACCGACCTGCCCGGTATTTATTCTCTTTCTCCCTATACGCCCGAAGAGGTGGTTGCAAGAAACTATCTTGTCGGCGAGCGTCCCAACGTCATTCTCAACATCGTGGACGGCTCGAACCTCGAGCGAAATCTGTATCTGACCACCCAGCTGACCGAGCTTGGCATTCCCGTGGTGGTCACCATCAATATGATCGACGTGGTGCGCAAGAACGGCGACCAGCTTGATACGGCTCTCTTGTCCAAGCGTCTTGGCTGTCCCGTTGTCGAGATCTCGGCGCTCAAGGGGACGGGCATTGACGAAGCGGCCGAGATCGCCATCGCCGCCGCAGGCACCGAGCCTCACGCCCCCATGCATAATTTCTCGGGGGCTGTCGAGCATGCCATTGCACACATCGAGGAAGCGGCTGTTCACGGCATGCCCGAGGAGCAGCAGAGATGGTACGCCATCAAGATCTTTGAACGCGACCGCATGGTGCTTGAGCAGCTTGCCATGCCCGCGGAAAAGGTGGCACATATCGAACACGATATCGTGATGGCCGAACAAGAGCTTGACGATGAATCCGAGAGCATCATCGCCAACGAGCGATATAATTATATTGCAACCCTGCTTTCGGGTTGCTACAAGAAAAAGAACACAAGCCGCATGACCGTATCCGACAAGATCGACAAGGTGGTCACCAACCGCGTGCTCGCTTTGCCCATCTTTGTGGTCATCATGTTCCTTGTGTACTATATCTCGGTATCCACGGTTGGTACGTGGGTGACCGACTTTACCAACGACGGCCTGTTTGGCGACGAATGGGCAGTGCCCGTGATCGGCGCGCAGAAATATAACAACGCTGTTGATGCTTACGCAGAGGAAAATCTGCTTGACAATGCAGTCATGACTCCCGTGCTGGAGCAGGCGCATGACGCCGGCGTTGTGGGTGCAGATGAGATCCTTGGAGCCGTACAGGACGGCGATCTCGGCGCATTCGAGGAGGCCTACGGCTCTTACAACGACGCGCTGCTGGACGCAGGCTACGACATCACGGTTGTGGCTGACGCTCTGCTTGAAAATGCTCCCGCGATCGGTGACTATCGCATCATGGTGCCCGGCATTCCCGTGCTGGTAGAGCAGGGACTTGACGCCATCGGCTGTGTAGATTGGCTGCAGGCGCTGGTGCTGGACGGTATCGTGGGCGGTGTTGGCGCCGTGCTTGGCTTTGTGCCTCAGATGGTCGTACTGTTCATTCTGCTTGCATTCCTTGAGGCCTGCGGCTATATGGCGCGTATCGCATTCGTGCTGGATAGAATCTTCCGCCGCTTCGGTCTGTCGGGTAAGTCCTTTATCCCCATGCTGATCGGTACGGGCTGTGGCGTTCCCGGCATCATGGCGTCCCGTACCATTGAAAACGAAAAGGACCGCCGCATGACCGTCATCACCACCACCTTTATTCCTTGCGGCGCAAAGCTGCCCATTATCGCCATGATCGCAGGATCTCTGTTCGGCGGCGCATGGTGGATCGCACCCCTTGCATACTTTATCGGCATTGCTGCCGTCATCGTTTCGGGTATTATCCTGAAAAAGACCAAGCTGTTCTCGGGTGAAGCCTCTCCCTTTGTCATGGAGCTTCCCGCATATCACTGGCCTACTGTCTCCAACATCTGGCACAGCGTTTGGGAGAGAACCTGGTCGTTTGTCAAAAAGGCGGGTACTGTGATCCTGCTGTCCGCCATCATTATATGGGCAGGCTCGTCCTTCGGCTTTGTGGACGGCAAGCTCCTGTTCGATCCCGGGATGGATATGGCCAACAGCCTGCTTGGCATCGTTGGTAACGCCCTGAAGTGGATCTTTATCCCTCTGGGCTTTGGCTCTATCGAAGCAACCGTGGCAACCTTCATGGGTCTGGTTGCAAAGGAAGAGGTCGTTGCAGTATTCGGCGTGCTTGACTTTGTCGGCATGACTCAGCTTGCAGGCTTCTCGTTCTTAATCTTCAATCTGCTCTGCGCTCCCTGCTTTGCGGCAATGGGCGCGATCCGCAGAGAAATGAACAGCGCAAAGTGGACGGCGTTTGCCATCTCCTATCAGTGTCTGTTCGCTTATGCCATATCGCTGATGATCTATCAGCTCGGCTCGGCCTTCAGCGGTAACGTCAACGTTGTGGGTCTGATCGCGGCTCTGGTTGTACTTGCCGTTGGTCTGTATTTCCTCCTGCGCCCCAACAAGTACCAAAAAAAGGCTAAGAAATCCATGTAATTTTTGAGGTAAGCTATGATTTTGATTGATTGGTTGATTGCCAATATCGGCTCTGTTTTGGTCGGAGTGGTTGTACTGGCCGTGGTGGCATTGGTGATCGTGCTGATGGTACGGGATAAGAAAAAGGGTAAATCCTCCTCCTGCGGTTGCTCCTGCACATCCTGTCCCATGGCAGGCAAGTGCCATCCGAAAAAATCCGATCAAGAATAATTCTCCTGCGGCTGTCGCACAAGCGACAGCCGCATTTTTTTCTTGACATAAAAGGGAATCAATGGTACAATAAAACGGAAAAATATACGGAGGTACAGCCCATGAAACGTAATCCCGAGCAAATTCTCAGGTCCTATGAGGACGCCAAAAAGGTTTACGCCGCATACGGTGTGGATACCGATGCTGCTATTGAGATTTTCAAAACCATTCCGATCACCCTGCATAATTGGCAGGGAGATGACGTAGTAGGCTTCGAGAAGCACGACGGCGTGCATTCCGAAAACCTGGTTACGGGCAATTATCCCGGCAGAGCAAGAAACGGCGAGGAAATGCGATTGGATATCGATACCGCCTTTTCCTTTTCGCCCACAAAGCCCAGGGTGAATCTGCACTCCATGTACGGTGAGCCCGGCACGACCGAGCGAAATTTGCAGACCACCGAGGATTTCCGCGGTTGGATCGACTGGGCAAAGCAGCGCGGTTATGCGCTTGATTTCAACGTATCCTTCTTTACCCATCCGCGTATGCTGGACGGCTGCTCGCTGGCCAGCCTTGATAAGGCAACCCGTGAATACTGGATCAAGGCGGGTAAGAGCGGCAGAGCCATTGCAAATGACATCGGTCGTGAGCTTGGCGAGGTTTGCATCAACAATATCTGGGTTCCCGACGGCACCAAGGATATCCCCGCAGACCGCTTTGCATACCGTGCGCGTCTTGCCGACTCGCTGGACGAGATCCTTTCGGTGAATTACGATAAGGCAAACGTGCGCGACGTGCTGGAGGGAAAGCTGTTCGGCATCGGTACCGAGTGCTTTACGGTCGGCTCGCATGAGTTCTATATCGCGTATGCTGCCACGCACGGCATTGGCGTCTGCATGGATACCGGGCATTATCATCCCACCGAATCCATCGTGGATAAAATTTCTGCCGTTTATCCCTATATTGATACGCTGCTTCTGCACATCAGCCGCGGCGTGCGCTGGGACAGTGACCACGTGCTGCTGCAGGGCGACGATCTGAGCGCCATCATGCAGCAGGTCGTGCGCGGCCACCTGTACGATTCCGGAAAGGTCTTTATGGGCCTTGATTACTTTGATGCCACCGTCAACCGTGTCGCCGCCTGGGCGATTGGTCTGCGCGCGGCCGGCAAGGCGCTGCTTGATGCGCTGATTGAGCCGTATCCGCTCTTGCAAAAGGCAGAGATGGACGGAGATCTGACCGTAAGACTTGCGCTGCTTGACGAATTCCGCAATCTGCCGTCCGGTGCCGTTTGGGATTACCTTTGCTACACCCGTGGCGTGCCCGTAGGCACCGAATGGATCGATCAGCTAAAGGCGTACGAGGCAAACGTACAGAGCAAGCGTGGATAATATGGAAGACATCAAAGTTAATCAGATATATATGGACGGTGGCAAGCTGTACCGTTATGCTTACGTCCATAACCGCATTTCGGTCACGGATCAAATGCAACCTGCTTTTTCGTGGTCTGTGATCTCCGATCTGCCGAATAACAGTCAAAGTGCCTGCCGTGTATGTGTGTACACAAGCGAGCAGACTCTGTACTGGGATAGCGAGTGGCGCGAGCAGCAGGAGCAACGCTTGGTCTATGGCGGCAAGCCTCTTCCCGAAGGACAGATTCTGGGGGTAGAGGTGTTTGTACGCGATGTTTACGGCAACGAGAGTAAGGGAAAGTCTGATCATTTTGTCAACGGCTTGACCGATATGTCCTGTGCTTCCTGGATCACACATCCGGCTGTCAAAAAGCGCGTTCCCACCTGTTTTCGCAAGGATTTTGAGCTTGCCGAGCAGCCCGTGGATGCCTGCTTATACGTCGCGGGCATTGGCTATCATGAGGTGATGGTGAATGGCAAACGGATCGACGATGCTCGTCTTGATCCCGCACACACCAACTATACAAAGCAGGTGCAATATGCAGTTGTAACCGATTTTGCCCATCATCTGAAAGCCGGTGCAAACGCCCTTGCCGTAGAGGTCGCGGACGGTTGGAGATATAACAACACATCAATTTTTGACATCGTATTTGCGGGCAGACCCGTGGAATTTTTCGGGGATACCGCGCTGATTGCAAAGCTGGTGCTGACATTTGCGGACGGTAGTACACAGACTATCGTGACCGATGATTCTTGGATTTGCGGACACGATGCCATTACCGACGTCAGCATTTTTGACGGTGAAACCTTTGACGCGCGCTTGCGCGATAGTGCGTGGATGATGCCGTTTGGCGGCAAGAATTTTGTGCAAGCGCTGGTCACTCCTTCGCCCACCGAAAAGCTTGTGCCCATGACGGTGGAGCCTGTCTGCGAGCAGGAGTGGTACTATGCTGACACGATCTACGCCTTGGGTAACGGCAAGTACATTCTGGATTTCGGGCAGAACATTGCGGGTGTCCCGCATATCGTGTTGCCTGAAGGCATGCAGGAAGGGCACAGAGTTACCATGCGCATGGGTGAGATGCTGGACGAGGATGGCGGGCTTTATAATAAGCCTCTGCGTGATGCGGCACAGACCGATACCTATATTGCATCGGGGGATGACAGAGATCTTCGCGCATGGCAGCCCAAGTTCACCTATCACGGCTTCCGCTATATTGAGCTGGACGGCTATCCTTGCCCGGACAAGAACAGCGTGATTGCCATTGCGCTGTATACCGATATTGCCAACGAAAGCGATTTCGTCTGCGGCTCGGCGTTGGTTTCCAAGCTGCACAAGAACGCCGTGCAGACCGAGAAATCCAATATCCATTCAATACTTACCGACTGTCCCCAGCGCGACGAGCGCATGGGCTGGATGAACGATGCCACCGTGCGCTTTACCGCCACGCCCTATAATTTTGATATCGGCCGCATTTTCCCCAAGGTGATCGACGATATTCATGCAGAGCAGCGCGAGGACGGCGCGTTTACCTGCTGCGCACCTTTTCTGTTCGGCCAATATCCGGCAGACCCGGTTTGCTCGTCTTTCCTTGTGGCAGGGGAGCAGACCCATCTGTTCTGCGATAATATCGAGCTGATCAAGCAAGCTTTCCCGTGGTTTGAGGCCTGGGAAAAGTCCTTGATTTCGCGCAGCGACGACTATATCGTAAACTATACCTATTACGGCGACTGGGCAGGCCCTGCATACGCTTGCCGCTCGTTTGAGGATGCAAACAGCGCCGTGACCGACGGCAAATTCATGTCCACCGGCTTTTCGTATTATAATTGTACGGCTCTTGCCCGTATGGCCAAGGCACTTGGCAACGCCCAAAAGCAAGCCGAGTATGAGGCGCTGGCTGACAGGATCAAGACCGCCATGCTGGAAAAATGGTGGGATGCCGGGACCTGCAAAATGGCAGGCGGCTCGCAGGCCTCACAGGCATTCTCCTTGTGGCTTGGTATCATCCCCGAGGCCGACTGCGCACGTGCTGCCGAGGTCATGGTAAACGACCTGCGCGAGCGGAATTATAAGTTCACAACCGGCAACCTTTGCACGCTGTATATGCTGGAAATGCTAGCAAAATACGGCTACGTGGACGACGCGTGGGAGATATTGACAAGCGAGGAATACCCCTCATACGGCTACATGATCCAGAACGAGGCGACCACCGTCTGGGAGCGCTTTGAGCTAAAAAAAGAGGACGGCATGAACTCGCACAATCACCCCATGTACGGCTCTGTGGATAAGTGGCTGTACAGCACGCTTTGCGGCATCAAGCCCACAGCCCCCGGATGTGCAGAGCTTGAGATCGCACCGCACTATCCAAGCAAGCTGCTTTCCGCACAGGCCCACGTGGACACGATCAAGGGGCAGGTGAGTGTGCGTTGGGTGCGCCGCTTCGGACACATCGCGCTTTACGTCACCGTGCCGTTTGGCACAACTGCTAAGATCCGCTTGCCCGATCGCACCGAGGTCGTGGGCAGCGGCTCGTATACCTATCAATGGGATATATAAGGAGGTTAGCGTGAAAGTTCACGTTATATTCCTTTATACGCAACCATTCACGCTTAAACTTCACCTAAAAATGGGGCCCAACCCATTTTTGGAGCAAAGCTCCGCGGTGAAGTTTCCATCACTATTTGAGCCGCCAGAGGCGGCATGGAGGTTTTTATGAAAAAAGTCGTATTATTGGGTGACTCTATCCGCGAGATCGGCTACGGCCCGGTCGTGCCTGCGCTGCTGGGCGATGAATACCAGGTGTGGCAGCCCCCGGAAAATTGCCGTTTTGCACTCTACACCCTGCGCATGACCTTTGATTATCGCCCCTTTATGGAGGGGGCGGACGTCATCCATTGGAACAACGGCCTTTGGGACGTGTGCCAGCTTTGGGAGGACGGTCCGTTTACCTCGCTTGAGAATTATTGCGATACCATGGTCAGAATCGCGCGCATTCTCAAGGGCTACGCCAAGACGGTCATTTTTGCCACCACCACGCCGCCCGACTCCGAGATGCCGGGGCACGACCACGACAGACTCATTGCCTATAACGAAGCGGTCACGGCAAGACTGCGCGAGGAGGGAATCGTGATCAACGATCTGTTCTCGACCATCGACGCCAACATCCCCGCCTACATCTGTCCCGACCACATCCACCTCTCCGAAGAGGGAATCCGTGTCGCCGCCGAGCAGGTGGCGGAGTGTATTAAACAATACGCTTGATCGCCCGCCAAAAAGGACTGTTTTCGCCAGGGTTCTATTGGAATATTGCGAGGTGTTAATTGATGAATAAAGAATGGGCAGAAATGAATAAGACCTTACAGTTGCAACTTAAGAGGGAAGAAACTTTTGAGGCAGGTATAGAAACGTTATTGGAGCTTCGCAAAACTCTTATGAAACAAATTCTGAAGTTGAGAGAGGAACTATCGGCAGCTGATTATTATGCTATGCCTTATAAAAATGCTAAAGGTTATCACAACAAAACGATTGCATATTCCTTGTGGCATATCTTTCGTATAGAGGATATCGTAGCACATTCTCTTTTTGCAAATGATGAGCAAATTCTATTTGTGGGCGATTATCAAAGGCGCACCAAATCTCCGATTATTACAACCGCCAATGAACTTGAAAAAGTAGAAATCGAAGAGTTTTCAAAGCAGCTATCCGTTGAAGAACTGTATCATTATATTGCTGATGTTGATGAATCTACAGCACGGATTGTAAAGACACTTACATATAGTGACATGAAACAGAAAATACCCGACGATAGAAAAAAACAGTTGGAAGCACTCAATGTTGTAAGTACTGATGACAACGCATATTGGTTAATTGACTATTGGTGTGGAAAAGATTTTAGGGGATTGATTCAAATGCCGTTTTCAAGACATTGGATTATGCATATTGAAGCATGTCTAAAGATCAAAGATAAACTGTTATCTAATAAGTAATTTTCTATTAATCGAACAGCAAGTACCCCCGACAGATTTGCGTCTGTCGGGGGTACTGTTTTGTTATGCAATTCTTATGCCAGAGAAGCTTCCAGTCTCTCTCTGATCGCCTTGAGAAATTCCAGCGAATTGACCGAGGTGACGGGTGTGCCGGGCACGACAAGACCGACAAGATCCTTGGTCATAATGCCGTCGTTCAGGGTCTGCAGGCAAGCAGCCTCTAACTTGTCGGCAAAATCCACCAGATCATCAAGTCCGTCCAGCTGACCTCTCTTGCGCAGAGCGCCCGACCACGCGAAAATGGTGGCCATGGGGTTGGTCGAGGTGGTCTCGCCCTTGAGATAGCGGTAGTAGTGGCGGGTGACCGTGCCGTGCGCCGCCTCGTATTCGGTGGTGCCGTCGGGTGCAACCAGCACCGAGGTCATCATGGCAAGAGATCCGAATGCGGTGGAACCCATGTCGCTCATGACGTCGCCGTCATAGTTCTTGCAGGCCCAGATAAAGCCGCCCTTGGAACGGATGACGCGCGCGACCGCATCGTCGATCAGCGTGTAGAAATACTCAATACCAAGCTTCTCAAACTTTTCCTTGTAATCGGTGTCGTAGATCTCCTGGAAGATCAGCTTGAAGGTCTGGTCGTACTGCTTGGAAATGGTGTCCTTGGTCGAGAACCACAGATCCTGCTTGGTATCGATCGCATATTGGAAGCATGCGTGTGCAAAGGAGCGGATGGAATTGTCCTTGTTGTACTGGCTCTGCAGCACGCCGGAGCACTCAAAATCGTAAACCGTCTCGCGGAAGGTCTCGTTGCCATCCTTGTCGGTAAAGATCAGCTCGGCCTTACCCTCGCAGGGAACACGGTATTCGGTTGCCTTGTAAACGTCGCCGTAAGCATGACGCGCAATGGTAATAGGGGCCTCCCAGTTGCGCACGGCAGGCTGAATCGAGTCGATCAGAATGGGTGCGCGGAACACCGTGCCGTCCAAAATCGCGCGAATAGTGCCGTTGGGGGACTTCCACATTTCGGAGAGGTTGTATTCCTCCACGCGCTGGCGGTTGGGGGTAATGGTGGCGCACTTGACCGCCACGCCGTATTTCTTGGTGGCGTAAGCCGAATCAAAGGTCACCTGATCCTTGGTTCTCTCGCGCTCCACAAGACCGAGATCGTAATATTCGGTATTGAGCTCCACAAAGGGGTGGATCAGCTCGTCCTTGATCATTGTCCACAGCACTCTGGTCATTTCGTCGCCGTCCATCTCGACAAGCGGCGTGGTCATTTTGATCTTTTCCATGATTATCTCCTATCTCCCCATCGCACCGATCTTTTTCATGCGATCCAGCGCAAGGGTGTAAAATTCTCTGATGGGCATGGCGGCATAAGCGTCATGCGTGTTCTTTCCGGGTTTGTTTGCAAGCGTGAGCTCGCAGGTCAGAGGGCCGTCGTAGCCGGTGGCGCGAATGCGGCGCATCACACCCTCCCAGTCGGCAATGCCGTCACCCATAACAAGGTGCAAGTCGTCGGTCCAGAAAATGTCCGCACCGGTTACACCCACGTTGTCGTTGAGGTGCGTGTGGCAAAGCGCATGGCCATAGATACCTAACATATCCTTGCCGCGGTTGTAGCAGAGCTCGTGACCCGCGTCAAAGCAGAATCCCGGCGAAGGGTGATTGGCAAAGGCTTCAAACAGGGCAGCGAGATATTCCTCACCCTCCACGTTCTCAAAGCCAAGGCGCACGCCAAGCGCGTCGGCACGCTCTACCACTCGTCCGAAATTTTCAATACCGATCTCGGTCGGTGTGTGATCCTCAAAGCCGATAAAGGGATGCAGCACCATCACAGGGACGCCGTGCTTGGCACAGTCCTCAAGACAGTCGATCAGCATACCTGCCTCACTCACACCCGCCTCACCGTCCTGCCAGATGGCGGCAACACCGGTAAAGGGCGCGTGGATTGAGGTGTAGAGCATTCCGTATTTGTCTGCGGCGGCACGCCAAAGCGGCGTTTTTTCGCGATTCCAGCCGGTGAAAAAGCCATCCCAGCCAACCTCGCGCAAAAGCTTCGCGTGCTCGTCGGGCGGCAGATGTGCGCCGCCCATGGCGTTGATGGCGTATTTGTAATCGCCTTGATACGTCTTACTTTCTCGCATTTGCATAGTAGTTCATCAGACAGCCGTCCAGAATGATCTGCTTTTCGTTTTCGGTCAGCCCCTTGACGTACAGGGTCAGCGGGTGCGTCGTGCCGTCGGCACAGATCACGGTCGCGTCAAATTCCTCGCAGCCGTCGATCAGCTTTTGGCGGATGTCGGGCACGAATACAAAGTCGCCCTCTACGTAGGGGAATGCGGTCTCTGCATCCAGCGTGAAGGGGAGAATGCCCCAGTTGATGCAGTTGGAGCGATAACGCTTGGTGGCGAATTCATAGCAAATATTGGCAAAGCCGCCCAGCACCTTCTGGCAGGAGGCCGCCTGCTCGCGCGCCGAGCCGTCACCGGGCTTGTTGGCAAACAGACAGGAGCCGAATTGGGTATTCTTGGCCAGCACGTGGGCATCGCCCACGGCAGACAGCGCCGCGTGCAGCTTGTCCGAGACCGCGCCGCTTCTTCTTGCGGCCTCATCGGCGGCCACAGCCTTGGAGCGTCCGACGTACTCGGGACAACGGCGGGACAGCGCAAATTCTGCCAGGCGCAAGGGGTTGGAGCGGTAGGACGAGGTCTCGCCCGAGGGGATCAGCTCGTCGGTGGTGGTTACGGGGTCACGGATGACTGCCGCCAGCTCGAGGAGCAGATTGTTTGCAAGTGCATACTGTGCAGGCCAGTCGGTGATATTGGGACCCATGACCAACGCGGTCTCGGGCTGCGGCTTGCCGTAGCCGTTGTAAACGCGCTTTTCATAGGGAGATGCATCGAATACGTAAGGAGCGGGGGTGTAGTCATAGTCCACGTCGGTCGCCGCCGTGATCACGCCGCCGTTGGCCGCTGTTGCCGCAATGGAACGCGCGTCCATGAGTGCTACGCACGAGATCTGTCCCTCACCGGGCTTGGAGCCCTCGCGGTTGGGGAAGTTACGCGTGGTGTGGCGCAAAGAAAGCCCGTTGTTGGCAGGCACGTCACCCGCACCGAAGCAAGGACCGCAGAAAGAGGGCTTGATGACAGCACCCTGAGAGAGCAGAGAAGCACTCACGCCCTGACGGGTCAGCTCCAAGGATACGGGAATGCTTGTGGGATATACCGAGAGCGAGAATGCGCCATCGCCCACGTCACCGGTTTTCAGTATGGCATCCGCCTCGCAGATCGACTCATACATACCGCCCGCACAGCCCGCGATCACACCCTGATCGGCATGCACGCCGTCGGCGCAGACCTTGTTTGTCAGCGACAGCGGCGCACCGGGGAACAGCTGCTTTGCCTCGGCTTCAACACCGGCCAACAGCTCGTCCGCGCGCTCGCAGAACTCGTGAATGGTGTAAACGTTGGAGGGATGGAAGGGCAGAGCGATCATGGACTCCACCTGGTCGAGGTTGATCCCGATCATGCGGTCGTAGTAAGCGCCGTCGTCGGGAGAGAGCTCTTTGTAATATTCACCTCTGTTGTGGGTCTCGTAAAAGGCCTTGGTGCAATCGTCGGTTACCCAGATCGAGGAAAGGCAGGTGGTCTCGGTGGTCATAACGTCAATGCCGTTACGGAAATCCATGGAGAGATTTGCAACACCGGGGCCGACAAATTCCAGAATTCTGTTCTTGACAAAGCCGTCGGGGAATGCCGCGCCTACAAGTGCAAGAGCGACGTCGTGCGGGCCGATGCCGCGACGGGGCTTTCCGGTCAGATATACCAGCACCACCTCGGGGGCGGGAATGTCGTAGGTGTTCTCAAGCAGCTGCTTGACCAGCTCGGGGCCACCCTCACCGATGGCCATGGTGCCAAGAGCGCCGTATCGGGTGTGCGAGTCCGAGCCCAGTATCATGCCGCCGCATAATGCGAGCTGCTCTCTTGCATAAGAGTGAATGACCGACTGGTTGGCGGGCACGTAGATGCCGCCGTACTTTTTGGCAGCGGAAAGACCGAACACGTGGTCATCCTCGTTGATGGTGCCGCCCACGGCACAAAGAGAATTGTGGCAGTTGGTCAGCGCGTAAGGGACGGGAAACTGCTCAAGCCCCGAGGCGCGCGCCGATTGGATAATGCCAACGTATGTAATATCGTGAGAAATCAAAGCGTCAAAGCGAAGCTTCAGCGCACCTTGATCACAGCTTGTATTATGAGAAGCAAGGATTTTTGCCGCGATGGTTTTCTGGCGGGCGGAAGCCGCGTCGCGGTCACAGTTTCCGGGGCAGGGTGCACCGTTGCACAAAAACACGCCGGAGCCGTACAAAGTCACTGCATTCATAAAGGGACCTCCGAGAAAAAATGATTACAACAATTATATCATGAATTGCAAGAAAGGTCAATAGGGGCTTGCAAAATAGACGCTGTGCGGCATAACTTTTTTGCGGTGTGTCCGGACTGAGAAACAATTGCGAAAATTTTGAAAAATCTCTTGCAAAAGAGCATATTTTGTGTTATAATCATCATGTGTTGTTATATATTGCGATTTTTCACGCGAATGACATATATTTTATCACCGTTGAAAAGAGGAAGTCATAATGGAAACTATCAAGAAGTATTTGCCGACCATTCTGCTGGTCGCAGGTGCAGTTTGTCTGCTTGTTGCAGTTGTTATCACGGTCGTTACGTTTGCAAACTGGGGAGACACTCCCTTTATGAGCGTGCTGTGGCTGCTTGCCGCGGTTCTGTTCTTAGTGCTGGGCGGCCTTGTGATCTACCTTGCAATGATCAGCGCAACCGTGACCCGTCATTTCTTCCTTTACGATAAAAACCTGGGCAAGAACATCAAGCCGAGTGAGCTGACCTTTGAGATCGTCAACAAGCGCATGACCTATTTCATGACCCGCATGGCATCCTCCGAGCGTCAGGTCTGGACGGCTAACATCGTAGGCAGCGAGGATGAGAGATTCGGCAAGAACGACGTTTACCGTCCCTTGATGGCATACAAGATGATCTACGACCTGACCGAGCACAACAGCCCCGAGTACTGGAAGCTGTTTGCCAAGGCAGACGTTGCCATCGTTTCCTCAATCTGCGACGCGCTGAGTGATAACGACGATGCACAGCTGGGCGCTACGCTGGTATTTCTCCGCGAGCATCACGCCGAGAACATCGATAAGATCAAGAATTTCTTTATGGACAATCGCGCCTATATGCAAAAGCAGATGGTCAGCTACGTGCGTGCCAACGTAGACAGCATGTACATGGAGTAAACCAGAGGCGGGGTCAACCCGCCTTTTGCTTTTTAGTCCTTTGTGAAAGGAGATTGATTTATGTTTTGCATCAAGGTAGCAGACGTTTGTGTTGAGATAGACAACCGCTACGGCTTTGTTGAGAATATTTGCCGGGACTATATCGTCAAGGATTGTAAAAGTCCCGCCTTCCGCGTGCAGATCACAAGCGATCAGGTGCATGCCATGCTGGCTGGGGCTACGTGGAATCTCACCGCGCCCATGGCAGAGAGCTATCTGATCAACCGTCAGCTTTGCCGCAAGATGGCAGAGTACGACGCATATCTGTTCCACTCGGCCGTTATTACCTATAAGGGCAAGTGCATTGCGTTCTCAGGCAAAAGAGGGACGGGAAAGAGCACGCATATCGGGCTTTGGAAGGATAAATTCGGCCGCGAGGTCACGGTTATCAACGGCGATAAGCCGCTCTTAGCCCTGCGCGACGGCAAGCTGATCGCCTACGGCACCCCCTGGTGCGGTAAGGAGGGCTGGCAGACCAACACCTGCGCGCCCTTGGACGCCGTGGTGTTCTTGGAGCAAGCCAAGACCAACGCCATTGTCCCCATTGATAAAGAGACCTTTACCCGAAAGATCAGCGAGCAGATCCTGTTGCCCACCGATCGGAGCATGACCGATAAGTATGCCCAGATGCTGCACAACACAGTCGAGCACGTGCCCGCATACGTACTCTCGTGCAATATGAGCACCGCCGCGGTGGATACTGTGATCGGAGAAATATTTTGAGGATATTACATAAATAGGGGTATTTTTACGAAGCAATCGTTAAGATTTAGTGTAAAGAACGATAGAGTTGGCAAGTAAATGAAATCCTCATGCTATTATAACAGAATGGAGATGTACTATCTGTAATCATGAAACTATTGCCATAGTATCTCCATTAACAGTGGAACCAGATAGTCTGGACAAATGAAAGAAGGATTTTCGATGAAACATTCTCGAATATATAGGTGCTTTGTTTGCTGCATATTACTATGTTCAATCATGGTAATTACCGGTTTTGCAGTCGAAACAGACGGTTCAAGTGCGTCTGATTCTGAAGATGTGACCTATCCTTGGTATGTCTTATGGCAGGTGATAGTAGACCATGAAATGTTTGCGGATGAAGCCCCCGGGAGACCTTTTAACGTTTCTCCTCGCCTTTGGTATGCAGCACACAATGAACCGTCGCAAACGTACCATGTGGAAATCGTGTTTGTTGGATATAGGCCTGTGCCCCGTGAGGTAATAGAGGCATATCGTGAGGCTTATGCTGAGATGAGGGGGTATGACGATTTTGATTCTTGGTTGACGGATTATAATGACAATGAGCAAGAGATGAATGCATATCGCGAATATACACATGCGCAACAGCAACAATGGCAGGCAGAAACGAACAAACCTTTGGTTGAGCATTATTTGCGTCCGGATGAACAGTATACTTTCAATGAAAGTGTAACAGATATGACGATGCACGTAATGTGCGAGTTAACTTGGGAGAGAATCCTGGAGATTGCCGCAACCGAGGATTGCCGTAACGTTTGGTTGGATTTAGACAGCAGTATATTGGTTGGAGGAATAAATCCTTATCCCGACGTGGTCCTTGATCCCGCAGATTCATCGACTAATGATGGAGAGACTGTTACACAAGAAAGCGACGCAACTGAGGAAACAACGACACAAGTGGTTGAAGCTGAATCGACTATAACAGAAGTGCCTACAGAAACACAATCCACCTCTCAGCAGCAAATAGAAACTCAACAAAACGAAATCGAGAGTTGTGCAGGAACGATTACGACATCGATAGTAGGAATAATTATTCTGCTGTGTTCAGCATTTGTGTTCAAGAAAAAAGAATAATCATAAGGGGCTGTTATAGGTTTTCAAGACAGCCCCTTTTTTCTTGTTATAGGCAAGAAATTCTTGACAATATACCCAAGAAGTGCTACAATTATAGTATACTGGCGAAGAATTGGTTCTGCTGTTTCGGGCAAGAATTTTTCGCCGCAAAAAACGTATTTTGGAGGACCAACAATGGAAAGAACGCAAACCAAGGGGAACGCAAAAATAGCCCTTTTGTTTGACGCCGGAACCTTTGTGGAAACGGGCGCGTATATCAAGCGCGTAGGCTCGGCAGAGGGGTATGAGGGCGTCATTTGCGGTTACGGCTCTGTAGCAGGAAAGCTGGCATTCGCTTTCGTGCAGGACGGCGACCGTCTGGGTGGCGCTTTTGACGCAACCGGTGCAAAAAAGATCTCTGCGCTTTATCGGCAAGCGATCAGCGCGGGTGCACCCATCATCGGAGTATTTGACAGCGCAGGTGCGCTTGTGCCGGACGGCAGTGCCGTGCTGTCGGCTTACAGCACGCTGCTCTCGGATATCACCGCCGCATCGGGCGTTGTACCGCAGATCGCGGTCGTGTCGGGAACGTGCTCGGGACTTTGCGCGGTAGCCGCATCCATGTTTGACGTTCGCATTGTCAATGCAGATGCCAAGGTGTATCTGGCCGCAGGCGAGCAGCCCATCTCTGCAGGTGATTTTGCCGACGTGGTTTGCGAGAACGAGCAGCAGGCCTTTGCCAAGGCAGGCGCGCTGATCGATCTGCTGCCGCAGAATAATAAAGACTGTGCCATCACCACCCCTGCCGACGCTCCCGAGCGTCCCGTGGTTGCCGACGTTGCCAATACCCTTGCGCTGGTAGAGGATATCTGCGATGCAGGCTCTCTTACTTTGCTGGGTGCCGGTAAAAAGGACGGCATGCTGACCGCCCTTGCAAGCATTGGCGGTGTAACGCTTGGTATCGTGGCAACCGACCGCGCACAAAACGGCGGCAAGCTGACCAAGAAGGGCGCGCGCCGTGCCGCACAGCTGGTTTGCGCCTGCGACGCATTCAATATTCCCGTGCTGACGCTGGTGGACAGCGAGGGCGTAGCCCCCACCTGCTCACCCTGCAGTGCCAAGGCCTACGCGGCGCTTGCGGGCGCGTATGCATCCGCCAAGTGCGCAAAGGTGACCGTGGTCACCGGAAACGCCTACGGCGCGGCATTCAGCCTCTTGTGCTCCCGCGCAGGCGGCGCAGATCTTGCGCTGGCTCTGCCCGAGGCTGTGATCAGCGTCATGTCTCCCGAAAGCGCAGTTGCATTCCTGCAAAACGATCAGATTACCCAAGATAAGTCCAGATCCGACCTTGTAGCCGAGTGGAAGAGCGTGCAGGCAAGTGCCACCGCCGCCGCAGAGAAGGGCGATATTGACGATATCATTCCCGCCGAGGAGCTTCGTGCGCGCATCTGTGCCGCACTTTATATGCTGAGCACCAAGGCCGAGGGCACTCCCGCGCGCAGACGCGTCAATCTGCCGCAGTAACGGAGGGCATAATGAAGCATAAATTTTTGACAAGGCTGTTACTGCTTGGTCTGGCATTTTTGCTGATGGGTTGCCTGTGCACCCTGAGCGTAGCCGCCACCGAGCAAACTCCCGATGCCGAGGTCACCGAGCAGACTCCGGAGCAGATCGAGGAGGATCTGGGGGGCATATTCTCACCTCAGAGAATCGAGTATGCCATTACCGTAACGGTGCAGGGTATGCTCATGATCTTTGCGGTACTGGCCATTCTGTGGGGCGTAGTTGCCATCTTCAAGGTCTTTTTGCACGATATCCCCGCCAAAAGAGCCGCTAAGAAGGCGGCATTGAGCGCGGCTGTCGAGCAGGCTGCAGCCCCCGAGGTACAGCCCCGGGAAGCTCCCGTCGAGGATGACGGAGAGATCGTTGCCGCGATTACCGCGGCCATCGCCGCCGTGCTTGCAGGCGAGGAATATCAGGAAGAATTTGCAAGTGGCTTTCGCGTCGTGTCCTTCAAGCGTAAGGGCGGCGCATGGAATCAAGAGAAATAAGAAAGGGTTTGGTACATAACAATGAAAAGATTTACAGTAACCGTAAACGGAACGGCATACGACGTCGTAGTTGAGGAAGTCAGCGAGGGCACTGCTCCCACAGCAGCTCCCGCAGCCCCCAAGGCAGCTCCCGCGCCCAAGGCAGCTCCCGCACCCAAGGCTTCGGGCGCGCAGGGCGGCGTACAGATCAAATCTCCCATGCCCGGCAACATCATGAAGGTTAACGTCAAGGTTGGCGATAAGGTTTCCAAGGGAGCAGTTGTGGCTGTTCTTGAGGCTATGAAGATGGAAAATGAGATCTTCGCTCCCCAGGACGGCACCATTGCCTCCGTAGACGTTGCGCAGGGAAGCTCCGTGACCGCAGATCAGGTGCTCTTGACCATGAACTAAGCCCGAAAGGAACACGATTATGCTTGAAAGTTTGTTAGAATTTCTGACAGGCACGGGTATATGGCAGCTGTTTTTCAAGGCAACCGAAGGGGAGGGTCTGTTCTCCCTGGCAGGCAGTACGTGGTCGTTTGATATCATGTGCTGGCAAACCGTGGTCATGCTGCTGATCTCCTTTGCTCTGATATATCTTGCCATCGGCAAGAAGTTTGAGCCGCTGTTGCTTTTGCCTATCGCGGTAGGCATGCTGTTGACCAACCTGCCCGGTGCAGGCATGTTCCACCTGGATTTCTTTATCGCGGAATCGGTGGATTACGTGGAGGTCTTGCATCATGGCGGCCTGCTTGACCTGCTTTACCTTGGCGTAAAGCTGGGTATCTACCCCTGTCTGATCTTTATCGGCATCGGCGCGATGACCGATTTTACCCCCCTTATCGCAAATCCCAAGAGCCTGCTGATCGGTGCCGGCGCTCAGCTTGGTGTGTTTGTCGCCTTCTCTGCAGCACTGCTTTCGGGTATGTTCGGTCTGGGTGCGGCGGCCGCCATCGGTATTATCGGCGGCGCAGACGGCCCGACAGCCATTACGGTCACCAAGGAGCTGGCTCCCACGCTGCTTGGCGCGATCGCCATTGCGGCGTATAGCTATATGGCGCTGATCCCCATGATCCAGCCGCCCTTTATGAGATTGCTGACCACCAAGAAGGAGCGTCAGATCAAGATGACTAACCTGCGCACCGTATCCAAGCTGGAAAAGATCCTTTTCCCCATCGTGGTAACGGTCGTTGTGGCAATGATCGTGCCCGACGCGCTGACCCTGATCGGTTGCCTGATGTTCGGTAATCTGCTCAACGTGTGCGGTGTGACCGAGCGTCTTTCCAAGACGGTACAGAACGAGCTGATGAATATCGTCACGGTATTCCTTGGCATCAGCGTAGGTGCGACGGCAAGCGCCGCAAACTTCCTGCGTCTGGAGACCCTTTTGATCATCGTCTGCGGTCTGGCCGCATTCTGTGTGTCTACCTGCGGCGGTCTGATTACCGCCAAGATCATGAACTGGATCACGGGTGGCAAGATCAACCCGCTGATCGGCTCTGCAGGTGTTTCCGCCGTTCCTATGGCGGCGCGCGTTGCGCAGATCGAGGGACAGAAGGCTGATCCCTCCAACTTCCTTCTCATGCACGCTATGGGTCCCAACGTCGCAGGCGTTATCGGCTCTGCCGTTGCGGCAGGCGTATTCCTGTCTATGTTTGCTTAAGAGAGGTAATTGACAATGGCACAACTCAAAATTACAGAAACAGTATTGCGTGACTCTCACCAGTCACTCATTGCTACCAGAATGACCACCGAGGAAATGCTTCCCATTCTGGAGCAGATGGATAAGGTGGGCTACCACTCTCTTGAGGCGTGGGGCGGCGCGACCTTTGATTCCTGCATGCGCTATCTCAACGAAGACCCTTGGGAAAGACTGCGCACCATCCGCGCACACGTCAAGAATACCAAGCTGCAGATGCTGTTCCGCGGCCAGAACATTCTTGGCTACCGCCACTATTCGGATGACGTGGTCGCGTATTTCGTACAGAAATGCATCGCCAACGGCATTGATATCATCCGTATCTTCGACGCACTCAACGATCCCCGAAACCTTAAGACCGCCATTGACGCCACAAAACGCGAGGGCGGACACGTGCAGGCGGCCTTCAGCTATACCACCGGTCCCGTATACACCATGGATTATTATGCCAAGTATGCAAAGCAGCTGGAGGAAATGGGTGCGGATTCGATCTGCATCAAGGATATGGCGGGCTTGCTCAAGCCCTACGACGCTTACGAGCTGGTCAAGACGCTCAAGGCCAGCACCTCCTTGCCGGTGCAGCTGCATACCCACTATACCGCAGGTCTTGCTTCCATGACGCTGCTCAAGGCGGCAGAGGCAGGTGTCGATATCGTGGATACCGCCATCTCTCCCATGGCAATGGGTACCTCCCAGCCCCCCACGGAGGCATTCGTGGCAGCCGTGCAGGGAACACCCTACGATACCGGTCTGGATCTTGGCGAGCTTAATAAAATCTCCAAGCATTTCGCACCTCTGCGTGAGAAATATCTGGCATCGGGTCAGCTCAACCCCAAGGCGCTGGCGGTGGACGTCAACGCGCTGCTGTACCAGGTACCGGGCGGCATGCTTTCCAATCTGATGAAGCAGCTGGCCGATGCGGGCAGATCGCATCAGCTGACCGAGGTGCTTGAGGAAGTACCGCGCGTCAGAGCCGACGTCGGGTATCCGCCTCTGGTCACCCCCTCGTCCCAGATCGTGGGTACGCAGGCTGTGTATAACGTGATCACGGGCGAGCGTTACAAGACGGTCACCAAGGAATTCAAGGACATTGTGCTTGGCAAATACGGCAAGACGCCCATGGAGATCGATCCCGCATTTGCACACAGCATCGTGGGTGACGCACAACGCATCACCTACAGACCTGCAGACGACCTCGCACCCGAGCTGGAATCCATCCGCGCTCGTATTCCCGCAGGCCTTGTGGAGCAGGACGAGGACGTGCTGTCCTTTGCACTGTTTGAGCAGATCGCACTCAAGTTCTTTGAGTACAGAAAGAACCAAAAGTACGGCGTTGACCCTGCATCTGACGCAAAGAACGGCATTCATACTGTATAAACGACATAAACCCACCCGACAGGGGTGGGTTTATTTGTTTTAATGGACGAAAAGTCATTTTCTTTGCCAAAATGTTTGACAAGTCAAGGGAAATGTGTTATAATACTATGATTAAAATGTATAACTATGCCCAAAGGAGGGATGAGAATGGTAACCGTAACGGGCGTGGAAAAGGGAAGCCGTGCGCAAAAGCACGGAATCATGGCGGGAGATATCCTGCTGTCTATCAACGGACGCGAGATCCGCGACGTGCTGGACTACCGTTTTTATCTGACGAACCGCACGGTCGAGCTTGTGCTGCACCGCGGCCCCGAGCTGATCAACGTCACCATCCGCAAGCAGGAGTATGACGATATCGGTCTGGATTTCGAGACCCCTCTGATGGACAAAAAGCAACGCTGCGAAAACAAATGCATCTTCTGCTTTATCGACCAGCTGCCCTGCGGCATGCGTGAAACGCTGTACTTTAAGGACGACGACTCCCGCCTGTCCTTCCTGCACGGCAACTACATCACCATGACCAATCTGCACGACCGCGATATCGACCGTATCATTGAAATGCACATCAGCCCGGTCAATATCTCGGTGCATACCACCAATCCCGAGCTTCGGTGCTTTATGATGCACAACAAGCGCGCAGGTGAGGTGCTCTCTTACATGAAGCGACTTGCCGACGCGGGGATCACCCTGTGCGGACAGATCGTGCTGTGCCGCGGCATCAACGACGGCGAGGAGCTTGACCGCTCGCTTGCCGATCTGCAGGCGCTCTATCCCGCCATGTCCTCGGTGTCCATCGTGCCGGCGGGCTTGACCCGATACCGCGACAAGCTGTATGAGCTGACTCCCTATACCCCCGAGGAATGTGCCCACATTATCGAGCAGGTCAACCGCGTGGGTGACGAGTGCGAGAAAAAGTATGGCAACCGCATCTTCTGCTGTGCCGACGAGCTGTATCTCAAGGCGGGACTTCCGCTGCCTGGCGAGGAATATTACGGCGACTACGATCAGATCGAAAACGGCGTCGGCATGATCACCTCACTTGTTTCCGAGGTGAACACCGAGCTGGAATTTGCGGACGAATACCGCGAAAAATTCACCTCTCCCAGACGTGTCAGCATCGCAACCGGCGCGGCCGCTTACGATACCGTTTGTTCGCTGGCAAGTCAGCTTGAGCGCACCTTTGACGGCCTTGAGGTCAACGTGTATCGCATTATCAATCATTTCTTTGGCGAGAGCATTACCGTCGCGGGACTTCTGACGGGCAAGGATATTTCCGAGCAGCTTGCGGGCAAGGAGCTTGGCGATTGCCTCTTGATCCCCGAGAACACCCTGCGAGCAGGGGAGGACACCTTGCTGGATGACATGACTGTTGAGCAGCTTTCGAGTATTCTGGGCGTGCCCGTGTACCCCTCGGCAAACGACGGCGTCGGCTTTATCGAGTCGGTGCTGGGCGTAAAACTTTGTGATGAATCATAGGAGGTTTCTATGTCAAAACCTGTAATTGCAATCGTGGGTCGCCCCAACGTGGGCAAATCGACCCTGTTTAATAAACTGATCGGCGAGCGCCGTTCCATCGTGGAGGACGTTCCCGGCGTGACCCGTGACCGTATCTACGGCGAGACTGAATGGAGAGGCAGAAAGCTGGCTGTGATCGATACCGGCGGTATCGAGCCCAAGACGGGTGACGTCATTCTTTCCCAGATGAAGACCCAGGCGCAGATCGCCATCGACGACGCCGACGTCATCGTGTTCATGTGCGACGTGCGCACGGGATTGACCGCCAGCGACAGAGATATCGCTGTCATGCTCAAGCGCAGCGGAAAGCCCATCGTACCTTGTATCAATAAGTGCGACCGCATCGGCGACCTGCCGTATGAATTTTACGAGTTCTACGAGCTGGGATTTGCATGCGACCCCATCGCGGTGTCGTCTATCCACGGCACGGGCTCGGGTGACCTTCTGGACGCATGCTTAGAGTCCCTTGGCGAGTGGGAGGATACCGAGGAAGAGGATGATACCATCAAGGTTGCCGTCATCGGTAAACCCAATGCGGGCAAATCCTCGATCATCAACCGCTTTAACGGTCAGGAGCGCATGATCGTCTCGGATATCGCAGGCACGACCCGTGACGCGGTTGACACCAAGGTAGAAAACGAGTACGGCAAGTTCACCTTTATCGACACTGCGGGCATCCGCCGCCAGTCCAAGATCGACGATAAGATCGAAAAATACAGCGTGCTCCGCGCCCACATGGCGGTCGAGCGTGCCGACGTATGCTTGCTCCTGATCGATGCCGGAACCGGTATTACCGAGCAGGATGAAAAGATCGCGGGCATTGCCCACGAGGCAGGCAAGGCTACCATCATCGTGGTCAACAAGTGGGATGCCATCGAAAAGGATAACAACACGGTCAAGCAGTACACAGAAAAGATCCAGACCGCGCTGGCTTATATGCCTTACGCCCCCCTGATCTTCGTTTCTGCCAAGACCGGTCAGAGAATTCCCAACATTTACGAGCACATCAAGTACGTGCACAATCAAGCCAACACCCGCATCTCGACCGGCATGCTCAACGATGTGCTTGCCGAGGCCACCATGCGTGCACAGCCCCCCACAGATAAGGGCAGACGCCTTAAGATCTACTATATGACCCAGATCAGCGTCGCACCTCCCACCTTTGTCATCTTCTGCAATAACATTGAGCTGTTCCATTTCTCCTATCAGAGATATCTGGAAAACTGCCTGCGCGAGACCTTTGGCTTCCGCGGTACGCCCATCAAGCTCATCATCCGTCAGAAGGGTGACGATAAGGTCTGATTTTGAAAGGAACTCATTATGTTTATAGATAACGTTAAAGTATACCTCAAGGCAGGGGACGGCGGCAACGGTGCCGTGTCCTTCCGCCGTGAAAAATACGTAGCCGCAGGCGGTCCCGACGGCGGTGACGGCGGCAAGGGCGGTAACGTGGTGTTTCGCGTTGACCCCGGCGCAAATACGCTGCTCGCTTTCCGCTATCAGCGTAAGTTTGTTGCTGAGCGCGGCGGTGACGGTACAGGTGCCAAGCGTCACGGTGCGACCGGACAGGATGCCGTCGTGCTGGTTCCTCCGGGAACGCTGATCAAGGACGTGGAGTCGGGCAAGATCATCCACGATATGACCGAGAACGACGGCGCGGACTTTATCTGCTGTCGCGGCGGTAAGGGCGGCTGGGGCAATAAGCACTTTGCCACTCCCACAAGACAAGTTCCTCTGTTTGCAAAGAACGGCACAAGAGGGCAGGAAAGAGAAGTACTGCTGGAGCTCAAGATGCTGGCCGACGTGGGCTTGATCGGCTATCCCAGCGTAGGTAAATCTTCCATTCTTGCCCGCATCAGCTCGGCCAAGCCCAAGATCGCGGACTATCATTTCACCACGCTCTCGCCCAACCTCGGTGTGGTCAGCACGGGCGGGGAAAGCGGATTTGTTGCCGCAGATATCCCCGGCCTGATCGAGGGTGCGGCAGACGGCGCAGGTCTGGGACATGCCTTTTTGCGTCATATTGACCGTTGCAGACTGCTTCTGCACGTGGTAGACGTTGCATCCGTGGAATACAGAGATCCGATTGAAGACATCAAAACCATCAATACCGAGCTGGAACGCTACTCTCCCGAGCTGGCGACCCGCCCGCAGATCATTATTGCAAATAAGATCGATGTGCTTGATCCCGAGCAGGTGGACGTACCTGCCTTTGAAGCCTTTGTCAAGGAGAACGGCTGGGAGCTGATGTACGTTTCTGCCGCAACCGGACAGGGGCTGCCCGAAATGATCCGCCGTGTGGCAGATCGCTTGGCAGACCTGCCTCCCATGACCGTGTATGCCGCAGAGTACTCCGAAGAGGACGCATACGTGGGCGGCGGTAAGGATACCACCATCACCTATGACCACGGCGTCTATTACGTGGAGGGCGAGTGGTTGTATAACCTGATGGGCACCATCAATTTCAGCGACTATGAATCTCTCAACTATTTCCAGAAGGTGCTGCAAAAGAGCGGCGTGTTCGAGGCGCTGGAGCAAAAGGGCTGCCGCGACGGCGATACCGTTTGCATCTATGACTTTGAATTTGATTATGTAAAATAAATAAGGAGGGCAAATATGAACATTTGGCATGACATTGACCCTGCAGAAATCAATCCCGAAAAGTTTACATGTGTCATCGAGATCCCAAAGGGAAGCAAATGTAAATATGAAATGGATAAAAAGACGGGTATTTGCCGCCTGGACAGAATTCTGTATACCGCGACCCACTATCCCGCCAACTACGGCTTTATCCCGCGCACCTTTGCCGATGACGGCGACCCGCTTGACGTACTGGTGCTGTGTGACGAGCCCATCTATCCCTTGACGCTGGTGGACGTTTACCCCATCGGCGTGGTACGTATGATCGACGGCGGCAAGCTGGACGATAAGATCATCGCCCTGCCTTGCAATGACCCTACTTATCGCGACGTGCAATCGCTGAACGAGCTGCCCAGACACGTATTTGATGAAATCATGCACTTCTTTACCGTCTACAAGCAGCTGGAGAACAAGCAGACCGCGGTTGAGCAGCTGCACAGCGCAGAGGATGCAAAGAGAATTATCCAAGAGGCAATCGATCAGTATAGCATGATGGAAGCCAGAGGCGATTTCGCAGGGCATACGTAATAAAGAGGAGCATCGGATGTTTTTCCATCCGATGCTCTTTATATCTTGAAAATCTCTTGGCAGTATGCTATAATAAAGAAAACCCCACAGGAGGTGCTTCCATGATCCGCATTATGTTCGTCTGCCACGGCAATATCTGCCGCAGTCCCATGGCGGAATTCGTTCTAAAAAAGATGGTCTCGGAGCGGGGAATTGCCAATCAGTTTGTGATTGCTTCAAGTGCCACCAGCACCGAAGAGATTTGGGGCGGCGTGGGCAATCCCGTTTATCCGCCCGCAAAAGCGGAAATGGCGAAGCATGGCATATCCTGCGAGGGTAAGCGAGCCGTACAGTTGACGCTCGCAGACTATGAAAAATATGACCTTTTTATCGGCATGGACAGTGCGAATATCCGCAATATGCACCGCATGCTGGGCGGGGACCCGAAAGGGAAAATCCGCAAACTGATGGATTACACCTCCCAAGGTGGCGACGTCGCCGATCCTTGGTATACCCGCCGCTTTGACGTGACCTATGCCGACGTCGTGGCCGGTTGCGAGGGGCTGCTTACAGAGATACTTCAATAAGGAGACGGATATGAATTTTACAGAAATCGCACAAAATCGCCAATCCTGCCGCAGCTATGACGCGGGCAGAGAGGTGAAAGAGGAAAAGCTGGACGCCATTCTGCAAAGCGCGCGTCTTGCCCCCTCGGCATGCAATGCCCAGCCGTATTTTATCACGGTCTGCAAGGGCGAGTCTGCCAAAAAGGCTGCCAAGGCCGTGCAGGGAATGGGCATGGACAAGTTTGCCTCGGATTGCCCCGTTATGCTGGTCATTTCCGAAGCCCCCTACAATGCAACAGCCGCGCTGGGCGCTAAAGTCAAGGATAACGACTACCGTTCCATCGATATCGGCATCATGACCGCATATCTGACCGCCGAGGCCACCGCACAGGGGCTTTCCACCTGCATTCTCGGCTGGCTGGATGACAAGGCGCTGCGCGAGATCTGCAAGATCGATGGTAAGGTGCGCTTGGTCGTATCTCTCGGCTATGCCAAGGAGGATGACAAGCTTCGCCCCAAAAAGCGCAAGGACATGGATGAAATCATCAAGGTTTTGGAGAACTGATATGAAGGTAACACAGATTATTGCAACAAAAACGCAGATCGAGATCATGATCCCCGATCTGCCCATTCTCACACACGTTTATGCCGAGGCAAGATTGCCCATGGTTACGGGCGATGCACGCCGCGTCCATCACGGTCGCATTGTTATGGTGAGCGATAAAAAGAGCAAGCACAGCGTGATCTTTGACCGCTATGCCGGCGAGATCGATCTGTTGATCTGCCGATTTGAGGTGTTCGTGGACGGCAAGATGGTGGACGGCGTGCGATTTGTCACCGACATGACACCCGATTGCTCGGCATCCTCGCCCGCACCCTTTGTCGTACAACGCCCCGTGGGCACTTGGGTCACCGCCATTCCCGAGGATATCGATTATCTCGGCATGGGCTGTATGATGACCGAGGTCAACAGCCCCTGGATCCAGACGGTCACGCCGTCTGAAAACGATATTGTGTACGTATTCTGCGGCAAGACCTTTTATTTTGACAAGGCCACCATGGATCTTTACGACCGCCTCATGCAGCCCTGCATCGCGCGTGGCATTCCTTGTCTGATCCGTGCCATCAACCGCTTTTCCTACAGACTCAAGGGCTCGGACGACGCGCTGACCAAGATCATTGGCCACCCGGGCTACGAGTCCACAGGCTTTAACGAGCAGATGAGCGCGTTCAATCTGCGCACCGAGCAGGGCGTCTGGATGTACTGTGCATTTATCGACTTTTTGTGCGCAAGATACATGGACGCAAACAGCCCCTTGTATTGCAGCGACGTTATGGACGTCGGCAACGAGATCAATGCGCAAGAGGTCTGGCACAATACGGGCGCGATGGCCTGCGCCGATTTCATGGAGGAATATACCGTTTCCTTACGTCTGGCACATCTGATCGCGCGCAAATACAATGCAAATTCGCGCGTCAACATCTCGCTGGATCACTATTTTGCCACACCTCTCAAGCCAGATCCCATGCATTGCTATACGGGTCGCGCATGTCTTGCATACTTAGCTGAATACTGCCACCTCGACGGAGACTTTGACTGGGGCATTGCGGCACATCCGTACCCCGAAAATCTCACCAAGCCGGATTTTTACAACGATACTACCGCTACCTTTGATTGGAATACCCCTCGCATCACCATGAAGAATATCGAAATGCTGCAAAAGCTTGTCGAAATGCCCGAATTTCGGTATCGCGGAAAGGTGCGCTGCGTGGTGTGCGACGAGCAGGGATTTCATACCGATTACAACGACCCCGAATCCGAAAACAAGGGCGCTTATGCATTCGTGCTGAATATGCAAAAGCTGCGCCGTTGCCCCAATATCGGGTGGTTTTTGATCAACCGCTATGCCGATATGCCGCTGGGTGACGAGAGCGAGCTGCACCTCGGCTTGCGGTATGAAAAGGGCTATGCCGACGATATGCACCTGCTGATCAATCCGGGCGACTACAAAAAGATCTGCTATGCCATGATCGACCTCTGGACAGAAAACGAGCAGAAATGGATAGACGAGGCAAGGGAATATATCGGAGCGGAGCTGTATGACAGCCTGCTTGACCCCACGTTGCCAGATACCGCATCGATTGATTTGGAGGATTGGAAGCAATGACCAGAGCAAAGCTTGCCGTTGGAGGATTGATCAAATATCTGCTTGGTGCGATGCTGGTCGGTGCACTTGTGTTTTTGCCTGCATGGACGCTTGCCTATCCCGGCGCGTGGTTGTTCCTTGGCGTGCTGTTCGTGCCCATGCTGATCATGGGCGTTGTTATGCTGATCAAAGCCCCGGAGCTGCTTGCAAAACGCTTGTCGCATAAGGAAAAGCAAAAGGAGCAAAAGGGCGTTGTAGGCCTTTCGGGGCTGATGTTTCTCGGTGGCTTTGTGCTGTGCGCGCTGGACTTTCGCTTTGAGCTGTCACACGTGCCGACATGGCTGATGATCACCGCAGCAGCCGTCTTTTTGATCGGCTACGCCATGTATGCCGAGGTCATGCGCGAGAACGCGTATCTGTCGCGTACCGTTGAGGTGCAAGAGGGACAAAAGGTGGTCAGCACGGGGCTTTACGGCGTGGTTCGCCACCCCATGTATCTTGCCACGCTCCTGATGTTTGTGCCTCTGCCGCTGATCTTGCAATCCCTTTGGGGACTTTGTGTGTTTGCCGTCTACCCCGTGCTGATTGTGATCCGCATTCTGGGCGAGGAAAAGCTGCTTAGTGCCGAGCTTGACGGCTATGCAGACTACAAGAAAAAGGTCAAATACAGACTCATTCCGTTTATATGGTAAAAGACAAGGGAGACGCCCGCGGGTGTCTCCCTTGATGATTATTCAAACAATTTCGCCGTCTGCTTCATCTTTTCAATGACCGGTACGTCAAACGGACATCTGGATTCGCATGCGCCGCAGCCAAGACAGTCGTCGGCATGTGCATCCAAATCCATGTAATGCTCCTTGACCGATGCGGGCACCCCGTCTTGCATGGTTGCCAGATCGTAAAGCTTGTTGACCATGGCGATGTCAATATTGACAGGGCAGGGCTTGCAATGGCCGCAATAGGTGCACTGACCGCTGTAAGCATGTCGCGGGGCGCACGCAAGCACGGTTGCATAGTCCTTGTCGTCCTCGCTTGCCGTCTCGTAAGCCAGGGAAGCGGGAATCTGCTCTGTGTTATCAAAGCCGATCAGCACGCTGGAGACCGCGGGTCTGGTCAGCGCGTAGTGCAGACATTGCACGGGTGTCAGCGCCACGCCAAAAGGAGAACGTTTTGCGTCCAGCAGTCTGCCGCCGCCAAGGCCCTTCATGACCGTGATGGCAACGCCCCTCTGTTCGCAAAGCTTGTAAAGATCGGCTCTCTCGGGGTCAATACCCGCCAGCTTGGCGTCGTATTCTTCTACAAAAAAGTCGTCAATGTTCTCGGTGGGCGGGAGCAGGTCGTAAGCAGGATTCAGCGAGAACAGAATCACCTCAACCGCGCCGTGCTCGACAGCCAGTCTTGCAATGGTGGTGTTGTGGGTGGAAAGACCGATGTGTCTGATCGCGCCCGACGCCTTGAGCTCGATCATGTAGTCCATAAAGCCGCACTCCAGCACGTTTTTCCAGTCGTCCAATTTATCAACGAAATGGATCATGCCAAGATCGATATAGTCGGTCTGAAATCTTGCAAGCAGATCGGCAAATGCGGCCTTGACCTCGTCCATGTCGCGCGTGCGCACGTACTGTCCGTCGCGCCAAGCAGAGCCCACGTGTCCCTGTACGATCCACTTGTCGCGGTTGTCCTTGATGGCGTTACCGATGTTGGTTCTCACGTTTGGCTCGGACATAAAGCAGTCCACAATGTTGATCCCTTGCGCAAAGCAGGCGTCCATAACCGCCTTGACTTCTTCTGCGTTATGACGCTCCAGCCATTCGCCGCCAACGCCGATCTCGCTGACGTATAGTCCCGTGTTACCGAGTTTTCTGTATTGCATGATGATACCGTCCTTTGTAAGTATTGCAGTTATTATACCATAAAGGAAAAACATTGTCAATCATGCTTGACGGCCGGATGGATTTTGTGGTATACTGTAAAAAAACGTGAAAGGATATTTTGACGTATGTTTCGCCCAATGGTAAGACAGAACAAGCAGCTTTCAAGGGAGGTCTGCGTGCAAATCCTGCGCAAGCAGAGAAGAGGCGTGCTTTCGGTCAACGGGGACGACGGCTACCCTTATGCCGCTCCCATCAATCATTATTACAATCCCGAGGATGGCTGCCTGTATTTCCACACCGGCAGAAGAACCGAGAGCCACCGTACCGAGTCCCTGCGAAAATCGGATAAGGTCTGCTATTGCGTGACCGAGCCGGGCAAGCCCATTCCAAACGATTGGGCACTTCTGGTACGCAGCGTGGTGGTGTTCGGACGCATTGAGATGATCACGGATACGGAACAGATCGTGCCGATCTGCCGTGCACTGAGCCATCAATTTACAAAGGACGATGCCTTTATTGAGCATGAGCTGGATCGCCTTGCCAAGGGCACGTACCTGCTGCGGCTGACCCCCGAGCATATCTGCGGCAAGCAGGTCGAAGAAAAATAAGCGAAAGAGGAGGAAACCATGCTTAAAGTAGGACAAAAAGCCCCGAATTTTACGCTGAACGATCAGTTTGGCAATCAAGTTTCGCTCTCCGACTTCCTTGGCAAAAAGGTGGTCGTATATTTCTATCCCAAGGATAACACCCCCGGCTGTACCCGTCAGGCTTGCGCCTTCGCGGGTGCATACGAGCAGTTCAAGCAAAAGGACGTCGTGGTCATCGGCATCAGCAAGGATAGCGTTGCCTCGCACGTCAGGTTTGCGGAAAAATACAATCTGCCCTTTATTCTGCTGTCCGATCCC
>JAZULL010000027.1:0-5409 GCA_045603085.1 Eubacteriales bacterium | reverse complement strand
CAGGTGGAGGTCGCGCAGGCCACCGCCATTCTGGTAGAAGCCGTCCGCCGCGATGACCGTGTACTGGCTACCCTGCAAAAGGGCAAGGTGGTCTTTGTGCCGCAAGAATAAAAAAGGAGAAAAACCGTCGGTTTTTCTCCTTTTTTTCAGTTCATGGGAACGTCGCCCACGAAGATTTTGTTGTTATCGTAAAGAAAATCGTACATCATATCGTCATAGCAGAGCTCTCTGATCATGTTTCTCTGCTGTCCGTCCAGATATACCTTGACGTCCTTTATCGTGACCTTGCCGCCCTCGCCGCTTCCCTTTCCCACGTAGGTGGAAAGAGTGGAATAATACTTGGTGGCATACTCGTCAAGTGCGCTGTCGTACTGCTGCTCGGTGATCTGCATGCCGGCATCGGCTACGATGGCGTAAAAGATCAGATCCTTCTCGGCATAGCCCATTGCCAGCTCCTTGATTTTTGCCTCGTCCAGATCAAATGCGTCCAGCACCGCCTGATAGGTCACGCCGTTTTTGGCGGCCATGGCGCGATAATACTCCTCCATGGAATCCACGTAGTAGCGTACCGCCTCATCCGGCACAGAGGTCACCTCGCAGTTGCTCACGCAGGTGTCCCAGAGCGCGTCGTAAACAGTCTCGTAATACAGCTCGTTCCACAGCTGTTCCTTGTAATATGCAAAAAACTCGTCCGCCTTGGTACATGCGCCGTCGGTATAGGCGGATACGAATGCATCGGTCAGCTCCTCAAATTCACCGATGATATAGGAAACGGTGACCTGATAGTTGACCGTCACAGCCTCGCCGGCCTGCTGTTCTTCAACCGTTATGGTAACCGGCATTTTGCAGGGCGCACCAACCAGTGCACGGACGAATTCGTCGGAATACTCCCCACCCTCGGCCAGCTTGACCTCCACGTCACGGGCGGCATAGCTGCCCTCGTCTCCCTGCACCGAGGCGGTATAGGACAGCACCAGCGTGTCCCCCCATTCCACTAATCGGTCAGTGATCTTCTTGAATTTTCCGTTGGCTTTTTTGATCCCCTCGATGGCCTCGTTGACCTGCTCATCGGTCAGTATAACGGTGTCCAGCCTGACCTCAAGGTCCCGGTACTGCCCAAGCGTTACGTACTGATCCAGCGGCATGGACAAATAATCCGGAATGTCGGTCATGTCCACGGGATGATTTGCGGGCGGCGTCAGGTCTGCCGTCTCCCCCTCCAGCATGTCCTGCACGGGCGTGCAGGATGCAAGTGCGAAAGCCGCCAGCAGCATCGCCGCCATCCTGATATATTTCTTCATAAAAAATTACTCCTGATGGCACAAAAGGATTCACCGCGCGTTGTGCATGATGAATCCTTTGTGTGTCTTTTGATGGTAAAAAGAATTAGTCTTCCTTGTTCTTCAGGGTGATGACCTGCTTGCCGCCATAGAAACCGCAAACCTTGCATACACGATGTGCCAATACCATTTCATTGCATTCGGGATTGGAGCACTTTACCATACCGGGCATGGAGAGCTTGGAATTGTTGTTTCTTCTCTTGTCTCTGCGTGCCTTGGATACCTTTCTCTTCGGTACTGCCATAATTACACCTCCTCTTTGGCGTACAGGCTTATACCGTACACCGCATTATATCAATTTTTTTATAATCTGTATCTGTTACCGATTCACGGTTACATTCAAGAATTATTCCGAGTCTTCCTCCAGCAGCTTTGCAAGCACTGCAAGCCTGGGGTCGATCTCTTTTGTTTTGCAATTGCAAGCGCCGTACTTGAGCTGCTTGCCGCATTTGGGACAAAGCCCGGGACACTCCTCATCGCACACAAACTTGGTCGGGAAAGAAAGGATCATTTCCTCCACCAGCTGCTCATCGATATCCAAGCGGCCGTCTCTTACAATGATGTATTCATCCACGTTCTGGTCGATCTGCTCTTCTGTGAGCGTATTCTCGTCTGCCACGGTGCGTTCAAAGCTGACCGTATAAGTACCGGTCACCTCATCCAAGCATCTGGCACAGATGGTTTTGTAAGGCATCTTGGCCTTGAGAACCAGGCGCATGTAGCCGCCGCTGTCAGTCACCTTGCCAATCACGTGCGCGTCGGACGTAAACTCCACACCGGCACACGGCTCGGGCTTGACCAGATAATCAACGGCAAGCGTGTCAACCTCTCCTCGAAGCATGGGGCCCATGTCAAGAATCATAGTCACACCTCCTCGCGATTTCTGCATGACATAAAAAGCGACAGTAAATATTATATCTGGTAAATGTAAATTTGTCAAGAGTTTTTTGTGATTTATCCGATTTTTTTCACTTTATCACAAGCCATTGCTTGACATACGGACAAAGTGATGGTATACTGACCAAAAGAAAAGCCTTTTGGAGATGATTATGGCACGTTTTGCTATCATAAGTGAATATAATCCCCTGCACACGGGACACACATACCATTTGGACTGCGCACGCCGCGCAGGGGCAGATACGGTCACCTGCATTATGAGCGGCAACTTCACCCAGCGGGGTGAGCCCGCCGTTGCGCACAAGTACACGCGTGCGCATGCCGCACTGGCAGCAGGAGCGGATCTGGTGGTCGAGCTGCCCTTTCCGTATGCCGCGGGCAGCGCCGAGACCTTTGCCGCGGCGGGTGTTTCACTCGCAGAGGCTATGGGCTCGGACACGCTGTTTTTCGGCAGCGAATGCGGCGACGTCGAGCACCTCAAGGCAGTTGCCAAGGTCGTGAATTCCGACGAGTTCAAACAGAATTACCAAACGCTGATCAAGACAAATATTGGTAATTCTGCAGCTTATGCAAGAGCCTATGAGATCACGACGGGACACCCCTTCCCCTCACTCTCCAACGATCTTTTGGGCGTGGCCTACTGCAAGGCGATTCAAAGAGGCGAATATGCTCTGCAACCGATCTGCATCAAGCGCGAGGGCGCGGCGTATCGCGATACAACCTTGACAGAGGAATATCCCAGCGCAACCGCTCTGCGTATTCTATTGAAGGATAAGGGAATCCAAGCCTTGCAGCCCCACATGCCCAAGCAGGTCTATGAAATTTTCGCAGATGCTTTCGCGCGCGGCGAGATGCTGGACCTCGGCACCGCCTGGGATACCGCCCTGCTCTCCTCTCTGCGCATGCTGTCCGGGCAGCAGATCGAAGCCCGCGCCCTGTGCGACGGGGGCCTTGGTGCGCGCATTCGGCAAGCCGCACATGACGCGACAAATTTTGCTATGCTCATGCAAAACTGCTCACACAAATCCCTGCCTGATTCCCACGTCCGCCGCGCCATTTTGTATGCCGCAATCGGCGTGACCGAGCACGATCTGCATATCCCGCCTGCATACGTCACCGTTCTGGCTGCAAATGCCCGCGGCCGCGCCCTGCTCTCCGAGCTTCGCCGCACCTGCCCCATCCCCGTGGTCACCAAGCCGGCCGACGCCCCCGAGTGCCGTCAGCGTGACCTTGCAGACCGCGCAGATGCGCTCTATACGCTGGCGATGCAAACACCCAGAAGCGCCGGATTTTTCACAAAGCGCTCCCCAATCGTGCAGGACTGAATATTTTTTGTAAAAATCCTTGACTGCACAGCGGTTTCGTGGTATAATAGGTGAATAGATAATCATTGCACTCAGATAGATTTTAAGGAGGACACATCATGGCAAACGAAACACGTCCGCAGGTTGGCGGACAGTACCTTTACTATAAAGACAAGCCCCTGGTTCGCGAGGGCAACACCATCTGCTACGGAGATATGAACGAACCCTGCATTCTGATTCTGGAGATCATGTCTTACGTCAAAAACGACAAGGGCGAGGAGGTCCCGGGCAAGATCCTGATTCAGATCATCGACTCCAAGGACCCCACCAAGATCATCAAGCAGGGCCAGAAGGACGGCCTGCACGACGCTTTCAGCATGGGACTGATCTGGCTGGAGCGCGCTCTTATGGCATAACCCCTCTCACAAAACACCGTCGGGAAAAGGTATTTTCGCCTTTTCCCGATTTTTTCTTTCCATAAGATTAGTAAAAAATCGCTATATCTATTGACACCGACAAATTGTTGTGATATAATAGCCGTACTATATATTATTATATATAGCCTATTTTGTCAAATCAATATCCTTAGGTAAAGTACGCGTGAGCGTATGACACAAAGCTATAGGGACTTACGACCATCATAAGTCAGCCAGTTGCAACCATATCATGAAACGGTGCGACGGCTGCTTTTTTATTTCTGATACACAGAAAAGCCGGTCGGCGGCAAGGAGGTACTTCCATGAAACAAAGAAAATTAATCGCGACAATCCTGACCATCATATTGACGGCGGCCACAGTGCTGACCGTCTTTGCGGCATTCCGCTTTGAGGTCCAGTTCCCTTCGAAGTTGAATACGTTTGAGTATGATGAGAACGCTAACCTTTTCAAAGGTGAGGCTTCCGGGGACTTAGATTTAAGTAATCCGGGCGATGTCGCCGAATTTAAAACATGGCTCGCCGGACACAGCCAAACTCCGCTGACCTACTCTTACAAGATCAGTGTAACCGACGACTACAGTCTGGCTGAAATCACCATCAACGATTCTGATGATGCTGCCACCAAGACAGCCAAGAAAGAGAAAATAGCTCTGCTCTCCTCGGTTTTCGTCTACCTCAACGGCGAGATCAAGGGCACTCTTTACAGCATTATCAAGGATCGCGCAAGCATCCTTGGTGACGACCTGTATATTCTTCCCGGAAAAACGGTTGAGGAAAATGCTGATCCGGATGACATCATCAAATTCGAGCTGCACCTAGCCAGCGACGCGACTCCTTACAAGAGCGCCTCTCTCCCCATCACCATCAATTGCGTCGCCACCAACCACAACGCGCAGAAGCTGACCTTCGTAGATACCCCCGAGGAGCTGACCCAGGCCATCAGCGAGGTCAACCGCGGCGCAGCCGATAAGACCATCGTTATGTACGGCGGATTCCAGTTGACCCAGGGCTACGAGATCACCAATCCCTGCACACTGGACCTCAACAACGTAGACTTCAACGGCCAGACCATCACGGTCAACATCACCGGCGGTGTCACCGAGGGCGAACCCACCGACGTCGTAACCGTGACCGGCGCAGGCGCTACCGGCGGCAGCTTTAGCATCACCGCGGGCGCCATCGACCGCGCCGATAGCGCAGCTAACGTAAACGTCGCCGTTGGCGCGAATGCCAACAAATACAGCATCCAGTATATCATCGACTCTCACCTGGAAAGCCTTATCACTCACGGCATGCAGGTCGGCGACGAGCTCAACTTCTCCACCAAGGGCTTTGGCTGCTATATCAGCGAAGTAACCGTCAGCGGTTCTTCCTATCTGCAGTATGACGACGAGAATATGACCTTGTCTGTCGTCGACAATCAGGATGATC
>JAZULL010000026.1:0-7141 GCA_045603085.1 Eubacteriales bacterium | reverse complement strand
CATGGCGTTCAGCACTGCCAAAATCATGACACCCACGTCGGCAAAGATTGCCACGATGGGCGGCAGCGTACCGATAAAGGGCAGCATACTCAGAATCAACACCACCACCTTGACGCTGACGGCGAAGATGATATTCTGTCTGACAATGCGCAGCGTTCTGCGGCTGATGGCAATGGCTGTGGCAACCTTGGACGGCTTATCATCCATGAGCACCACGTCGGCCACCTCGATCGCGGCATCCGAGCCAAGTGCACCCATGGCAATACCGATATCACCTCTGGCCAGCACGGGCGCGTCGTTGATGCCGTCACCCACGTATACGACCTGACCCTTTGCGGACTTGGCGGCAAGCAGCTCCTCCAGCTTATTCACCTTGCCCTCGGGCAACAGCTCGCTGTGCACCTCGTCTACACCCAGACGCTCGGCAATGGCCTTGCCCGTGGCGGATGCGTCACCCGTCAGCATCACGGTCTTTTTGACGCCGATGCGGCGCAGGCGTTCAATGCCCTCCTTGGCATCGGGCTTGATCTCGTCGGACACAATGATGTGACCCTCGTACTCTCCGTCCACCGCAACGTGCACCACCGTGCCCACCGCGTCGCACTCGTGCCACCCGGCACCGATGCTTCGCATGAACTTGCGGTTGCCCACGCAGACCTGCTTGCCGTCGATCATGGCCTTGATGCCGTGACCCGCGATCTCGCGCACCTCGCCTACGCGGCTGTTATCCACCTCTTTGGCATACGCCTGCTTGAGCGAGCGGGAGATGGGATGATCCGAATAGCTCTCGGCGGTTGCCGCCAAGTCGAGCAGCGCATTCTCATCGATCTTTTCGGGGTGAATGGCGGTGACCTTGAAATTGCCCTTGGTCAGTGTGCCGGTCTTGTCAAACACGACCGTCTCTGCCTTGGCAAGTGCTTCCAGATAATTGGAGCCCTTGATCAAAATGCCCACGCGGGACGCGCCGCCAATGCCGCCAAAGAACGACATGGGCACCGAGATCACCAGCGCGCAGGGGCAGGAAATGATCAGGAAATTGATGGCGCTGAGAATCCATTGACTCCACGCGGCATTTTCCCAACCGCTGAAAAGTCCCGTGATCACGGGCGGCAGGACAGCCAAAGCGGCCGCCGAGCACACCACTATGGGGGTATACCAGCGCGCAAAGCGCGTGATGTAAGCTTCACTTTTGGATTTTTTATCGCCCGAGGTCTCCACCAGCTCCAGAATTTTAGACACCGTGGACTCCCCAAACGCCTTTTCGGTGCGCACGCGAAGCACACCGTTCATGTTGATACAGCCGCTGATGACGTTGTCCCCTACCCGGACGTCGCGCGGATTGGACTCACCCGTCAGCATAACCGTGTTCAGGCTGCTCGCGCCCTCAATGACAATGCCATCCAGCGGCACCTTCTCACCGGGCTTGATGACAATGATCTCACCGGGCGCAACCTCGTCGGGATATACCTGGGAAATCTCGCCCTCGCGCTCTACGTTGGCGGTATCGGGGCAGATCTCCATGAGCTTGGCAATGGCGTTGCGGCTCTTGCCCACGGCAATGCTCTGGAACAGCTCGCCCGTCTGATACAGCAGCATGACCATGACAGCCTCGAGATACTCGGGCTCCTGATCGGGGAAAAGACCGATCGACAGCACGCCAACCGTGGCAACTGCCATCAAAAAATTTTCGTCAAACACCTGACCGCGGAAAATGCCGCGCAGTGCCTTCCAGAGAATATCGTAGCCGATAATGAAATACGGGATGAGATAGCAGATTGCCACCACCCACTCGGGCGCGTGGATATGCCCGTGATTTTCACCGAAATGGCTGTGTCCGCCCAGCAGCACGTGGCAAAGCACCAGCAAAACCGCCGACAGAATGATGCGGACAAGCACTTTTTTCTGACTTTTTTTGAGCTTCATTACTTGATGATCACCTTGCAATCGGAATCGACCTTCTTGACCGCCTTGACGATCTGAGGAATGATCTCCTCGAACTTATCTTCGTCAGCCTCCACGGTCAGTCTCTGTGCCATAAAGCTGACGCTGGCGTAGGTCACGCCCTCGATCTTCTTGATTCCTTCTTCCATCTTGGACGCGCAATGTGCACAGTCCAGATCTTCCATCTTGAATACTTTTTTCATATCGTTTCTCCTTTCAAAAGGCATAGCTCGCTATATAACATTATACTCCGAACAGATATGTTTGTCAAGGGATTTGAGCAATCGTTGCAAAGTCACGGACAGTTCCCCACTCTTGACACCCCAAAAAATCTATGCTATAATAAATTTGCAAAATTTCTCAACTTTTTTCAAAAAGCGTACACTTTTATAGGACAAATTGCGTCTATATAAGCAGAGGACAAAAATCGCACCCGATAAGGAGAAAAATCATGAAACGTAAGCATATCAGAATCCTATGCGCCGTGCTGCTTGGCTTGCTGCTCTTCCCCATGCTGGCGGGCTGCAGCCGTATCGTGCGCGATGAAACGATCACCGTATATCCCTGCTATTTCAACCGTGACGTAGAGGGCGTGGACGGGCAGGTCATTCGCGGCATACTGGATGATCACGCCGACTGGGAGCTCTACACATCCGAGCATCCGGAAAACAGCGGACCCTTATACGAAAACAGCGAGATATATACATATTGGACGGGTGAAGCTGAGGCAAGCCAAAGAAAAGGAATCATCATTCACGAGTTTGAAAGCGCAGAGCAAGCCGAGGCTGTTTTTCTGGATAATCTGACATCCTGCGCTTTGGCGGGCGAGTTTACGCTGGAGCATTCCATGTATCAGATGGAGCTGCGCATTTCCAATTGCGTGATCATGACCGTCAGAAACGCACACCTTAACCTGCTTGACATGCTGGAGCTTGGCGAGGTGCGTGCCCTGCAAGCCTACGAAAACATCACACATCAATCCGTCAGAAAGCCCGAGAGCGTGAAGATCGATGCCGTGCGCACCAAAATGGAATCGGACGGATATCAATTCTACTCCTCCGTACTGTACGCAGAGGACGAGGAGTATTCCAACACCTACGTGATCGTATCTCCTTCGCAGGATCGTGCATACGTCTTTACGCAAGGACAAAAGCCCGAAGGAAATACTTCTACCGTATACGTCTTTGTAAAGCTATTTTGTGAAACCCAGGAAATTATGGTTGGCATGCACGTGGTGGATTTCAAGGACGGAAGCAGTATCATCTGCTACGGTGATTCGTATGAGGAGATCAAGGGGTATTTTGAATAGTGACGGGTTTGCCAAATTCGCGCATATAAATCAGTTATCAGGAAAAGGCGGGCGATCAGTGATCGCCCGCCTTTCTTGAAATCCCCCTTTACAACCCTGTCAAAATATGGTATACTGAAGTATCAAACACGCGGAGGTGGAATATGCCCTACGCCATCAAGGATAAGCTTTGCGCGCTTGACGTCCGGGACGTGCAAATGCACGGGATCATAGATAGCAAGCTGCGCCTGGTTTGCGAGCAGACACTCAAAAAGATCGATATGCACGCGCTTGCGGATTATTTCCGCTACCGCACCGACGCCTTTGCCACGGGGGAATTCTGGGGCAAGCTGATGCGCGCCGCTTGCATGACCTACGAATATACCCGCGACGAGCAGCTGCTGACGATCATCAAAGCCGCGGTGGACGATCTGCTTTCCTTGCAGGATGCGGACGGGGATCTCAGCACCACAAAGAAGGCTACCCAGCCCAAGGGGGCTTGCGGCAGCGATCTGTGGGAGCGCAAATACGTGCTGATTGGGCTACTCGAATACTACCGCGTTTTCCGCGACGAGCGCGCCTTGGAGGCTTGTTGCCGCATAGTCAGATACACAAATGCGCAGGTGGGTGCTGCGCCCAAGACCCCCATTACCGAGACCGGCTGGGCGTTTTGCGGCATTGAATCCTCGTCCATTCTCGATCCCTTGATGCAGCTTTACGCCATCTGCGGCGAGAGTGCCGCCATGGAGCTGGCATCGCACATCCTGGACGTTGGCTGCTGTGCACGCGAGCATATCTTTGATGCTATTTGGCACAAGGATCCTTGGGAGATCGGGGGCAACGGCAAGCCCAAGGAGTCGATCGCTAAGGCTTATGAGATGATGTCCTGCTTTGAGGGATTGCTGGGCTACTACACCTGCACGGGTGACAAGACCGCCTTTGACACCGCCGTTCTGTTTTGGCACAAGGTCAACGAGCAAGAGATCACCCTGCTTGGCTCGGGCGGCGCGGATGCGCCGCGCAATCTCGGCCCGGGCACGGGTGAGCAATGGAATCTGACCGCGCGCAATCAGACCAACCCCGACATTGATCTGATGATGGAGACCTGCGTGACCGTTTACTGGATGCGGCTGTGCTATCGCCTCTTGTGCCTGACGGGCGAGATCAAGTATGCCGACGCGCTGGAGATCAGCCTTTACAACGCGATCCCGGGCGCGATCCGCCCCGACGGACAGTTCTTCGAATACTTCCCCAAGTTCAACGGCCGTCGCAATCCGCGTGTCAATTTCTCCTTTAATATAGAGGGCTTTGACCTTTCCTGCTGTACCGCCAACGGCCCGACAGGCCTTGCCATGGCACCCTATCTCTACGCCATGCAGACGGCGGACGGCGGCGTGCTCAATCTCTACGAAAACGGCAGCTTTACCCTCTCTCACGGCGGCGGCTACGTCACCTTTGCGGTCGAGTCCCGCTATCCCCTGCTGGGCTCTGCGACGCTGACCGTAACCGACGCAGATCTGACCGCACCCATGACGCTCTTGCTTCGCGTGCCCGGCTTTGCCGAGGACTTTTTTGCCATTTGCGACGGCGAGATGCATGCGGGCACACCCGGTACGTATCTGCCGCTTGCCCGCCTGTGGCAAAAGGGCGACAAGATCACGGTGGCGTTTGATATTCCTCTGGTTTGTCACCCCGCACCGCACGGCGACAACAGTGCCGGTGATCATTTCTGCGCCTTTACCTACGGCGCGATCTTACTCTCGCGCGACAACCGCTATGACCCCGATCCCCTCGCACCCATCCAAAGCACGACCGTGACCGATTATCGCGTCATGCCGTCCGATTGCGGCGGGTATCTGCGCGCCGAGGTGCAGACCGAGCGCGAGCTTTTGACGCTGATCGACTATGCATCCGCAGGAAACGATTGGAGTGACTCTTCTCTGTTCGTTTGCTGGATTCCCATCACTACATAATAAGGAGCCTAAAATGAAAATAACTACACGCCTTCTGATGCTGATCTTAGGTGTTTCCCTGCTTTGCTCGACCCTGACCCTTCCCATCGCAGCCGAGTCCGCAGAAACGGTTGACCCCTACACGCAGTCGCTGATCGACAAGGGCTTTCCCGCCTCTTATGCCGAGAAGCTGACCGAACTGCATTATCTGCATCCCACCTGGGAATTTGAGCCGCTCCTCATCACCGAAATGAAGAGTGAATACACTTGGGAATTCGTGCTGGGGCAGGAGACCGACAACCCCAAGCGCAATCTGATCAACAAGGGGTCAAGCTACACCCCCTACCGCCACGCCACCAATACCGAGCTTTACGATTCGGGCTGGTATCAGGCGTCTTATGAAGCGGTTTCCTACTTTATGGATCCCGAAAATTTCCTGAATGAAAAGGATATTTTCATGTTCCAGGATCTCAGATACTCCGATGCCATCACGGCCGACATCGTGGAGAGTGCGCTGGTCGGCACGTTTATGTCGAACACGGTTCTGTACGACGACGTAACCTACGCCGCTTATCTGGTAGAGGCCGGCAAGCAGCTGGACGTTGACCCCTTGCACCTTGCGGCCAGACTGCGTCAGGAGCAGGGGACGAGCGGCAACAGCCCGCTGATCAAGGGAACGTGCGGCGACAAGCTGTGGTATTACTATGAAAATCAGGTGCAGACCGAGAACGGCAAGCAGGTGCTCGCCCCCGCAAGCGGACACACCGAGGCCGAGCTGACCGCCTATAACGGCCTTTATAACTACTTTAACATCGGCGCGGCGGGAACCGGCTACTTTGCCATCTATCTGGGTGCTATGAAGGAAGCCGCCAAGGGCACCGAGGAAATGGCCGAAGCTTGGGGCGGCAGCGGCAAGTGGGACACCCCCGCAAAGGCAATTTACGGTGGTGCTTACAAGCTGACCCACAAGTACGTTGGCGACTACCAGAACACGCTGTATCTGCAGAAATTCAACGTTGACCCCCGCTCCTCGCGCAATTTCTGGGGGCAGTACATGCAAAACGTGGGCGCGGCTGTCACCGAGGCGCGCACCATCTTCAATTCTCTGTATGCCTCCGACTGTCTGGAGCTTCCCTATCACTTCCTGATCCCGATCTACGAAGGTAAACCCGCGCAAAATCCCGACCCCGCACAAGGATCGTGCGATACCTACGCCGCGGCTGACACGCTGGTGCACACCGAGTCAAAGCTGACCTCTCCCACAGAGACCGAGCCCGTCATGGACGGCGTACTGTACGTGCGCGATCTGACCATGACCGCAGGCGAGGCTGTGACGCTCAAGCTCCACGGACACGCCACGCTGGCCTACGACGCGCTGATCATGCGCGTCAACGGTGAGGTCGCGGATGCACAGACCGAGCACGACAACGCCGTCAACCCGACCCTGATCGGCAAGGACGGCCCGGGCAAATACCCCAACACACTGTCGTTTGATTGCTCGGTGCTCGAGGCGGGCGATTACACCTTTGCCGTATACGGCAGGCTGGCCAACCCCGGCAAGGGTTGCCCCCACCATCTGCTGGCCGTGATCGAGCTGCACGTCGATCCCGCACCCAAGACCACGACCGAGGAGATCACCACCGAAGCCCCCAATCAGACCCAAACCGATACCTCATCCCCCACTGATGACAAAGACAGCGGCACTCCGAATGACGAGACCCCCACTTATGGGCCGGGCGCCGCGCAGGACGGCAACAGCTGCACGGGCATGATCGGTGCAGGCACCGTCGCAACCTTGGTGCTGATTGGTGCAGCACTTTGCAAAAAGAAAAAGTAAAATAACGGAGCTGCCCGCAGGCAGCTCCGTTATTTTGCTATAGCCGAAGAGAGTCGAACTCACAGGTTTTGAGTGGGAAATATGTGCACCTGCCGCAGATAAAATCCTCGCAATTATAGCCGA
>JAZULL010000025.1:0-37524 GCA_045603085.1 Eubacteriales bacterium | reverse complement strand
TATACTTTTTCTCCAACTCTTTGCACACAGTCCTCTGAGATGTATTTATGAAGCTCATCAAGCAGGTTTTCGGAGACAACCACTTCGTAAAAATATTTTATAATGTCTTTGTTGCTCATTGCACATCTCCTTCGTCAAATCCTTATTTATCGTTCTGTTTATCGCAAGTTTCGCCTTTGTATTACAAATGCTTCGGGCAAAGCCCATACCCCTAAGGTTGCGAGCACCCAAAGGCTCCCTCCGGGAGGGAGCTGGCGCCGCAGGCGACTGAGGGAGAGCGCGTAACAAGAAAGTTGATACAACCCTAAAGTCACGCAGGCTCCTTCCACCGCTAACGCGGTCCCCCTCCCTCTCGGAGGGAGGCTTTTCGTTAGCCCCATTATAACACAAATCGGCAGAGAAAGCAAGAGTGATATTCCGACTTCGTCGGAGTGATATTATTGCTATCGCAATAGTGATATTGAAGCCTTGCGGCTTCAGTGATATTCTATTCGCCTCCAAAAGCTCGCGATGCTCACTGCGTGAGCCGCGAATAGCTCGCCTGCGGCGAGAGAAGCACTCGGCGTAAGCCGAATATCACTGCGTAAGCAAGAATTTCGCCTTTGGCGAAATATACTCGCACGCAGGCGAATAGAGTTGGCGTGATACTCCGTTAAGAGTATCACGCCAAAGGTTCAGCTTCTTTTTTTGTTTTGTTAATCTTGTTTCTTTTTGCCGATAACAGCGGCCGTACCGATCAGGGCGGTTGCCATAACGGCGGCCATTGCGGCACCCGTGGCGGCGGATTTACAACCGCCGGGCTGCTCGGTCGCGTCCTCGGTGGTCGTGTCGTCAGCAGAGGAGTCCGCCTCGGGGGTGGTGTCCTCGGGCGTGGTCTGTTCACCGTCACCGTAAGGGGTGTCTTCGGTGGTGTTGTTGTCGGCGCGCACGATCAGCACCGCGCAGTAAGCGGGAAGGTCGATCTGTACGCTGTTGCCCGAGCCGGCAACGATCTCGCCGGTCATGGGATAGTAGACGGTGTAATCGCCCGCATAGCCATCGGTAAATTCCAGCGTAGCGCGGCCGTCTGCATTGCAGGAGTTGGCTACGTAGACAATATCGTGGTCGGCGTCCATAAAGTCACCGTAAAGAACCTGCTTGGAGGTCACGGCGCCGTCCAGCGCGGTCAGCTTCATGACGTTGTTTGCAAGCTTGGAAATGCGCTGGCCTGCCACGGTCAGGGAATAGGAGTCGCAATCAGCCAGCTGTGCCATAGCGGCGGTAACGCGCTCGTTACCGTCAAGTGTGGTGGCCTTGAAGGCGTCGGCAGTGCTGCCGACAAAGACGACGGTACCGCCCGCCTCTTTGAAGAGAGCTAACTTTTCGGCGGCCTGGGGGGAGATGTACTCGGCATAAGCCAGTACAAGCGTGCGATAGGAGCCGTTGCCGATCACAAGTCTGCCGTCTGCGGTCACGGTAGCGGCACAAATGCTCTGATCGTCAATGACAGAGTACAGAACGTGACGCTGCAACAGATCAAGGCAGAGCTTGTGATAATTGCTCTGCAGCTGCACGGCGTCGGTGCCTCTGCCTGCCGCCGAGGAGTGCACGTCGTCGGCGTTGTGCAGGGCCTGCACGGTTGCGATGGGGTAGAAGATGGCAAGGTCGCCTGCCTCGACGGTACCGTCCAGCAGGGTGTTGAGGCGGCCGACGTATTCGTTGAGCAGGTTGATCTCAGCCTGATTGTAGTCCTTTTGGGGATTGATAACGTTGTAAACGGTGGTGCCGAACAGACGCGAGAGCGTTACGCCGCCGATCGAAGAGCCCATCTTATCTGCGGAAAACTGCTCGGTTTTGACGGCGGAGGGGTTGTATTCTATCATGACCTCGGTCTTGCCCGCGTTGCGTGCCGCGCAGGCGACGAAGCGGATGCCAAGGTGATTGCCGACGTAGCAATCCGAGAGAAGATGGTCGGGGTCAACCCACAGAATGTCCACGCCGGGCACAGTCATGCCGCCGATGATCTGCATGAAGTCGCCGCCGTAGGTTTCCACGTGGTCGTTCATGTTTTCCTCAAACAGCAAGTGTCCCGAGGAGGCAACGCCGTTTTGCTCGCACCACTGTGTGATCCGGTCGATATAGGACTGCTTGAACAGCGAGGCCACCAGTGAATAGTAGTGAATTCTGGTCAGTCTGGCCTGCTCGCCCTGACCCTCGAACAGATCGGGGAGGTACAGATCGTAGCCGTAGGTCTGCTTGAATTTGTCCTCAAGACCGTCGGTCCAGACCACGTAGTCGGCCATATCGCGGTTGCCTTGGCTGGGCTCATCGGTAAAGAAGGCTTCCACCATCTTAAAGTCCTCGCCAAAGGAGTCCTTGTAGTGCTGATGCGTCAGCTCAATAAAGCGATCCACCGAGTCGGGACGCAGCGTGTCAACGTGGTAAAGCGTCGAGAAATCGGTTCTGTCCTGCTCGTGGTCGTCGGTGTAGCGCAGAACGTAAACGTCCAGCACGCATGCGCCGGAATATTGATCGGTCAGATCAAATTGCAGGGCGTCTGTGCCGTGCTCCAGCGCGATCACCCGGTCGCCAACCGTCAGCGTAGCCAGCTTAATACCAAGCTCAATGTCCTTGTTGCTCAGTCTGTATTGGCCGACGGGGGACTGCAGAGAGATCTTGACGTGCTCAATGCCGGTCGCACGCCATTCTGCATTGGTGTCCAGCACCTGGCCGTAGGCAGAGCCGCTGGGCCATTGATATTCGTCGTAGATCCACAGTGTCATGTCCTTGTCTTTGGCAAAGAGGTAGGCTTTTTTCAGCAGCTCGAATTCGCTCTCGTCCTTGAGGTATTGCTGATTGAAGTTGACGTTGGTCACAATGCCGCCGTAGCCTTGCACCAACAGAGAGTTGATCTTGGACTGATAGGCCTGACCAAAGCCGTAATCCACCCAGTTCATGCGGTAGCGGTTGGAGGGGGTGGCATACGCCTCGCCCTTCCAATAAGCGGAATAATCGATATCGGGCTTCACGGGGGTGTTATCCACCTCGCTTTCGAAATAGATAAAGGATTCGGCGTCGGAATAGCTGCTGTAAAGGCCGTAGGCCTTGAGGTAGAAGCTGACGCCGCTGCCACAGCGGTTGTTGAAGGGGTCAAGACGCAGATTGCTCAGCACGCCCGAAATCTCGGCGCCCTGCGGAAAATAGATGACCGAGGAAAGGTCGGTCAGATCCACGATCACCAGCTGCCAATCGGTGGTGCTGCTGTAATCGTAGCGGTAGCAGGGGTAGTTGTTCTGTGTGGTGGCGGAGCGCAGACGAATCTCACCCTGCGCGCCCGAAAAGTCGGTTTTGATCAACATGGCCATGTAGTGATATTTGGCCACGTCGATCACGCCCGTGGGCAGAGCCAGATTGATGTAGGGGTCGTCGCACATGCCCGAGCCGTCGTCAATAAAGATCAGCTGCAAGGCCTGCTCGTCAGCGTTGTGTACGCTGCTGACGTTGTGCGAGTCAAAGCTTGCCGTAACGTTGTCGGGGTTGTTGAAATCCACCAAGTAGTCGGGGGCCTTGTAGCGACTGTCGGCCGCCAGCGAGGGGATTGCCAGCGCGACTGCCGTGCTTGCCAGCAGGCAAAGCGAAAGCAGCGCGATCAAAAGATGCTTTTTGTTCATTGGGGAGCTCCTTTCGAATAAGTTTTGACGTCTGCCCACCAAGGGGTGGCATCGCCTAACAGGAACTGTCGGATCTGTTCGGCCTCCTGTCGGGCCGCTTGCATAACGGCGGGGTCGGGGTTGCTCTTGCGAATGCCGCGAAGCATGATGTTTTTGGGAGTTTCCTCGGGGTCGATCAGCTCCAGCGCGGCGGTGGAATATCCGTGTGCCTCTAAAATCTTGAGACGAAGCGCGTCGGTGGCGGCGTCGCAAAGCTTCTGGCGAAGCATGGAATGCTTGGAGATAAATGAAAGGGACGGACAGCTCAAAGCGGGGCTGAGCGCGTGGTGACAGCAAGGGGTGGACAGAATGACGTCGGCCTGCCAAGCCAGCGCGCGGGACAGTACCAGATCGGTGGCGATATCGCAGGCGTGCAGGGAAATGACCAGATGCACGTGCTCCGCGGTGTCATATTTGCCCACGTCACCGTGCAGAAATTCCAGCCCGTCAAAGCCGAGTGCGGTGGCGGTCTCGGAGCAGAAGGCGACCACGTCGGGCTTGAGATCCACGCCGGTCATCTGCACGTCGCGCCCTTTTATGACCGAAAAATAGTGATAGACCGCAAAGGAAAGGTAGCTTTTGCCACAGCAAAGGTCGCAGATGCGCAGCTTTCCGGTAGCGGGGAGCTTATCCTCGATGTCGCGTACGAGCTCTAAAAAGCGGTTGATCTGACGGAATTTGGCGCGCTTTTTGTCGTGCACGCGACCGTTTTTGTCGCTGACCTCCAGCTTGATCAGAAAGGGCTCGTTGCCCGAAAGGATGTAGTTTTTCTCGCGGTTGTTGGTCTGGGTGATGGGCAGAGCGCGCGGTGCGGCGTTTTGCAGCTTGCAAAGCAGCGCGTCGCCGCCCTGCAGGGTTACCTTACCGGATTTGGCGGTGCGGTATTCGCAATCCCCAAGCGCGGTCAGCACGTTGATCTGTGCCGCGCCCGAAAGCAGCGAGCAAAGGGCGTCCGTGTTGTCGGGCGAGAGGTTTTGGTGCTTGGCCTTGTTGTCGGTGTGCAGGGACTCGGCCTGCAGACAAAGCTTGCCGCCAATGGTGCGGGCGGTCAGCGTAATGCGCAAGACACCTGTGTCGCGGCACTTGGACATCACGGCTTTTTTGAGCTGTCCCGATATGGCCGCGGTTTTGATGATCTCGCAAAGGCGGTTGATTTGCGGTGTGTATTCCATTACGTTTCCTCAGACTTGTTTTTCTTGAATTCCAAACGGGGTTCTTCGCGATTGAGCATGGCGCGGATGTTTTTCCAATGTGAGAAGATCATCAAGGCCACGATGCCAACCGATAACAGCACCATGGTGGGGTTGGAGTCCATCATAAACGCGCGCGCGACGAGCGGATAAAGCAGGGTGGGGAACAGTCTTGCGGGAGTAGCGTAGCGGATGCCCACAAGTACGATCAGATAAATGATCAACAGGATACCGAACACTAAGGGGGAGAGAAACAGAGCGCAGATGGCGGCTGTCTCAAAGCCGCGCGAGCCGTTCATTTTTCGCCAGATGGGGAGGATACTGCCAAGCACCAAGAAAAATCCCGCAATTGCGGCACCGTCCGCGCCGAGCGCAAGACCTGCCAGCTGAATGCAGAGATAGCAAGCCGTGGCCTTGATGGCTGTGCAGGCGACGGCATGCCATTTGCCCACACCGCGCCACACGTCGCCAAGCTCAACGCTTTTCAAAGCGGAGTTCTTCCCAATTTTGCGGCAATAGGTCAGCGGAATGGCGACCGAGCAGACGAGATAGGGGATGATGACGCACGAAGCCAGAATCAGCACTAAATTCAGGATCATGCCACCCGTGCCCAGCGTGTGGAAGGTGGTGTAGGTCAGGCCGGTGGCCTCCTCGGTGATCGTGCGGAATTCGGCCAGCCCCATGGCAACCAGCAGCCGCGCGATGCCGTTATATGCATAAAACATGGAATCACTCTTTTCTATCAGTATAATTATAATAATTATAACATATTTTGCCGCTACATGCAATAGCGCAAGTGCAAAGATTTTGCTTGACAAGTATTTTTGCGGATGCTATAATAAAATTAACATAACGATTGTTTCGGGAGGAACGATTTATGACTGATTGGGGAGCTATTATTCTTGTCATTCTTTACGCGCTGGCCGCATTGGCGTCTTTGGCAGCGGCACTGGCAACCTACGTGATCTATTCGATTGGCCTTGCGCGCATCTGTAAAAAGCTGGGCGCATGCCGTCCCATCCTTGCATGGATTCCGTTAGTCCGCGGTGTTGTATTTGCCAAGGCGTCCGACGTGGCAATTCTCAAGCTGGACGGCAAGAAAAAGAACCTGACCAAGCAGGCCGCCATTTCCTTGATCCTGGCCGCCATTCTGTGGCTTGCCACCATGCTCGCTTGTCTGATCAGCTTGCTGGTCGCGTATATGATCTCGGACGCAAGCGGCTCCTTTATCTGGTTGATTATTCTGTTGGTTGCCGTCATGTGGATCTTTCTTCTTGCCTATCTGGCAGTTTACCTTTGGTATAGGGTGCTGCTGTATATCGCATTTTTCCGCACAAGCCGCGCATTCGTGCCCACCTGGGCAAGCTGGGTGCTGCTGATTGCATTGGTCCTGTGGCCGCAAATTAACGGCATTGTGCTGCTGGTCATGAGCTTCTTTAAGGTTAAGTACGACGGCATGATCGAAGGGGTGGCTGTCGAGGAGAACGCGAAAGCGTTTTACGGGCAGGCTTGATTGTCGGAGGAGGATTTTTTGGAAAACCTACTTTCTATCATCGTTTTTGTGCTGGGAATGCTGATCTTTTTCGGCATTGCCGCGCTGATTCCGTACCTGCTCAATGCCATCGGCCTTGCCCGCATTTGCAATAAGCTGCAGGCTTGCTCGCCCGTATTGGCGTTTGTTCCGATTCTGAATTATTTGGCTCTGGCCAAGGCGTCCGATGCGGCCGACAGACGTAACGGCGCGCAAAGAAAGGGAAAGATCACCCGATTGATGATCCCCGCCACCATTCTCTGCATCCTGTCTGTGCTGCTTTTGTGCGTGGCCTCTGTAGCCGCGGCCCTCTTTATGAATGCAGAGCTTGATATCACGGGACAGATCCTGCAGACGCTGGTGCTCTGGCTGTTCTTGGCCTTGATGTTTATCACTTACGGCATCTTTTTGCTTCGCACCGTGATTTGCTGCTTCTGCTATTGGCGCATTGCCGATGCCTTCAAGCCTGCCGTGCTGAAGTTTATCGTGCTTGGCGTTTGCTTGCTGTATGCCAATCTGTCTTGTATTGTCATATTCATTCTGCCGTTCTTTGGTCTCAAGGAGCCTGCAGAGCAGGAATGAGGAGGTAACGCAATGCTTGATCTTTTAGAGGATTTGTCGCAGGCGCTCATCGACATTATCGGAGATGTCATAGAGTCTCTTGGATGGAAGGGCCCGATCTTCGGTGTGCTGATTTTGCTTGCTTTCAGCGCATGTGTTGTGATCAGCCACCTGCTTGGCAGCTATGCGCTCTCGCGCATTGCCAAAGGGCAGGGCGCGCGGCGTAAAATGGAGGTGCTGTGCTGGGTTCCGTTTTTTCGCTATTATGCCGTCGGCAAGCTGTCCGAGCGGTGTGATGCGCGCCGCGGCAAGGAGTTTGGCCCATGGAGCAAGCTCGCGATACGCGTTGGTATTCCCGTGATGCTGGTAGCAGGGCTGCTGTTTTGGATGGCATTGATATTATTTGTTGGCTTCATGACTTTTCTATTTTTGTTGTTCTTCATGGAGTCGGTAGATCTCGGCGAAGGCTTTTTTGCCGAGGTCGCACGGGGGATCGCCCTGGTGTTTGTGGCAATTGTTTTCTTATTGGCTTCGTTACTGTCGGATTTTTCTTATTTACTTATCATTGTGCCGATCATTCTGGCGGTGCTTTGCGCGGTGCTGTCGGTCGTGCTCGGAGCGGTTGGTCTGGCCATTTCCTACGTTTGCTATGCAAAGATCCTACGCGAGTATTTTCGCTCGCCCGCTCTTGGCGTGCTGATCGCGGTATCTGCGGTGCTTGGGCTGTTCCCCATCACCCTGCTGATAGCGAGCTTCAGAGAGCCGCTCCCCGCCGTCGCTTACAATGTTTGATAAATGAAAAGCGTTGTGTCGAAAGACACAACGCTTTTTCTATGCCGTCAAGTGAAACAGCGTATGAACCACAAGACACCCGAGCACGCCGATCACGCTTGGCAACAGCGCGGCCATGGCGGTTTGTTTCCACGAGCCGGTCTCGCGCCTGACCGTCAGCAGCGTGGTGGCACAGGGCGCGTGGAACAAGAGCAGGATCAGCGTGCAGATGGCGGTTTGGATCCCCCAGCCGTTGGCGGCAAGCGTGGTGGCTACGTCGGTGCCGCCGTAAATGGCCAAGAGTGAGGGGAGGAACAGCTCGTTTGCGGGGAATGCCAGTAAAAATGCCAGCAAAATCGCGCCGTCCACGCCAAGGATCAGTCCTACGGGGTGTAAAAATGTGTGCAGGTGGACGAGAATGGATTGGCCGCCAAGCTCGATCGCGCCCGCCAACCAGATCAATACCCCTGCGGGCAGAGCCACCAGCACCGCGCGCCCCAGCATGGGGAGCGTGCAATCGATCATGGAGCGGTAAAGGATATGCCCCGGGTGCGGTGTGCGAAAGGAGGGGAGCTCCAGCACAAAGGGCGCGGGGGCGGATTTGCGTGTCCCGAGCGTCAAAAGCCGCGTGACAAGCAATGTGGTGGCAATGCAAACGGCGGTCAGCGCAAGCAAGATCAGCACGCCGCCCGCACCGCCTGCCGCAAAGTACAGCGCGCAGATGCACAGAATGGTGGCAAATTTGCCGTTACACGGCATGAAGGAGCAGGTCAGCATGGCAATCAGACGCCCGCGCGGCGACTCGATAATGCGGCATCCCTTGACCCCCACGGCATTGCACCCAAGCCCCATGCACATGGTCAAGGCCTGCTTGCCGCCCGTGCCGCAGGCGGCAAAGGGACGGTCAAAGCAAGCGGCCGCGCGGGGCAGATAGCCAAGATCCTCCAGCAGTGAAAACAGCGGAAAAAAGATGGCCATGGGTGGGAGCATGACGGCAACCACACGGCATAGCGTATCATACGCGCCGTCCGCGAGCATACCTTGCAGCCATGGCGGCAGGGCGAGAAGCGAGAGGAGCTCGCGCAGGTGCAGGCCAAGATAGGAAAACAGCGTTTCCAGCCACTCCGACGGAATGCCCGCGCCCCATGCCGAGAGCCAGAGCAACAGCGCCGCAAAGCCAACCAGAATCGGGAACGCCGTGTGCTTGCCCAAAAACGCCGCGTCCAGCCTGCGGTCCTGCTTTCCGTAGGCGTCGTCCGCGCCCTGCACAATGCCTTCGCATATCCGGCGGGCGCGCGCGGCCGCATCGCAAGCTCCACAGCCAAGACAGGGGTTGGCGGGCGGTGCGGGGGTGTCATGGGTGTCTGCAAGAGAGACGGCGGCCGCGATCAGCTCGTCAAGCCCGCGGCCTCCCTTGGCAGCGGTTGGTATCACCGTCATTCCCAAGCGATCGGAAAGCGCGTGCAGATCGGTGTGTACCCCGCGGGATTGCGCGCTGTCGGCAAGGTTAAGGCAAACCAGACAGGGTAGCCTCAGATCCGCGATCTGCAGGGCAAGCGAGAGGGTGCGCGCGGGCCTTGTTGCGTCACAGACTGCAATGACCGCGTCGGCCTGCCCCGAAAGTAAAAAATCCCGCGCTACACCCTCCTCGCCCGAGGCAGGAGAGAGCGAATACGTCCCCGGCAGATCCACGAAAATCAGGCGTCGTCCGTCCAGCCGCCGCTCCCCCACGGCACAGCCCACCGTCTTACCCGTCCAGTTTCCCGTGTGTTGATGCATGCCGGTCAAGGCGTTGAAAAGTGTGCTTTTTCCCACGTTGGGATTGCCCGCCAGCGCGATCACCAGATCGCCCTGCGCACGTTTATATATCGCATCGGGGCGCACGTCCCCGCGAGCCTTTAAGGACATAGCAGAATATTGCGGCAATCGCGTTCCCGCAGGGCAATCACGCAGGCGTCTGTCGCTAAAATATAAGGGTCGCCAAGGGGCGCGCGCCGCACAAAGGTGACGCCGGTGCCGGGCAAGATCCCCATGTCGCAAAGTCGCTTTTCAAGCGCGGGATCGGTAAAGGCAAGAATGCGCGCCGACGCCTCGGGGCACAGATCTGCCGCTGTGGTAGGTTGCATAAAGCCGCTCTCCTTTCACGTCATATATTCTTATGGTATGACGCTTGTCGAAAAAGGGTGAAGAAAACCCCCGCCGTAGCGGGGGCTTGAGGTTATTATTTCCCGTAAGGAAGTGCATCGTGATGCACACTGCCTTCTATGCCGTCGGGGTTGACGTTGTAGGCGTAGATATGAGAATCTACAAAATTTTTGTCGGTTTTCGCAATTTCGATGGCGATATAGGTGTATTGCAGATCTTCAACGCACAGCTCGCCGGAATCCACCTTGATCACGGGGAACAAGTGATAATCCGTGGGGTTTTGTTGCACAACACCGCTGTAAATCACGTCTGCACAGCCAATGCCGGCTATACCCAGAATTTCCTCGCTGGAGGAATGCGTCACCTGCACGATAATGACCGTGAAATCTTCAAAATAGTCTATACTGTACCGAAAATCACTGTCAAGCTTTGTCAGGATCGATTTCGCCTGCTTGCTCTTGGCATAGGTGTCAACGATCATCACGTCCTGCTCTGACAAGGATTGCCCGTTTGTGCCAAGAATGGTGGCCTTGTAAAAATCAACGGGTTCAAAGCCGCAGTCGAGCACGACCGAGTCGGTCTTGCACGGCATCAGCTCGCAGGTGTAGCCGTTTCTCTCAAGATCGTCGAAGCCCTTGGCGCCAAGGGTGTAGTAGACAGTATATTCGGGCAGATACACGCCGCTCCCATATTCTTTGTTAAACAAGGCGGACGGCACGTCGCCCTTGAAAATGACTGACGTAAGATTCTTGCATTCCGCAAAATCCATGCCCCAGAGTGCGGTCACGGTCGAGGGAATGGTGATCTCGGAAATGGCCGTGCCTGAAAAGGCTGACTCCGCTATGATTTCAAGCCCCTCGTTCAGTGTCACTGTATGCAACTGATCGCAGTTGGCAAATGCGCCCGCGCCGATTTTTGTGACCGAAGAGGGAAGTTCAACCTCGGTCAGCCTTGTTCCCGCAAAGGCGTTGTCGGGAATTTCGGACACGCCGTCCATAATGACCGCACTTCGCAGACCCGATTCGATAAAGGTGTTCACCCCCCAGCTTGCCAGCGTGGGGCGGATGACGACCATTGTCAGACTTTGGCAGTTAGAGAACGCCTGCTCGCCTAACGTGTGCAGGGAATAGGGAAGATTTGCCCCCATGTAGGTGGAAGACGACCAATCTGCGTAAAGCTCGCTCAAGCTGGCGCAGTCCGAAAATGCATAGTCGCCGATCTCCTGCAAGTTCTGCGGGATTTTCACCAATATGAGATTTGTGCATGCGGCAAAGGCCTCTCTTTGTATGGTGGTGACAGAATCGGGCAGGATGACGTGCTTAACGGTCTGATTTTTGGCAAAAGCCCCCTCGCCGATCACGGTGACGGGCACGCCGTCAATTTCGTCGGGCACGGTCACGGTTTCTTCGTTTCCGCTATGCCCCATGATCATCATAGTGCCGTCGTCCAGTTTGATGGCGGTGTAGTCCTGTACGCCGATGGTTTCGGATGGGTCATCACCGCGCAAAATCGCGCCCAGCGCGCCCCAGTCAATATTGCCGTCGGGAGAGATCACCTCGGGAATGGCCGCCCAATCGATATTCAAAAGGCCGCCTCCCCCAATATCGGGGAGATCAACACCGTTGTCCTCCAGTATCTGATCCACAACCTTGATCGGGCCGCCCTCGAAATCGGGGTGTGTGACCTTATAACTGCCCACCAAGGCGAGCGCGCCCGCGATGGGGGTGAGAAGCATGACGAGTGCCAAAGAGGCTGCGATCAGTATGATTTTTAATCCGCGCTTTTGGCGGAAGGGAACGGGTCTGTCTGCCGCGAGGATGATCTCGGGATCGATCTCTCCAAACAGCTCGTAGAATTTTAGTTCATTCATAGTAGCCATTACGCCAACCACTCCTTATCCAAGTAATCTTTGAGTTTCTGTCGGGTTCTGGAAAGGATCTTGAGCACGTTGCCCTTGGAAGTGCCGAATCTCTTGGCAATTTCGGGCACGCTGTCGGTAAAGAAATAGCGGCGCACGAAAATGTTGCGGTCGCGCTCGGGCAGGGACAGCAAAAACGTGTCCAGATGGCGAACAAACTCGTATTCGCGGTACATGTTTTCCACCTCGTAGCCCGAATCGCTCAGCTCGCTGATCTCGTCGAGTACCAGCGTGACCTCGCCGTATCCGCGCTTTTGGCGGTGCTCGTTGCGGTATTTGTCAATGGCTAAGTTGCGGGTGATCTTCCCCACGTAGGTCTTGAGCACGCTCGGTCTTGCGGGCGGGATGGATTCCCAGGTGCGGAGCCAGGTGTCGTTGACACATTCCTCGGCATCCTGCAGATTCTGCAGGATATTGAGCGCAATACGTTTGCAAAAGCCGCCGTATTTTTCCGCCGTTTCGGCAATGGCGCGCTCGTCCCGCGCGTCATACAGCGCAATGATCTGACTGTCTTGCATGCATGCGTCCTCCTTTTGATTTGCCTTCACTTACTATCACGACATCCGCGAGAGATTGTGACATCATTTTAGCATAATTTTTGCAAACTTTCAATAAAAAGGACAAAAGCCGTGGCCTCTGTCCTTTAAAATGTTTTTATAGAATCTTGCGAGCTAAAGCACGCCGAAAGATGCGGAAATTGCTCGCCGCAGGGCGTATGAGTTTGGCTCTCTTCGACTATAACTCCTCGGCGTACTGGCTCTTGTAGCCCTCGCCAAAGATTTCGGTGGCCTTGGTCACGATCAGGAAGGCGTTCTTGTCCTCCTGCTTGACCACGTCGCGCACCATGGGGTATTGCTGATTGCGTACCACGCACATCAGCACCTTTTTGTCCTTCTTGGTGTACGCGCCCTCGCCGTACAGCACGGTTACGCCGGTTTCCACCTCTTGCATCAGCCTTGCGGCAACCTCGTCGGGGTGATCCGATATGATATATACCATCTTGGCGTTGTCCTTACCGTACAGCACCATATCAAGCAGGGTAGAGTTGATAATCACGGTCACCACCGCATACATGGCTACCAGAACGTTGCGGAATACGATGGCCGAGAGAATGATGATCGTGCAGTCCAATATCAGGTAAAGACCGCCGGTCTTCATGTGGCGGAATTTGCGGCGAAGCATCTTGACTACAATGTCAAAGCCACCGGTCGATCCGCCGCCGCGGAAGACAAGACCGATCCCTACGGCCAGACAAGTGCCGCCCATAAGCGCCGCGATCAGCAGGTGCTCCGACATATCGGGAATGAGATGCGAAAATCCGCGGTCGATGACCTCGATGATGGCCGAGGAAAGGAAGGTTGCGTACAGCGTTCCTATCAAAAATTTGAATTTGAACACGATCAGCGCCGCGATCAGAAGGGGAATATTGATGATCATGATCCATACACCCGTACCGATGGGGACGAGCGTGTTGAGGATGATCGAAAGACCCGAAACGCCGCCGGGGGCGAGCTGGTTAGGGTCAAGGAACACGGCGATGGATATGGCGTAGATAACAGCGCCCACCGTCATGATCAGATAATTCTTGATCACGGTCCATGCGCGGCTGTTTTGCATTTTCTGCAGCTTACTCACCCGAAGCCACCTCCAATCTGACGCGCTCGGTATTCAAAGCGGTTTTGCGATAATCGCTGGGGGACATACCCACGTGCTTGATAAAGGCGCGATTAAAAGTACGGAGTGTGCCAAAGCCAACCAGCGCCGAGATCTCGGTAATGCTCTTGTTGGAATGTCGCAGGTAACGGCAGGCCTCCGAGACGCGCAGAGCGTTGATATAATCGTTAAAGCCGGTGCCGATCTTACTGCCAAACAGATGCGAGATATAATATTTGCTCAGGTGAAGCTCTTCTTCTAAGGTAGAAAGCGTCAGCTCGCGGCTGTAATTCTGCGCACAGTAGGAAACGATGGCGCGAAGCGTGTGCGAATCGGCCTGACTTCCCTCGCCAAACGACATGCGACCAAGCAGGTGGCAAAACAGCGCCAACAAATAGCCTTTGGTCATGGCGTCGCGGTAATCGGCGGGCATGTCCTCGGTGGCGGCAAGCGTCAAAAGCAGGCGGTGCATTTCGGGGTCGCTTCCAACGCCGTGCACAATGGGCGAGGCGGGGGCGATGCCCGAAAAGTAACGGGAAAGCTCGGGGAGCAGGTCGGGATTGATGATAAAGAGAATGTACTTCTCCTTTTCGGCGGGGTCATATCTGTGCACCTGATTGGGAAAAACCAGCAAAACGTCGCCGCTCTCCAGCATATATTCGCCGGTGTCCACGGCACAGCGGGTGCTGCCCTCGATCATATACACCAGCTCAAGATGGTAGTGCAGGTGCGCGCCGAATGCCAGCGGGTACTGTCCCCCGGTGGCATTGCGGCAGGAAAAATCGTCCTTTTTGTTTTCGTAAATTGCACCCATCTGCCTTACCTCGTTGTCTTTTTGTAGCGGCGGAGCTTGATCTTGCCGCCCGAGGCGTTCCAGAAGATGTTGGCGATGATGGGGGGCGCGCCGTACTTGCGGTACAGAAGGTATACAAGTCCTGCCAGGAGTGCGAGCACAGTCAGCACACAGACCACAATGATCATCCATTCGTAGAACTGCACGCCCGTGTTGCCAAAGGCCTGAATGCGGTCAAGCAGCAGAGCGCAGTCGCCTTCCTCGTCAAGCGTGGGAACCTTGAGCTGAACCGATACGGTGATGGCGTCGTTACCGCCAACGAGCGCGGTAAATTCGCTGACGTCAAAGTACACGGTGCTCCATTGATTGGGCGTCAGCTCCACAACGTCCTCGTAAACGATCTGGCCGTTGCCGGTCGAGAGAGTGCCCGCACCCTGCTTGACAAGGCGGAGCTTGAGGCTGACGGGCTCGGTGGTGTCCGCGTCGGCGCAAACGTTGAGTGCCAGCACCTTGATGCCCTTAAGATCTGAGCCCTGCATGGTGGCGTTGGAAATGCCCATATAGGCACTCGGCTGGGTACGCTCCAGCTGTGCACACAGCACCGGCCAGGAGAGTGTGGCGTCCTTGGTCAGCTCTAAATATTCGGTGCCGCTGCCGGGGGTAAAGCTCTGCACGGAGCCGCCGGTAAAGCTGAATAGGGTCTGGGTCTTTCCGCTCGGCTTTTCGGTGATATCCTTGCCGGTTACAAACTGTCTTGTGGCTGCGCGTCCGGTTTGTGCGTCGTAAAGAGGGCTCCATCCGGGGATCATAGAGGAAATACCCAGAGAGCTCAATGCGGAAGTGTCCTTGGTATCAATGGTCATGAAAACCTCGTAGAGCTTGCGGCGCTCGGCGGCATTGCCGTTATTATCGGTGCTCCAAAGCCCCGAGCCGGAGATCAGACTCTGCTTATCGGTGTGTGCCGAGTAGATCAGCGCGTCCACCGTGCCGTTTTCCAGCACCTTGTAGTAGGCGTAGGCGTAGGATGCAGCCTGATTTTCGGGGCTCTCGCCCAGCGCGATCTCAAAATCGCCGATGATCAGGTGGCGACGCTGGCCGTTATAGTAGAATTGCTCCTGCAAAAGCAGGTTGAAATCTTCCACGTTAGTGGGGGAGAGAAACTGTGCGTCGGTATGTGGGTCGGTCCAAAGCGTGTTGGAGTTTTCGTTGGTGGCATAGGCCGAAATCGAAACGCTCCAGTCAAAGTTGCCGCCCTGTGCGCTGAGCACGCGGAAATCGTTGAGAAATCGGTTGGTGGTCCAACCAACGCTGTTTTCCAGCTTGGAGGAAGCAGTCAGGTTGTTGCTGACGGACACATAAACGCGACCTTCGGCGTAGTGAGATTTGAGCGTACTGTGTGCCAGACGCACCAGCGCATGGTAGCGGGAGATGTAATCCTCGATCTGCACGGAGCCCGCATTGTTGTTCTTGGTGGATTCATTGACGCTGCGGCCAATGATCAGCGCACCGCAGAAGCCGTGCTCGCCCTCGGGGGCGGTGTAGCGCGCGGTGATGAAATCAAGAAAGCCTGCCATGAGCGAGGTGCTCTTATCATCGTCCATCCATACGGCGTAAGCGCGCGCATTCTTGGAGCCTGCGCCCTCGGCATACAGACAGGAAACCAGACTGCCCACCTGATCGGGGGTGGTTCTCATCATCAGTCTCAGATATACGATGGCACCCTGCGCGCAGTATTCCGAAACCTGCATGTCAAGCTCGTCCAGCGCGGCTCTGTCAAGATAGTAGGTCTGTCCGTCCCAGACGTAAGAGACCGAGGTGTCGGTCTTGGCGTCCAGAATCAGCACCGAGGGGTCAAGCTCGACTACCGCATGGGACACGCCCAGGTAAGCGGCGTCGGTTGCAATGGATGCATGCAGACCCTTGATGGACGCGGCCTTGGGGAAGTCGGCGTCATTGGGAGCGACGTCAGCTACGTTGGAGACGTAGACGGGGGCTGTCAGCATGACGTAAGACGACAGCGTCTTGTTATAGACGGCAACCGCAAAGGCGCAGTGCAATCTGGAATGTGCCTGCATGTTTCCTTCGCCGTATACGTCTACGGTAAACTTGGGAGAGGTGGACATGCTGCATTCGGCCACGGGCTGCTTGCCCGCCAGATCGGCGGTGGTCTCGCCCGGCTCAAGCGCCATCAGATAAAGCTTCTGATTGTAGATGCTGTTATCGCGATAGGTCTCCAGGTCTCCCTCGGTCAGTCCGGCCTTGACGCGGATCTGTGTAGCCTTCTTGTCAACCTCGACAGAAATTACCGCGCTCTGCTCAAGCTCAGCCTTTTCCCCGCAGGAAATCAAAAGCCCAAGTGTCAGCACAAGCAGAAGTACAAGGCAGGTGCATTGCAAAAATTTTTTCATAACGTCCTCCTTAAAGGATATGTATATATAGATATGTAGCAATTGATTATTGTTTGTAAATTCTCGGTACGCGCGCAGTGACCAGAGAGGGGATCTCGTAGGCGATGGTGCCCGCGTGCCGCGCAAGTCTGCAAAGAGAGTCGGCATCCTGCCCAAACAGCGTGACCTCGTCTCCCACGCGGCAGTCAAGATGGGTCACGTCTACCATGCAAAGGTCCATGCAGATGCGGCCTGTCAGCGGCGCGGGGAAGTCACCCTTGGCGGTATGCACCGTCACGGTCGAGTCGGCGTAGGCGCGAAGCCAGCCGTCGGCATAGCCCACCGAAAGCGTGGCAACGGTGCGGGATTTATCCGATCTTGCAAGTGCACCGTAGCCGACCGGCTCTCCCGCATCGACCTCGTGCAGGTGAATGATGCGCGTCTTGAGCTTCATGACCGGCAAAAGCTGCCCGGCAGGAAAAAGATTGCACCCGGGGGAGCGGTAAATATTGGCGGGCATGGGCGGAGTCACGCCGTACAGAGGTGCGCCGAGTCTGACGCCGTCCAGATACATCTCGGGGAATCGGAGCGAGGCGGGTCCGTTGCTGACGTGGCAGGCGGGCGGACATGCCCCCAGTGCCTGCAGCTCGTCCCTGACGGTGCAAAAGCGATCCCATTGCTCCAGACAAAAGTTACCGCAATCGGCGTCGGACAGATGGGTGAACATGCCGCGCACACAAAAGGCGTCGCAGTCGTTCTGCAGATGCAGAATATCCTGCACGGCTGCCTTGGCCTGCGCCTTTGTAAAGGCGGCGTAGCCGATGCGGTGCATGCCGGTGTCCAGCTTGACGTGCACGGTCAGCCCCACGCCTGCGTCCTTGGCGTTTTGGTGCAAAAGTGTGGCATATTCGGGCGAGATCAGCGTTTGCGAGAGCGAATACTTGGCCAAAAGTGCAGCCTTTCGCGGCTCGGTATATCCGAGCACGAGGATTTCGCAGGGATCTGCACGTCGGTCGCCCAGCGCACGGCGTAATACCACGCCCTCGTCAAGACTTGCCACGGCAAAGTGACGGCATCCGCAGTCGTAAAGCGCGCAAACGCTCCTGGCCGCACCGTGTCCGTAGGCATCTGCCTTGATCACGGCAATGGCGGGCGCGTCGGGCTTGACGGCATGTATGTATTCTGCGCAGACAAGGTAATTGTGTGTCAGCGCGGCAAGGTCAATTTCAGCCCACACGCGACAGTCAGCAGCAGTGGTGGGCACATCGGACTCTATATGCTTCAAGAGAGGTTACCTCCGGAAAAATTGCTACTTTTAGTATATCACAACAAGACAAATATTGCAACATGTCCGTATCAAGAAATTTGAAAATTTTTCGACAAAAAAGCCACCGCGCTCGGCGCGGTGGCTGTAAGTGATTATTGATCGGTAAAAGGATTTCCGTCCTGGTCGTCGTCCGTGGGCTGTGCATAGGGGAAGGGATTTTCCTGCGCCTTGGCCTCGGCCTCGCGCTTGGCGCGCTCGGCGGCTTCCTTTTCTCTCTTTTCGTTTTCCTCGCGGCTCTTTCTCTTCTTTTCCTCAAGCAGCTCAACCAGCTCCTCTGCGGTGGGGTTGCCCTCCATCGCGGCCTTGAACTGATCCTTGTCCATGCTTTCGTGATCCAGCAGGAACTGTGCTACAAAGTGCAGCTTATCCATGTGCAAAGAGAGGATCTCCAGCGCACGCTTGTACTGCGCGTCCATGATCTGTCTGGTCTCTCTGTCGATGGCGGCGGCGGTCTCCTCGGAGTAGTTCTTGCCCGAAGAGAAGTCTCTGCCAAGGAAGACCTCGGAGCTGGAGTGACCCGAGCCGTACAGCACGGTGCCCAGCGTCTCGGACATACCGTAGCGGGTGATCATATTGCGGATGGTGGAGGTTGCGTGCTGAATATCGCTGGAGGCACCGGTCGAGATGTCCTCAAGCACCAGCTGCTCTGCGGCTCTGCCGCCGAGTGCGACCGCAACGTCGTCCAGCATCTGGCCCTTGGTGCGGCCCATTCTGTCCTCGGTGGGAGGTGTGAGCGTCACACCGCCGGCATTACCTGCGGGAATGATGGTGATATAGGAAACGGGGTTGGCCTTGGGGGAATAGAACGAGACCACAGCGTGACCTGCCTCGTGATAAGCGGCCAGCTTGTTGTCCTCGGGGGTGCGGATGTGGCTCTTTTTCTGCGGGCCGAGCACCACCTTGAGGTACGCTTCTTCCACGTCCTCCATGCCGATCAGCGACTTGTTCTTACGGGCGGCCAGCAGAGCGGCCTCGTTGAGCAGGTTGGCAAGATCCGCGCCGGTAAAGCCGGGGGTCTGCTTTGCGATCTGCTCAAAGTCAACCGTTTCTTCGATCGGCTTGCCCTTGGCGTGTACCCTCAGAATAGCCTCTCTGCCCTTGATGTCGGGATAGCCGACCGTGATCTGACGGTCAAATCTGCCGGGACGGAGCAGAGCGGGGTCAAGGATGTCGGGGCGGTTGGTTGCCGCGATGACGATAATGCCCTCGTGCGAGCCAAAGCCGTCCATTTCAACCAGCAGCTGGTTGAGCGTCTGCTCTCTCTCGTCGTGTCCGCCGCCCAGGCCTGCGCCTCTGTGACGGCCGACGGCGTCGATCTCGTCGATAAAGACGATGGATGCGGGCGCCTTGCGCGCGGTCTCAAACAGGTCGCGCACACGGGACGCACCGACACCGACGTACATCTCCACGAAAACCGAGCCGGAGATCGAGAAGAAGGGAACGCCTGCCTCACCGGCGACAGCCTTTGCAAGCAGAGTCTTACCGGTACCGGGAGGGCCCATGAGCAGAACGCCATGAGGGATCTTTGCGCCAAGACGGGAGAACTTGCCGGGAGCCTTGAGAAATTCCACGATCTCTGCAAGCTCCTGCTTTTCCTCGTCGGCACCTGCAACGTCCTTGAAAAGGACCTTGTTTTTCTCGTCCGGCACAGGGGTCTTGACGCGTGCCTTACCGAAGTTATTGATCTTATTGCCCTCGTTACCCGCGCGCTTCATGGCAACCACGTACAGCACCACAAGCACGATAGCGATCAGAAGGAAGGGCAGATAGGAAACCCAGCCGGGGAGCACCAGAACGGGCTGGTGGATGACCTCCTCGATCAGCCCCTGCTCGGCAAGCTCCACGATGGTGGGAGCGAGATCGCGCTGGAAGTATTCCATATCGGCGATCTGGTAGAAATAGGTGGCACCGTCATAGGTGGTATAGGTGAGTGTATTTTTACGGTAACTGATCACACAGCTCTTGACACCCTTGTCAAAGTCGCCGTCGCCGTCTGTGTCCTCGGGGGGGTTACCGAAGTCGGCAAGCACCTGGCTGTAATCCTCGATCTTAACGATCTCCTTTGAGCCGTTTCCCTGGAACAGGAAGGCCACGACAACGCAGATCAGTACAATGAAGACTGCGTAAAAGAGGATCACCTTCAAATTATTCTTCATTCAAAGCCTCCGTTTTGCGGCATACGTGTTATGCCGCGAGATTTCTGTATGTATTACGAATAGATTTCAGACTTGAGCACACCTACAAAGGGCAGGTTGCGGTATTTTTCGTCGTAGTCCAGTCCAAAGCCTACCACGAATTCGTTGGGGATGGTGGTGCCGCAGTAATCGGGAACAAATTCCACCTCGCGGCGCTCGGGCTTATCAAGCAGCGTGCAGGTCTTGATGCTGCCGGCAAGACGGTTGGAGAACAGCTGGGTCAGTCTCTGCAGGGTTCTGCCGCTGTCCACAATGTCCTCGATGATCAGCAGATCGCAATCTGGCAGGTCGTCTCTGATCAGGTCGGTATGAATACGGATCTCACCCGAGGTCTTGGTACCTGCACCGTAGGAGGAGACCTTCATGACCTCTATCTCCAGGGGCAGGGTAACGCGCTTCATCAGCTCTGTCGCAAAGGGAATGGATCCCTTGAGAATGACCACGAAAATCAGCTTTCGGGCAGAATCCTTGTAATCTTGCGTGATCTCTGTTGCCAGGCGGTCGATGATCTCGGAGAGCTCTTGTTCGTCGATGAGAATTTTTTCTATGTCATTCTTTATCATGGTATGCCCCTTTTCATTCAAGTATCAAATGATTTTAAATAAATGCGTACGGTGAGTGTGGGCTGCGCCAAGGATGGGTGTGCGCCGTCGCGGACACAGATGCCGGGAACGGCGAGGACGCCGTCTGCATCGGTCAGCAAAGGGAGTCGCGGACGAAGCGAGAGCGGTGTGCCGCTCTGCCCGTAAAGCTTGCGGATCTTTTTGTGCATGCCGCCCGAAAGGATATGATCCCCTTCTCTGATCGGTCGCAAAAAAACCGCTCCTTTTATTGTATCAAATCTTACCCGAACTTCTGTATATAAATTGTAAACATTTGTGTCAAAACGCGTGACGGTTTCCGTATTTGCGGGAAAACGCGCCCATACGGCAACGTCCGCGCCCTCAATCTCGCAAAAACCCTCGTTCAAGGGCACCAGATACGGCTGCGCGACGGTGGGGAGCTTGTCCTTTCCGATACAAAGACCGTCGTGATCGACGTGCGCGGCCAGATTGCCGGGCAGGCTGATGCTGCCGGGTTGCTCGGCGCGAGCCTGCGCCAGAACGGCATCGACGTGCACCGCCTCGGGCATCAGCTCCCGATCCGGGCAATGCTTTTTGACGTAGCCGTCAAATAACAGCAGGATCAGACGCTTGGCAAGTGCTGTGGGGAGCGTGTGAAAAAGCTCGGTGGGAATTTTTCCGTTTTGCACCTGCGCCTCAAAAATCTGCTTTGCCATAGAGTCCAGTGCCTCGCAATCCTCGGTGGCGGCGCGTGAAAGTCTTGCCGCTGCGTGCTGGGGGTGTGCAAAAAGCGTTTCCAGCTCGGGGATGATGCGGTTGCGGATGCGGTTGCGGGCACAGTCGTTGCAGGTGTTGGTGGAATCTGTCACGTAAGAGAGATTCAAGCTGCGGCAAGCGTCCAAGATCTCCTCTTTGGTCAGCCGTAACAGCGGCCGCACAACGTAAAGTTCCTCGTCCTCTTTTGTGCCGGGGAGAGGGGAGTGCGCAAAAATTCCGCGCAGACCCGCCGTGCCCGTGCCGCGGCAAAGGCGGAAGAGCAGGGTTTCGAGGTTGTCGTCTGCGTGGTGTGCGGTGGCAAGATAGCGGATGCCGTGCCGTTTCATCAGGCGGGCAAAGTGTCTGTATCTGGCCTCTCGTGCGGCAAGCTCAAGGCTTTGTCCGCGAGATTTGGCAAGCGCGGGAACGTTGACCTTGACCGAAAACAGCGGAACGCCCAACGCGCGGCAGGTCTGTCTGCAAAAATTCAGATCGCGATCAGCCTCGTCGCCGCGAATGCCGTGATGCAGGTGCACCGCGTACAGCCTTGTGCCGCATTTTTTGGCACGGCTTGCCAGCAGATGCAAAAGCAGAGTGGAATCCGCGCCGCCGGAAAACGCAACGAGAATCGGCGCGTCGGCGGGGAACTCGGCAGGCAGGTAAAGCAAGGGCTTATCCATGACCCTGATCATCGGTGATGGTACGGAACTTGGTATAACGACCGATCCAGCCCATCTTGACCGTGTTGGTCGAGCCGTGACGGTTCTTGGCTACGATGACCTCTGCGGTGGAATCCTCGGGGGCTTCCTCGCCTACCTTGTAGTATTCGTCGCGGTACAGGAAGATAACCACGTCGGCGTCCTGCTCGATCGCACCCGAGTCACGCAGGTCGGAAAGCATGGGTTTTTTATCGGTTCTTCCCTCAGGACCACGCGAGAGCTGTGCGCAGCATATAACGGGAACCATCAGCTCCTTGGCCATGATCTTGAGTGCACGGGAGATTTCGGAAACCTCCTGCACGCGGTTGTCGATCTTGCGGTCGGACTGCATGAGCTGCAGGTAGTCGATGACCACCAGTCCCAGGTTGTCCACGCGGCGGAGCTTGGCCTTCATAGCGGTGACCGACTGACCCGACGTGTCGTCGATCAGCACGTTACAGCCTGCCAGACGCGAGGCGGTTTCCGCGATCTTGGTCCAATCCTCGTGCTTGAGCTCGCCCGTGCGGAGCGAATAGCTGTCCACCAGCGCTTCGCTGGAGATCACACGGGTGACCAGCTGGTCGGCAGACATTTCCAAGGAGAAAATGGCGACCGCCTTGCCGGTCTGCGAAGCCACGTTGGTGGCGATGTTCAGACAGAACGAGGTTTTACCCATACCGGGACGTGCACCGACCAGGATCAGGTCAGATTTACCCATACCTGCCAGCACGCGGTCCAGACCAGAAAATCCGGTGGACGTGCCCTGCGCCGCACCCTTGTTCTCGGCCATGTCGTGCAGGTGATCGTAAACGTCGCCGATAACGTCGCGGATGTGCTTGAAGTTTTTGGTATCGCGGCCCTGCGCAATGGCGTAAATGCTGTTTTGCGCGGATTCCAGAATCTCGGCTACCGAGTCCTGCTCGGAATAAGCGGCCTCGGAGATATCGTTTGCCACCTCAATCAGGCGGCGAAGCGTACTTTTTTCCTTAACGATGCGGGCATAGTCCTTGACGTTGAGCGCGTTGGGGACGACCTCTGCCAGCGTGCGGATGTAATCCTGACCGCCCGATTTGTCGTAAATGCCCTTGTGCACCAGCGTGTCGATCAGGGTTACGACGTCGATCTCGCTGTTTTGTGCAAAGAGATCCTGGAATGCAAGATAGATCTGACGGTGCTCGTCCAGATAGAAATCGTTTGCATTCATCATATCGGCGATCTCGGTCAGCGCCTTGGGATCGATCAGGATAGAGCCAAGCAGGCTTTGCTCGGCAATCAGGGAGAAGGGTAGCTTGCGTACAAGTTCCTCGCTCATGTTAACCTCCGTGCAATTTACTCATGATCGGCACTTACGCGCCTACGGTCACCTTGACCTTGCCAACGATCTCGGGATACAGACGCACGTCAAAATTGTAGGTGCCGTAAGCCTTGATGGGGTCGGGCATGACGATCTTGCGCTTGTCAATTGTGATCTTGTGCTGCTTTGCCAGCGCCTCGGCAATATCCTTGGAGGTGATAGAGCCGTAGAGTCTGCCGTCAGCACCTGCGTTGACTGCGAATTTGACCGTCACCTCTGCCAGCTTGGCCGCGATCTCGCGTGCGGCAGCCTTTTCGGTCTCGATCTTGTATTGCTTGGATGCTTCCTTGTTTTTTACCTCGTTGAGCGCCTTGTTGTCGGCCACAACCGCGAGCTTTTTGGGGAAGAGAAAATTGCGGGCGTAGCCGTCGGAAACGTCAACGATCTGATCCTTTTTGCCCTGTCCCTTGACGTCCTGTAAAAGAAGAACTTTCATATATAACCTCCGGTAAGTTTAGTGTAAACGGTAGAGTAAACGAGCGATTTATGGGTTATTTATCGCTCTCTGTTTTGTAATCGTATTCAAAATATTCGTCGATGGCACCGCGAAGCAGATCGCAGGCCTCGAAAAGACCCGCGCCCTTGACCTGCGCGCCCGCCATATCGAAATGTCCGCCGCCCTGCAGCTTTTCCAGAATGATCTGTACGTTGATCAGACCCTTGGAGCGACCCGAGATGACCACGGTGTCGTCCATCTGTACCAGTGCAAAGGAGGCCTCAATTCCCTTGAGCGAGAGCAGCTTGTCAGCCGCCTTGGAGGCGGCAACGCGATCCTCGGGGGTGGGCTCGCGGGTGGTGGAAAGCCAGGTGATGGCGACCACGTCGCGATAGATGCGCGCCATGGAATCAAACGCGCTGGCAATACGCATGTCCTCCAGCTCCTGGTTGAAGAACTCGCGTGTCACGCTGGTATGTGCACCTCTGGAATAGAGGTAGTGCGTGATCTCAAAGGTCTGCGCACCGGCGTTTCTTGTGAAGTTGTGCGTATCGAGCATAATGCCCGAGAGCAGCAGGTTGGCTTCCTCCTTCTGCAGGCACTCGGCGTATTCGCTCTGCTGCAGCATCTCTGCGATGATCTCACTGGCAGAGGACTTGGTGGGCTCGATGTACTTTAAGAAGGGGAAGAAGTCGGGCTCCTTGACCAGTCTGTGGTGGTCGATCAGCGCGATGCTGGAAACCACACCGGGCAGATCGGGTGCTTCAAAGATGAAGCGGTTGTTTGCGTCCACGATGATCAGAAGGGTGTCTGAGGTCACGGCGTTCATGCCTGCCTCGCGACCAATAAACATTTCCTTATATTCGGGCATGCCGGCAAGGTGTGCAAAGCTTGTGCGGAAGTTGTCGCAGTTGCGATCCATGATCACGTGAACCGGTACGTCCTTATCCGCATCCGCAAGCACGCTCATGGCAAAGCGAGCCGCACCCACACAGGCGCCGATCGAGTCGAAGTCGGGGTTGGCGTGACCCATGATCAGCACGTTGCCGCATTCGCGGAGCTTGGCGGTCAGCACGCCTGCGCTGACGCGGGAGTTGATCGAGGAGTTGCTCTCCAGAATCTTGTGTGTGCCGCCGAAATATTCCAGATTACCGCCCACGTCGCGGCGAAGGGCTACCTGGTTACCGCCGCGGGAAAGCGCAACCTCAAGGGCGGCGTAAGCGGCCTTTTCCTTTTCCTCCATGGTGCCGCGGATGGAAGCCACGCCCATCGAGACCGACACGGGGAAGGTGTTGTCGCCGATCTTGACGTCCATGACGGTGCTCAGGATGCTAAAGCGGTCTGCAATACAGGTCTCCAGCATCTCCTCGGAGAAAACGGCGATATATTTGTCTCTGTCGTATTCGCGGATCATACCGTGCAGGCTCTGTACCCAGTCCTGCAGGATCTGCTCGATGCGGTTGGCGGTCTCACGGTAGCTGGCGCGGACAAACTGGGTCAGCTCCTGCAGGTTGTCCATGGCAATGTAGGCAACCACGGGATTTTCTCTTTCCAGCTGCTCCTTGATCTCAAGCAGACCGTTGACGTCGCGGAAAACGGTAAAGAAATATTCCTCGCCGTCTATTCTCATGGGATAGCTCTGCAGCTCGTATCTCTTGCCGTTGGCAAGACGGGTGATAGGCCCCTCGGGCAAAAGATCCGACGCGTGCGCCGAGGACTTGGCTCCATGAGCGGCTACGGCGATGATCTCAACGGGCACGGCGCAGAATTCGGACAGGCGGATGTTGCATACGGGGGTGGTGTAGCCCAGCACGTCCTGCAGGGCGCTGTTGATGATCTTGACGACGCCGTCCTTGCCAATCACGGCATAGGGCACGTCGATGACGTAGCGGAACATATCGTAAATTTCCGTGTTGATGTGATCGGCAGCCAGCACAGCCTCCTTCAGACGGGCGTGACGGAACATATAGATGCCGAACACAATGGCGCAGGTCAGGACAAAAACGCCGATTGCACCGATGCCGAACCAGAACGCTGAGAGCGCAGGGTGATCCAGATGCGAGATCACGGTGCCGGCGATCAGCAGGATCAGCCCAACGGCGAAGCAGATCGAAAAGGGAACGCGCAGGTCTACGTGGAGCGATTCCTTTTTACCCGTATAGTGTCCGTTATTGTGACGGTCGGAGCGGTTTTTCATGTTAACCTCCATGCCGCGCGGGGCGGCTCAAATAGTTTTAAAAGCTCAACTTAAATTATTCGTCCTTGAAGCTGTTCAGCTTTTTCTCAAGGACCTTGATAAGTGCGCGGGAGATGACCGAGAATGCGCCCGTGATCGAGATCATAGGCAAGATCCAGATGCCAAGGAAAATGGCCGCGAGCACGTAAAGCACGATCGGGCCAAGGCGGAAGTGCGGGCGGCGGAATGAGGCCAGCACGTCCAGGATGCCCAGCACGGTCATCATGGGCAAAAGGATCAGGAAAACGTTCAGGAGCACGAAGAAGATCATTTCCAGCTGTGGGAAGAATGCGGCGGCGATTGCGCCGAAAAAGCACAGCAGATAAAAGATTGCGGTGGGAAGCGAGGGGGCAAAGCGCGCGACGTACGCGGGGTATTTGGCGCGCGGCGTTTTTGCAAACAGCGTGGCGACGGTTCCTTTCAAGGTGATGAAGGACAGACACCAGAGCGCCATGCCCACCATGCCGGGCAGCAGATTGAGCATCATCGCACCGTAGGTTTTTGCAATTTCCGCAAGCTCCTCGGGGCTCAGATTTTCGCCGAAGATGGCGGTGAACTGCGCGCTCATTTCGGGCAGTTCCATCATGGCTTCAATGGTCAGGGCAAAGGACTCGGCCAGCATATCGCGGAAGGAGTCGATCGCACCGCGAATGCCGTCGAGGGTCAGCGGCATGCCGCCTGCGGCCGCGAAGATCAGCACAAGCAAAAGGGCAGATGCGGCCAGCGTGCCGGTCAGCGCACCCGAGCTGACGATCAGCGAATATTTTCTGCGCAGACACAGGGAAAGCGCGATTGCACCGCAAAGGGGAAGCAGAGCTAAAAGGGAGATTAGAGGGCTTTGCGAAAGGATCAGCGAGATCAGGTAAGCCGCAGGCGCACCCAGGCCAAACAGCCATGCGCGGGAGGGCTTGACGTCAACAAACAGCGCAGCCCCCGCAACTGTTGCACAGATCAGCGCGGCGGTGCATGCACCAAGACCGCGACCGAGTCCCGCGCCAAGCAGCGTGCACAGCACAAATCCGATCAGGTAGACCGGTCTGCGGCAAGCGATCAGCGAAAAGATGGCGGCCAGCGCAATCACCAGGAAGGGGAGCGTCTGAGCCGGCGACTGTGCGGCGGGGTCGTTCCCCGCAAGGGCAACAACGCAAAGGACAACGGGGATCAGAAGGGAAAATATCGCAAACGCCGCGCCATGTAAGATGCGCATGCCCACGGAAAGCGGTGCGCGGGGTGCGGCAGGGGTTTGAAGGTTGGTTTCCAAGCGGGAGCTCCTTTCCGTGCCCGATGGTATATGACGCAAGGGCACAATACTGCAATTATAACCATTATAATAGTATAACATATATTTTTCCGTTTGTAAACAAGAAACAGGTGAAAAAGGGGAATTTGATATGAATTTTCTGAAAATATCGGGTGAAGGACCAAAAAGCATGAAAAAATTTCTCAAAAAATTCAAAAAATATTTGCATAAGGTATTGCAAAAGACAAAAACTTATGATATAATACGCACAGTAGGATATCGTTTTGGAGTGGGTTGAGCAAATCCACTCCCAAAATTTTGCAAAAAGAAAGGACACCGAAGCATGAGTACAGCACAAAACGGCGCAAAGCGTCAGGGCAGTATCGCGCAAAGAGTGTGGGAGATCGCCCTGCCTGTGGCGGACGCGCTGGAGTACATTCTCTGGGACGTTGAGTTTGTCAAGGAAGGCGCGGATAAATACCTGCGCATTACCATTGACCACCCCGAGGGCATCACCATCGACGATTGCGAGCGTTTTCACCGTGCCATTGATCCGGTGCTTGATGAGCATGACCCCATCGCAGAGGCATATATTCTGGAGGTTTCCTCGCCCGGTATCGAGCGTGAGCTGAAAACGCGCGATCACGTGGAGATGTGCCAAGGTGACACGGTCGAGATCAGACTTTATTCCGCCCTGCACGGCGCAAAGGTGCACCGCGGCATCTTGGTCGGCATGACCGAGGCGGGCAACGTGCTTGTCGAAATCAACGGCGAGCAGCTGGAGTTTGATGCGGATAAGATCGCCAAGCTTCAGACGGTTTACGATTTCAGCGCAAATTGAGAAAAGGAAGGATAGTCCCAAATGAACAACGAATTTTTCGCTGCCCTTGAGCTTTTGGAAAAGGAAAAGGGAATTCCCAAGGAGTACATGATCGAAAAGATCGAAGCGGCGCTTCTGTCGGCCTTCAAGAAGGAATACGGCAACGGCACCAACGTCAGAATCCACATAGACGAGGTCAAGAAGGACGTGCGCGTTTATCAGCAGCACGAGGTTGTCGAGGTGGTTGAGGATCCCCTGACCCAGATCTCTTTGGAGGACGCAAAGAAGATCAGCAGAAGATACACCGTAGGCAAGATCGTGGAGACCGAGGTAAAGCCCAAGAACTTCCGCAGACTCAGCGCGGCCGCTGCAAAGTCGGTCATCATCCAGGGCATTCGCGAGGGTGAACGCAGAGCCATGCAGGAGGCTTACGAGAATAAGAGAGAAGAGATCATCACCGCAACCGTTGATAAGGTTGATTACGAAACCGGCAACGTTCTTCTGGCTACCGACGACGGCAGAGCAGTGCTTCGCGCGGAGGAGCAGATCCCCGGCGAGACCTTCTATCCCGGCGATAAGATCAAGGTCTTTGTGCAGGAGGTCAACAAGGAGTCCAGAGGTCCTCTGGTCACTCTCTCCCGTGTCCATGCAGGCCTGGTTCGCAGAATGTTCGAGCTTGAGGTTCCCGAGATCGCAGACGGTGTGGTCATCGTCAAGGGCGTTTCCCGTGAGGCAGGCTCCAGAACCAAGATCGCAGTATACTCCAGAGATCCCGACGTTGATCCCGTAGGCGCATGTATCGGTAACCGCAGCATGAGAATCGACAGCATCGTCGAGGAGCTCCGCGGTGAAAAGGTTGACGTTGTCAAGTACAGCGAGCAGCCCGAGGAATACGTAGCCGCCGCACTCGCTCCCGCACACGTGCTGGATGTTGTGATGACCGGCGAGCGCGCATGCCGCGTGCTGGTGGATCCCGATCAGCTGTCTCTTGCCATCGGTAAGGAAGGTCAGAACGTCAGATTGGCGGCAAGACTGACCGGCATGAAGATCGATATCAAGTCCGAGTAATTCATAAAAGATGGAACAAAAAGCAAAAAAGATTCCCATGCGTCAATGCCTGGGATGCAACGAGCATAGCCCCAAGCGCGAGCTGATCCGAGTGGTCCGCACACCCGAGGGCGAGGTGGTCGCCGACCTGACCGGCAAGAAAAACGGCAGGGGAGCGTATCTTTGCCCCAAGGCCGCTTGCCTGCGCAAGGCGCAAAAGAGCAAAAGGCTGGAAAGAGCGCTGGAATGCAGTATTCCGGACACCGTCTTTGACAGCATCGAGCTCTCGCTTGGCGCCGGGGAGTAAGCATGGGCGGCACGGATCGCCTGCTTGGCGCGATCGGTATTTGCCGTCGGGCAGGAAAGCTGATCTGCGGTGTACCGCTGATCTGCACAGAGATGCGAAAAGGTGGTGCTATGAGCGTAGTGCTCGCGGCGGCCGATGCATCGGATAATACCAAAAAGAAACTAAGCGATAAATGCAAATTCTACGGCGTACGGCTGGTAGAGCTGCCCTATACGGCAGACGAGCTGGCGGCGGCCGTGGGCAAGAGCGCGCCGATTGGCGCTGTGGCAATCACCGACGGACAGCTGTTCAAGGCTGTCGAGGCGCATTTGCCAAAGTAAGTCGAAAAAGTTCGACGATCAGGTATTTTTAGGAGGATTTATGGCAGCAAACCCGCAATTTAAAGTCATGCAACTGGCCAAGGACCTGGGACTCAAGAGCAAGGATATCGTGGATATCTGTGCCGAAAAGGGCATGGACGTCAAGACGCAGAAGGTGCTTGAGCCGGCAGAATTTGACCTTTTTCTCGACACGCTTACAAAATCCCACCAGGTGGACAATATTGATGATTACTTAGATGGGGTGACCTATATTCCTTCCCGAATCCCGAACAAGGAGGAGGCGGCTAAGAAGGCTGCAGAGGCGCTCGCGGCACAGAAGGCGGCTGAAAAGGCAACAGCTGAAAAGGCAGCAGCTGAAAAGGCAGCAGCAGAAGCACTTGCAGCGCAGAAGGCTGAGGCAGATAGAATTGCCGCAGAAAGGGCAGCGGCCGATCAGGCGGCAGAAGCTGCTAAAGCAGCAGAGAAGGCTGCGGAAGCAGCGGTAGCACAGAGAGCTGAGGCTGAAAAGGCGGCGGCTCAGAAGGCAGCCCGCGCAGCAGCCATCGAAAGAGCGGCAGCCATCGAGGCGGCAGCCCGTGCGGCAGCGGATAAGCGCGCTCAGGCCGCAGGCGAAAGACGTCCCGCTCAGGGGCAGGATCGCAGAGGCACAGCGCCCGGTCAGCAGACCCAGCGTCCGGTGCAGGGTCAGAACGACCGTTTCAACCGCGACGGCCAAAGACCTGCGCAGGGACAGGATCGCGGTGGACGCGACGGCCAGAGACCCGCACAGGGACAGGATCGCTTTAGCCGCGACGGCCAGCAGACCCAGCGTCCGGCTCAGGGTCAGAACGACCGTTTCAACCGCGATGGCCAGCAGGGCCAGCGTCCCGCTCCCGGCCAGGATCGCGGAGGACGTGACAACGGCCGTCCGAACAACAATCAAAGACCCAACAATAACTATAATCCCAGAGGTGGCGGGGATAAGGACGACTACGTACCTTCCGCACCCAGAGAGAAGTTCCAGGTGCAGGCCATCGTGCGCGGCCAGACCCCCAAGGGTGGCGACGGTCAGTCCAAGAAGGGCGCTGTGCGCGTGGTAGATACCAGAACCACCGAGGTCGACCTTTCCAAGTACGATGAAAAGCTGGACACCTTTGTCACCGAGACCGACAGAGATCTGCGCGGTGGCAACCAGCGCGGCAGAAAGCAGCAGGTTGGTAAGCCCGCAGGTAAGAACCAGAAGGGCGCACCCAAGAAGCAGCAGCCCGTTGTCAAGCAGGTGGTTCGCGTTGAGATCCCGGATGAGATCTCGGTAGGCGAGCTGGCACTCAGACTCAAGGCAACCGCAGGCGAGGTCATCAAGAAGCTGGTCGGACTTGGCGTTATGGCAACCGTCAACCAGCTGATCGACTATGATACCGCAGCCATGGTTTGCGAGGAAATGGGCGCAGAATACACCCGCGAAGTGGTCGTTACCATCGAGGAAAAGCTGTTTGACCAGACCGAGGACGCTGAGGAGCAGCTGTCCCCCAGAGCACCCGTTGTTTGTGTCATGGGTCACGTTGACCACGGTAAGACCTCGCTTCTGGACGCCATCCGTCATGCAAACGTTACCGCAGGCGAGGCGGGCGGTATTACCCAGCATATCGGTGCATACCGCGTCAAGATCAACGATCAGGATATCACCTTCTTGGATACCCCCGGCCACGAGGCGTTCACCGCTATGAGAGCGCGCGGCGCGCAGGCGACCGACATTGCAATTCTCGTAGTAGCGGCCGACGCCGGTATCATGCCCCAGACTATAGAAGCAATCAACCACGCCAAGGCCGCCGGCATTGACATCGTGGTTGCGATCAATAAGATGGATAAGCCCACCGCAAACCCCGACGCGGTCAAGCAGGAGCTGACCAAGTACGACCTCGTTCCCGAGGAATGGGGCGGCGACGTGATCTGTGTTCCCGTTTCCGCGCTGACCAAGCAGGGTATTGACGACCTTTTGGAGAGCGTTCTGCTGGTAGCCGAGGTCAAGGAGCTCAAGGCTAACCCCGACCGCCGTGCCAAGGGTATCATCATCGAGTCCAGACTGGACAAGGGACGCGGCCCCGTGGCTACCGTGCTGGTACAGAACGGTACGTTGCATGCAGGCGACGTTGTCATTGCGGGCACAGCCGTTGGCCGTGTTCGAGCCATGACCGATTATACCGGCAGAACCGTTAAGGTTGCAGGACCTTCGGTGCCCGTTGAGATCACGGGTCTTGCCGAAGTGCCTCAGGCAGGTGACCAGTTCGCGGCCGTTGAGGATGAAAAGATGGCAAGAGAGCTGGCCGAGCAGAGAAAGGCCGCCGCTAAGGAAGAGGTGTTTAAGGCCAACTCCAGAGCGAACCTCAATGATCTGTTTGCACAGATCTCCGAGGGTGTCAAGGATCTGAACGTTATTATCAAGGCAGACGTGGACGGCTCTGCAGAGGCAGTCAAGCAGTCCTTGCAGAAGCTTTCCAACGAGGAAGTCAAGGTCAATGTCATTCACACCGCAGTCGGCGGTATCAACGAGGGTGACGTTATGCTGGCCGCGGCATCCAATGCCATCATTGTTGGCTTTAACGTGCGTCCCGATAAGTCCGCGCTGGACAGCGCAGAGCGTCAGGGCGTCGATATCCGCACCTACCGTATCATTTACGACTGCATCGAGGAGATCTCGGCAGCCATGAAGGGTATGCTCGCACCGCAGTTTGTCGAGGTGCTGATGGGTCATGCGCAGGTCAGACAGACCATTCACGTGCCGGGCGTCGGCTTCATCGCAGGCTCTTACGTGCAGGACGGCAAGATCACCCGTCAGTCTCAGATCCGTATTGTGCGTGACGGTATCGTGATCTTCGAGGACGAGATCGCATCTCTGCGCCGCTTCAAGGACGACGTCCGCGAGGTTGCCGCAGGCTACGAGTGCGGTATCAGCCTCAAGAAGTTCAACGACATCCGCGTTGACGATATCCTCGAAGCCTTCGTTATGCAAGAGGTTGAGAGATAACAAAAAATAAAGGGAGTCGGAAGACTCCCTTTTTTGTCGGATTTATATTTAGTTCAGCGCCTCTTCCACGGCGGCGATCAGTTCGTCGTGTGTCACAGAGCCGACAAATCTTGCTGTGATCACGCCGTCCTCGTCCACCACAACCGTGGTCGGGTAAGTGCCAAGACCTCCCAGCGCGGCGTAGTACGCGTCACCGGTGTCCATGGCAAACAGCATTTGAGAATCGGGGTAGTTTTCGGTAATGTATTCGTCTGCGGTGTCGTGTCCGTATTCGGTGTGGATGGCCACAACCGTCACCTTGCCCGCATAGTCGCCCGCGACTGCGTCAAAGTGCGGAAGCTCTGCCTTGCAAGGGCCGCACCAAGTGCCCCAGAAGTTGATCACGGTGACCTTTCCGCGGTTGTGCTCCAGTGCAAAGACGTCCTCGGTCAAGCCGGATTCGTCAATGACCGGAAGCTCGGCGCTGTAGCACAGCGAGCCGACCTCGTTGCCCTCGGGCGGAAGCTCTTTTCCCTTGTAAATAAAGTTGAAATAGACCAGAGCACCCAGCAGGGTGACCGTCATGAGCACAGCGGCTACGATCTTCAGCACACGGCGGCGCTTGGCGTACTTGTTCTGCATCTCGGCAGCGACGGGCTTGTCGCCGATCTCATTGGGCGGGAGCACGAATTTCGAGCCCTTCCAGCGGATCGCACCCGTCGGGCAGGTCGAAATACACTCGCCACAGCTGATGCATTCGTGATCGCCCACGTGGCGGATGTCCATCTGGCATTTGGTCTGACACTTGCCGCAGTCGGTGCACTTGGGCTTGTCGAGCTTGATGCCAATCAGCGAGATCTTGTTGAAAAGACCGTAGATCGCGCCCAGGGGGCAGAAGAAACGGCAGAAGAAGCGGTAGATGAAGATACTTGCCAGTACAAATCCCACCAGCAGCACGAATTTCCAGGTGAACAGCGGGCCGAGCATGGGGAACATTTCGGCGTTGGCCTCGTTTAAGAGAAGTCCGATTGCGCCCTCCAGCGTGCCCGCAGGGCAGATGTATTTGCAAAATCCGGGCAGGGGGAAGTCTCGAAATGCATAAATTAAGGGCAGAATAATTGTGAAAATCGCCAAAATTACATATTTGAAGTAAGAAAATACGCGAGTTGCGAAACTTTTTTTAAGTTTTGGCGTCTTTATCTTATGAAGCAACTCTTGAATCAGTCCGAAGGGACAGAGGAAACCGCAGATCCAGCGGCCGAAGAGTACGCCCCACAGCAAAATGATGCCGAATACGTAATAGGGAACGCGCGCACCCGAGGATGCCAGCGCATTCTGTAATGCGCCCAAGGGGCAGGCGGCCACCGCGCCGGGGCAGGAATAGCATCCAAGTCCGGGGGCGCAGAGGTTTTTGAAGGGGCCCGTGTAGATCTGGCCGGTTACAAAACCCTTGACGTTGGCGTTGACCAGCAGGGCGGCGTAAAGCTGGATGAGCTTACGCTTGGTGGGCAGCAGTGAGACAAGCTTGTTTTTGACGTCGGAAAGTGTTATTTTTTTACTCATAGTATCACCCCAATCCGATGCACTCGGTGCAGATCTTGATGGCCTTTTGCAAAACGTCGCTCATGCCACCGTTGAAAATGCCGAAAATGATCATGAGAACAGCCACCAGAATGAGTGCCACGCGCACGACAATTATTGCGTATCCGGGCAGCTCCTTGCAAGACTTGCCAACCGGCATTTTCTCGGCCGCGGGGGCAGGAAGGAGCATGATGGCCTTGGCGTAGATCAGCGCGCGCTCGGCGCTGATATCCGAGAGAAGTCTGACTGCCGCGCAAAAGCCCAGCGCGATCAGAGCCGCCAGGAGAGCGGGCACAACGCCGCGGATGACCTGGGCGTTGAGGTGGGTGTCAATAGAAGTGAAATTGTCCACGTTTGACAAGTAAAACAAGGATGGAACAGCGCTCAGGATGCAAACGAGCACCGCGGAGCCGCGCATGGTAACAAGATAGATATCGTGCTTTTCCAAGGGGGAAAGCAGGCGCGGATCGTACTGCTTGCGGGCAAGTCTTGCGCGCGCCTTGGCCAGGCGCACGTGAGGCGATACCTTGACTTTTTGTTTGACATCAGGCGCGGGAAACAGCCAAAACAGCACACCGCTGCCAATCGCGCAGATCACGAACAGCCAGACAAATATTGCAATAGCGTTCCAAGCCCACGCAACGCTCTCGGGCGAGAAGGGACGGTCGCCGCTTTGATAGATCTGCACGCAGGCAACAGCCAGAGCCACGGCACACAGTACTGCCGTGACCGATAGCGTCAGGGTCGCCGCGCGATGCAGGATTTTGACGGTTTTATTTGACATAGATAACCTCTGAATGGAATTTTGGTTCAGATCTCATTATAGCAAAAAAACGCCGTGCCGTCAAGAGACAGACCAAAATCCTTGCAGAATTCACAAATTGACGGCGATAAATTTGTATAAGCCCCCAAAAAGCACGCGCACGCGCGCGCGCGAATTGACTTTAAAGGATCGTAGTGGTATAATAGTTATAATTATATTCCAAAGAAATTTTTCCGAAAGGAATTCAAAGATATGACAATTTGCAGAAAATGTGGAACAAGCAACAAGGATGATCGCAAGTATTGCAGCTTTTGCAATGAGCTTTTAGTCGCAGACCCCGTCGAGCTGGCTTTGCGCGAGAAAAAGCTGCAAAAGGCCGCAAAGCGCGAGGAAAAAAGACGCAAAAGACAAAAACGCGCGCTGTTTTTGCTCATCCCGATCGGCGTACTGGATCTGATCAATCTGATCTGCTGTCTGGACATGCTGTTTTTGGGTGTTGCGGACAAGATCGGCAATTGGCTGGGAAGGCTGTTTGAGGGTTGGCTGGGCCACATCATCTATCTGTTTGGATTCCCGGTCTACACCTCGGATTTTATTGAGATCGTGGTGCGCTCGCTGGAATTCTTGGCGGGTGCGGGCTGCTTTGTTGCGTCCTCCACCATGGCCGTGTTTATGATTGTGCGTATGATCAAGTGGCACAGATATAAGAAGCTGCACGGTGGTGTCATTCCCACCGTCGAGGAGCAAATGGCTATGGCCGATGCCGAGCCGGAGGAGAGCGCGGAGCAGGTCACCGAAACGGTTGTTCCCGAGGGTGAGATCATGCAGGCCGGCATATCGTATGAGGTGCTGCAAGAGACCCGGGAGAAAATGGATGATTATATCATGCCCGAGCCGCTTACCGAAACCGATTGCAAGCAGCTGTACGAGCAGCTCAGTGCCGCGCTGTGGCAGTATGAGGCTGCGGACGTGCGCCGCCTGATGGCCGCCATGTCCTGCTCGCGCCTGCTGCTGTGCGACGCGGGAGTTGTGGACGGTGCCGAGCTGCTTGACGCGTTGTATGGAGCGTTTGGCGTCAAGGTCGAGGCGGGGCAAGCACCTGCCGAGGTGTCCTCGCTGGCAGATCTGCTGCTGGTCAAGGATGAGGAGAGCGGCAAGGTCACGCACAGCGCGTTTGCCAAGGCCGTATTTGTTTCTCAGTATTCTCCGGCTAACGTTGCCCTGGCAGGCGTTGGCGGCATCAAGGCAGAGCAGGTCGACGCCGCGTTTGGACTGATGAGTCATTATTTCCGCCTTCCCGATGAGGGTGCGAGAATTTATTTGGGTCAGCCTGCCTCTGCTGTGTCCCTTGAGGGCGTTGAGGAGGGTGTACTGTCTGTAGGTGGCAATCTCTGGATGCCGTGCGTGCTGTCCGACAGCTATGCGTCGGGGCAGGTGCAGGGTGAGATCGCACAGTACGCCGTACCTGTCAGCCTGCATAAATCCAAGTCTGCCGCCGTCCCCGTCGAGCCCGCAGACGCCGTCATTCCCTCGGTAGCCGCATGGGAGTCTGCCGTCAACGTAGCCGAGCAGGAATATTATCTGTCCGAGGAGGTCTGGAAGTCGCTGGACGAGCTGGAGGCCGCGATGAAAGAGGAGTGCGGCACCAAGCTTTCCAACCGTACCCTGCGTATGATTGAAAAATACACCTCTGTTTACATTGCCACGGGCGGTAAGCCCATGGAAGCGTTGGATAACGCGTTTGTGTCGCTGATCCTGCCCGCTTACGGCAGCGAGATGCGTGCCCTGATCAAGAGAAGTGAGGGCGAGACGCTGACGCATTTGCTGGAGCGTACGGTCGGTCGCGACCGCCTGCCCCTGACCATGCGTGTGATTCGCGAGCTTGGCGAGCTTAGCAAGCCGGAGTCGGATTGATTTTGCCGAAAGGAGAAGGAGAAAGGATATGCTGATCAAGTTTATCTGGGAGATGCTTTCCTCCCGCACAGCCATAGGCATTTATGCCTTGGTGGTGCTGGCGCTGGTGGTGGCACTTGTGATCGCGGTGTTGCGCTCGGATGCCGCCGGGGTAAGCGTTATCGCTCCCGAAGGCAGTGGCAAAAAGAAGGATGAAAAGGGCAAGGGCGGCTCTGCTCCGGGTCAGCCCGAAAGAGCGGAGGGAGAGAGCAGATTTTTCATGCTGGCGCAGACCGACCGCATCATGGCACACTACACAGCCCCCGCGCACGATCCCGCGCTGACCTTAGAGAGCTTTTGCGAGAAG
>JAZULL010000024.1:0-13796 GCA_045603085.1 Eubacteriales bacterium | reverse complement strand
TACAACTTCATGCCCATCTTTGACTGGACAAGATCCAATCTGTTCCATCCCGTGGGCGACGGCTCGACTGCGCTGTTCTATGAAAAGAACATGATCCAGGACGACTACAATGCCATGGCAAAGTACATTCTGGATTTCACTAAGAAATACAACATGTCCTTCCCCGGCTGGAAGCCTGAGCGTATGGCAAAGCTGGACCAGCTGTTCAAGGCTTACGCCGACGTGGACCACGAAAAGCTGTGGGCCAACCTCAAGTACTTCCTCGAGGCTCTTATGCCGGTCTGCGAGGAAACCGGTATCAAAATGGCGATCCACATGGACGATCCACCGTGGGATATTTTCGGTCTGCCCAGACTTTTGGTGGACGAGCCCTCGATCGACCGCTTCCTTTCCATGGTCGATCACCCCTGCAACTGCCTGACCCTTTGCTCCGGCAGCCTGAGTGCAAACCCCGATACAATCGTAGCAGATATCGTGCGCAAGCACTGCGACAGAATCGCGTTTGCACACATCCGCAACGTCAAGCATTTTGAAAACGGCGATTTCTCGGAGGCCAGCCACCGCGACTGTGACGGCGACACCGGCATTCTCGATATCCTGAAGGCTTACCACGACTGCGGCTTTGACGGTTACATCAGACCCGACCACGGCAGACATCTGTGGGGAGAGGGGCCCGGCACGGTCAGACCCGGCTACGGACTTTATGACAGAGCGCTCGGCATTATGTATATGCTGGGTGTCTGGGACATGCTTGATAAATTGGAGGTACAGAAAAATGATGAATCTTCCCCTGAACATTGATTATACCGGCAAGGTGGTTGTTGTCACCGGTGCGGGCGGTCTGATCTGCGGTGCAATGGCGCGCGCATTTGCACAGTGCGGCGCAAAGGTTGCGGCTCTTGACCTCAACGAAGAGGCTGTGCTCAAGCTGGCCGACGAGCTCTGCGCCGAGGGCTTTATCTGCAAGGGATATAAGGCAAATGTGCTGGATCCCGAGGCGCTTGAGGCCGTGCATGCGCAGGTGCTTGCCGATCTTGGCAAGTGCGACGTGCTGGTCAACGGTGCGGGCGGTAACAATCCCCGTGCGACTACCACAAACGAATATCACCACGAAGCAACTCCCGAGGGCAAGTCCTTCTTTGATCTGGATGCGAGCGGCGTTGACTTTGTGTCCAAGCTCAATTTCCAGGGCACGCTGCTGCCCACGCAGGCGTTTGCCAAGGACATGCTTGAGAACGGCGGTTGCATTCTCAACATTTCTTCCATGAATGCCTACACCCCTCTGACCAAGATTCCCGCTTATTCTGCGGCCAAGGCAGGCATTTCCAACTTCACCCAGTGGCTGGCTACCCACTTTGCGGGCACGGGCATCCGTTGCAATGCCATCGCGCCCGGCTTCTTGGTTTCCGCACAGAACTATTCTCTTCTGTTCAATGAGGACGGCACGCCCACCGCAAGAAGTGCCAAGATCTTAAACGGTACTCCCTGCCACAGATACGTCAACGCCGAGGAGCTTCTGGGAGCTACCCTGTTCCTTTGCGACGACAGAAGTGCATCGGCCATTACCGGTGTCGTACTTCCCATTGACTGCGGCTTTGCTGCATATTCCGGTGTATAAGGAGGCCTTGACATGACTGTACTTGAAAGATTTTCCCGCGTTGGTATCGTTCCCGTAGTCGTCATTGACGACGTCAAGGACGCCGTTCCCTGCGCCAAGGCTTTGCTTGCAGGTGGCGTGGACGTTATGGAGATCACCTTCCGTACCGCCGCCGCTCCCGAGGCTATCAAGGCTGTATCCGAGGCTTGCCCCGACATGCTGGTAGGAGCCGGCACCGTGCTCAATCTCGACCAGTGCAAGCTGGCTTGCGAGATGGGTGCCAAGTTTATCGTTTCCCCCGGCTTTGACCGCGACGTTGTTGCTTATTGCATCGAAAACGGCATTGCCACCACCCCCGGCTGTGTGACTCCCACCGAGATCACCGCAGCGATCAATATGGGACTGAAGGTTATCAAGTTCTTCCCCGCCAACATTTACGGCGGTCTGAACGCCATGAAGAACCTCTCCGCTCCTTTTGTCGGAATCAAGTTTTTGCCCACGGGCGGCATCAACACCGCAAACGTACGCGAATACATCGACGCGCCCTTTATTCAGGCTGTGGGCGGCTCGTGGATCTGCCCCCGCGCAGACATTGCCGCAGGAAACTGGGATAAGATCACCGCGCTGTGCAAAGAAGCCCGTGCAGCAGCGTTTGACTGATAGGAGGACGATATGGCTAAGATCATTACCTTTGGTGAGCTGATGCTCAGACTTCAGCCCAATAATTATGAAAGATTCGTGCAGGCCAGCCAGGTGGAATTCACCTTTGGCGGCGGCGAGGCTAACGTAGCCGTTTCCCTTGCCAACTACGGCATGGACGTCGCATTCGTTTCCAAGCTCCCCGCACACGCCATCGGCCAGGCGGCTGTCAATTCCCTGCGCAGATACGGCGTGGACACCTCCATGATCGTACGTGGCGGCGACCGCGTGGGCATCTATTTCAACGAAAAGGGTGCTTCTCAGCGCGGCTCGGTTTGCATTTACGACCGCGCAAACTCCGCAATTGCCAAGGCCTCGGCCGAGGATTTTGATTGGGACAAGATTTTTGACGGTGCCGAGTGGTTCCACTTCACCGGTATCACCCCCGCGCTGGGTCAGAACGTGGCCGACATTTGTCTGGACGCCTGCAAGGCGGCCAAGGCGCGCGGCATCAAGATCTCCTGCGACCCCAACTACCGCGGCAAGCTGTGGACGCGTGCGCAGGCTCGCGAGACCATGACCAAGCTGTGCGAGTACGTGGACGTCTGCATTTCCAACGAGGAGGACGCCAAGGACGTATTCGGTATCGAGGCCGAGGCGACCGACATTTACGGCGGTACGCTCAATCACGACGGCTACAAGTCGGTTGCAAAGCAGCTGACTGATAAGTTTGGATTTGAGATGGTTGCCATTACCCTGCGCGAGAGCCACAGCGCAAGCGCCAACGGCTGGAGCGCTATGCTTTACAACGTAGCCGAGGATGCTTACTGCTTCTCCAAGAAGTATGAGCTGACCATCATTGACCGTGTTGGCGGCGGCGACTCGTTTGGCGGCGGCCTGATCTATTCCGTACTTTCGGGCAAGGACACGCAGGCGGCTGTGGAATTCGCAGTTGCGGCATCCGCGCTCAAGCATTCCATCGGCGGTGACTACAACATGGTCACGGTTGCCGAGGTGGAAAAGCTGGCAGGCGGTGACGGCTCGGGTAGAATTCAGAGATAAATACATATTCATACAAAATGGCTGAGCGTTTGCTCAGCCATTTTTCTTATTTATCTGTATTTTTCCAACACAGCAACGTATTCGGGATTTTTCAGCAATTCGGCACGTCTGCCGGTCGTAGCATTGATACGATAATCAATGTTTGTTTCGAAATAATTGCCCCTCTTAGCTTCTCCATAACGTTCAAAAGCACAATCCAATGCTTGATTTTCTGCTCTCAATTCATTGATCTTTTTCATTGCAAGCAGATGTTTATCCATAATTATAGTCACCTGTTTATCGGTACCACCGCGATAGTAGAGATCATTTTCCATTCTTCCGAGGAAAGACATAGCAAGCATAAGGAAAAATGCGTCGCCTGTTTCATCAAATGCTGCAAACAGCAAATCACCATACTGAACTGCGCGCTCCGCTTTTTCATTTTGTGATAGCTCGGGATTAAAATAAACGCTTCTTCCCAGCTTATCTGCCACAAAATCAGCAAGCTCAAACATATTCTTTCTCACATAGAAGTAATATCCGCTCGTGTCCTTTGCAAACAACTGCTCGATCTTTTGCGCGCCGGTAGTGTACCAATCAGCAAAATTGGTTTGATAGATTGCGAGTGCTTCTTCAGTTTTCCCTTCCGCATGAAGGATTTTTGCGCGCATGTTCCATGCACTCAAACGAATCTTTTCCTCTGTACAACCTTCCAAAATCCTTTCGCAAATGGCAAGGAGCTCCTCCTTGTGAGCGATCAGAACAGCGGGATCATTGTCTGCCAGGTCACCTGCTATATTCCACATATAGTTGCTCATAATCCAATAATCATTGGGATAATCTTTATGTGCCTTTACAATAATCTCACGTGCTTTGATAGGATCACTTCTCCAAAACTTTCTGTAAGCCAAAAGCACTTCATCAATTTGTGCCTGAATCTTTTCTTGATCATACCCCATAAGCTCATCAAGCGTAACTCCGAAGAAATACGCCAGCGGCTGCAGATTGGTAATATCCGGGTAGGTCTCGCCTCGCTCCCATTTACTGACGGCAGCACACGTAACATTCATCGCAACCGAGAGCTGCTCCTGTGTGATATTTTTTGCTGTACGCAAACGCTTGATATTTGCACCAATGGTCATTTCCATATAGTTGCCTCCATAATAAAAAGTAAGCTGACGTCTGCTTCTGCTTCTATTATAACATAATAATTTGCGCTGTAAAGGCATTGTTGGGAAACAACAATTATACCATTGGTTAATTTTTCGTAGCAATACGATTGTGCCGCACCTACAAATTGGATGAAGTCTTAAATAAAGACGGAGATAGGATTTATCTCCGCCTTATCTTTATTTATTGCGTCTTCCCACCTCGCGCAAAATTTCCAGCGCGGGGGCTGGGATGCGGCCGAGATGGTCGGGGCCGACGTTGAGCAGGTAGTTGACACCGCGCTCGTTGAGGTGCTCCTTGATACGGATGACCTCATCGGCATTCTTCCAGTTGTCGTCGTAGTACTTAAAGCCCCATGTATCGTTGAGCGTGGTCGGTGACTCCACCAGCACGTCTTCCATATACTCGTCGGGAATTTCGTTGTCGCCCATGGAAACGTAGTCGCCAAGGTCGTTGCCGATGCGACTGTTGAGCAGGCAATCCGGCTGAATGGATTTGACCAGGTCGCGCAGCTCGCGCGATTGCTCGGGTGTGATCTGATGCGGGGTGTCGCACCAGAGCAGGCACAAATCGCCGTACTTGGTCAAAATCTCACGGATCTGCGGCAGGATCTTGGAGCGGAAGCATTGCTCGTAATCCTTGGCATCGTCGTCCGGATAGTCCCAGTTGTTTGTCCAATGGGTGTCGCACACGTTGAGGTGTGTGGGATGATAGCCGCCGCCGTTGGGCTCGTGCCAATCCAGCTCCTGCGAATAGTAAAGGCCGAATTTCAATCCATGCTTTTTGCAAGCGGCGGACAGCTCCGCGATCACGTCGCGGCCAAAGGGAGTGGCGTCCACCACGTTATAGCTGTCATAAGCAGACTTGAACATGCAAAAGCCATCGTGGTGTTTACTTGTCACGACCATGTAATTCATACCTGCGTCCTTGGCCAGCCTGACCCATTCCTCGGCATCAAAATACACGGGATTGAATGCCTTGGCCAGCTGTGCGTATTCCTCATTCGGGATGCGGAAATAGGACTGCGCCCACTCGGCGATCATATCCATGCGCTGACCCTTATATTCCCCCGCCAACAGCGAGTAAAGTCCCCAATGGATCATCAGGCCGAACTTGGCCTCTTTTTTGAACCATTCCTTGTTATTCATGATGTCCTTCCCCTTTACGATACGGTGTGATTTCCTTTATATTCAAAGAATTTTTTGTTATAGGCATAAGCGACCTCGGCCTCTCCGAGACGGGTGACGAGGTAAAATTCGTCGCCGCGCAGAGAGGTGTTGTCCAGCCCCTGCGGAGAGATATACATCTCCTTGCTCCATGCATAAAGCGTATCGGTCTCGGGCACACGCCACTTGGCATTGTGGAAAAAATAGACCTTGACCGTCTTGGTATAGTGTGTTTTGTGGCTGCTGCCTATGTTGGTATGAACGTGCGGCTCGTAGACAGTTTCCTGCCCGATGTGCGAAAGCACGTCGGTGCAAACGGTAAATTCGCCGCCGTGCGTAACCTGCTCTAAAATCTGCACATCCTCTTTTTCCTGCTTAAAATACATCACCACAGGAATGATGGCAAGCAGAGCGATCAGCACGCCCAGCACCCACGAAACAAGATAGCCTGCCACCAGCGCGGCCGCAGTGATCGGCCCTATCCATACAAGCGTTTTTTTATCGTTGGTATTGGCTTTCTTGACCTCATGGACAAGGATATCCTGTCGGATGATATCGTCTGTCAGTATTTCTTTGGTCATTGTGCATCCTCCGCGTCATCCACGTATTCGAATAATGCCTCGGGATAGATGAGCTGCAGTTCCCAGCTTCTTTTCTGGTAGATCACCAAAATAAAGGTATGCCCTACACCATACTCATCCCGCGCGCGTCTTTTCTCCGCTTGGTTCCAAAGGCCATTTTTCATAATAAAGGTATTGCCGCGCGCAAATTCAAACACGTCGTAGGTAATCTTTTTGAAGCGATTGGCGTACGCTGTGCTGTATACAATTTCTTCTTGCTTTCCTATTTTTCGCAGCTCGTCTTTGATGATCGTGATATCGCCTTGCAGAATATCCTGCTTTTGCCGATGCGTATACAACAGCACCTTTGCCAAATTGAAAAGCAGTATAGGAATGACTACACAAGGAACAACACCAAAAACAATGCCGATCAGCCCATGAACGTTGTTCCAAACCCAATTCGATGAAAGCAGCATCACAAGCATCACCACACATCCGCCTGCAAGCAGACAGATGATCATTTGCGATTGCTCTGCCGTGCGATTTACCATGGTGCGTAATATATCGGCTCTTGTCAGCTTTGTTTTCTCGGTCATAACACGTTGCTCCTTTATGCAATCAGCAGATTCTTAGTTCTTCTTATAGAGCGCACCGTAGCAAGCGCAGGCGCGATAGTCCTGCCCTTCCTTATCCATGCCGAATGCATTCCATGCGGCGGGGCGGAAGATCATTTCCTCGGGCACGTTGTGCATGCTCACGGGGATGCGCAGAATCGAGCAAAGGCTGATCAGATCCGCGCCGATATGGCCGTAGCTGATCGCGCCGTGGTTGGCGCCCCAGTTGTTCATGACGTCATAAGCGGTCTTGAAGGGCGAGCCATCCTTGCCGTCGCATCTGGGTGCAAACCACGTGCAGGGCCAGGTGTAGTCGGTTCTCTTCCACAGCGCATCTGATACGTCGGCGGGCAGATCCAGCGTCCAGCCCTCTGCGATCTGCAGTACCGGACCAAGACCCTTGACCAGATTGAGTCTGATCATGGTCACGGGCATCTCTGCCTTGGTTTCAAAGCGCGAGGAATAACCGCCACCGCGGAAATAGCCGAGGTCGGCATAGTTCCAGGTGGAATTTTCCATAATGGCCTTGGCGTCGGTCTCGGTGACCTCATACCAGGGCTTCATAACAGCGTTGCCGTCTGCGTCCTTGGCCGCGCCGTTGGCATCCAGACAGCATGCGCCCGAATTGATCAGATGGATAAAGCCGTCCGCGTCAGCAGCCTTGCCCTGCAGCTCATAGCCCGTGCAGCGCTTGACAGCGTCGCCGCTCCAATAGGTGCGGACGTCGGCAAACATCTGTGCGCGGCCTGTCAGCAGCTTCATAAACAGCATACCGATGCCGTTGAGCACGTCGTTCTCGGTGGCCAGAATATAGGGCTCACGCGCGCCGTTCCAGTCAAACGAGGTGTTGAGCATGGCCTCTGCAAAGTCGCCGTTGGGATAGAAATCCGTCCATTGACGCTGACCCTGAAATCCTGCGGCGATGGCATTGTGGCCAACCATTTCTTCCTCGTTGCCTCGGGGGAGATTGGGGTTACCGCTCATCAGATCCTTGATGATCACGGCCATCTTGACCACGAATTCCCAATCTGCATCCTTTTGCTCGCGCGTTCTTTGCAGAGTGGGATCGTTTTTGTCAAAGCCCTCGATGCAGTACTGCTTTGCCCATGCAAGCGCCTTTTCGTATTCGTCCTTGTCGTAGATCTCCTCGGTCATGCGGCGGATGATCTCCACCTCGTCCACAGACTCGACTCTCATGCCAAGGTAATCCTCAATGAAATCGGTGCTGATGATAGAGCCGCCGATGCCCATGCAGATCGAGCCGATCTGCAGATAGGATTTGCCTCTCATGGTGGCGGCGGCAACTGCAGCACGACCAAAGCGAAGCAGCTTTTCCTTAACGTCCTCGGGAATGGTAGTGTCATCGCAGTTCTGCACGTCGTGGCCGTAAATGCCAAACGCGGGCAGACCCTTTTGCGCGTGGGTAGCCAGCACCGATGCAAGATATACAGCCCCCGGTCTTTCGGTGCCGTTAAAGCCCCAAACGGCCTTGATGGTGTCGTATTCCATATCCATGGTTTCCGCGCCGTAGCACCAGCAGGGTGTGACGGTCAGCGTGATGGCCACGCCCTCGCGGCGGAATTTTTCGGCGCATGCGGCGGCCTCTGCCACGCGGCCAATGGTGGTATCCGCGATCACGACCTTGACGGGTGTGCCGTCGGAATAGCGAAGATTCTCTTCAAAGAGCTTGGCGGCACTCTTGGCCATGTTCATGGTCTGATCCTCAAGCGATTCTCTGACCTGCAGAACGCCTCTTCTGCCGTCAATGGTGGGTCTGATGCCGATTACGGGATAACTGCCTACGTATCTGTTTGCCATGGTTACGTTTCCTTTCTTATTCTCTGTATGCATAAAATTTTTCACAGTATAGATCAACGACGGTCATGGGATCGCTTGCAAGGGTGACGACAACGTAAGGGTCTCCGTTCTCGGAAAGCTGCAACGCGGTGGACAGCCTTGATGAACACGCCAGGCTCCGGTCGTGGTTGCGGTGGATCTTATAGGTCTTTCCGTCCTGAAAATAGACCATATCGTAGCCGTCGTAATGCACGGTTCTCGGGCATTCGTATTCAACGTGGCGAAGAAATCTTGCATGCTCAATGATAATATCGCCCTCGCGGATATCCTTGAGCCCTTTGGCAGTACGCAGAATCTCCCTGCCGCACACGAATGCTACTGAGGCCATACCCACGACCAACAAAGCCCATAATACAACCGACCCCTGCTCGCCCATCTGCCCGGAAACACTCTTAAGCAAGGCTATCATGCCCATCAGGAATATGCCGGTACACACCAGCAGTCCCACGCCGCAGACCACGTAGACCGGTGTGTTGTTCTTTTTGAATTTTTCCAAGATCATTTCTCTTGTGATGATCTCTCTTTTTTCCTCATGCATACTATCTCTCCGGATTCGTTGTTTATTACATTCATTATAACAAATAAACCCTTGGCTGTCAATCAAAAAAGCAAGTCTTACGACTTGCTTTTTTTATGGGTGATCAGGTAATAGATCATATAGAATGCGAAGATGTAGATAAGGAACAGCACCACGACACCGATGGGATACAGCACGGGGCTGCCACCAACCAGATTATACAGAATATCGTACGGCGTGCCGTCACCCTGCATCAAGAACATGTAGTTGGTGTCAACCAGATGGTTGACGACGTAAGCCACGATACAAAAGCCGCCGAGGATTGCAAAGGTGATGCCGATATTACGTCTCTTCATGCTGGCCATGCCCGAAATTGCAATATACAGCGCGCCAAATCCTGAGATACAATGCGTGATGCCCGAGATCACATTAACGTAATACAGCACCGGATATGCGCCGTAATTCTGCGCCGCGCCGTAAGTACCCGCAAGTGCGCCAAGCAGGCCGAAGATCAGAACGAAATCCAGCGCCGCGTCCTTAAGTCTGCCCTTGGTAAAGGCCGCCAGCGGCAGGGTGATGAGCTGGATGCTGCACAAAAACAGCGGCAGATCACACAGCAGCGAGTCGATCGGGTTATCGGCATGCAGACACCCTATCACGATCTTGAAGATCTCAAAGGAATCGATCAGCAAGGCCGCCCAGATCAGCGGGATGTTCTTATTTTTATCGGGATGCTTGCGGTAATGCAGGCCGATGACAATGGCCAGCGCGAACATGATCAGCACAAGCGTTGTCACAAAGGTCAGATGCTGCCAGGAATACGCGCCCGCGGGCTCGGTCTGCGGCTCGGCAAATCCCAAAAATTCCTTGATAAAGCTCATAATTCCCCCGAAAAATCAACGTGGTGTATCAACTACCATTATAGCAGATATTCGGGAAATATGTTGGTTTTTGCGAGATAATTAAGATATTAAGATTTATAAAAAATGCAGATCTTGCGATCTGCATTCTTATTGCTCGGTTTGATAAGCGGCAAAGCCACTTGAATAGTGTTTCTCGCCGTCCGCGGTCAACCACATAGCCTCCACACCGTCAAGAGATTCGATCAGGGCTAACCCTTCCTTGTACGTCATGCAAAACAGCGCTGTGGACAGAGCGTCGCCGTCAGCCGAGCTTTTGCAGACAATGGAAACCGAGGTGAAATGCTCGGAAGGCATGAGTGTGGCGGGGTCGATGATGTGATGATAGCGTTTCCCTTCCACCACGAAATAGCGTTGATACGAGCCGCTGGTGACCAGCGACTGCCCCGACAGCTGCAGATATGCCAGATAATCCTGTGCATCCTCGTCGGGATTTTCAATGCCCACCGTCCATCCGTTGCCGTCCGTCTTGGGCCCGACCGTGCGCACGTTGCCGCCAACGTTGATCACGTATCCCGTGATCCCCTTGCTTTCTATATGCTGTGCAACCATTTCCACGGCATAGCCCTTGGCGATCGCACCTACGTCCAGCCGCATCTGCGGATCAAGCAGCGTCACCGTGCAGGCTTGTTCATCGATCTGCACGTTGTTGATATCGGTGTGCTGTGCGGCCTCTTCCAGCTTTTCCATAGGGGGCAGCTGAGCGTTCCAGGGCTCGTCAATTCCGTCCGCGCGATAGTCGTGCCAGATCGACAGCACGCTACCCATGGCCACGTTGACCTTTCCGTCGGTCATTTCGTAAGCCTGCTTGGCGTATAGCAGCATATCGATAATGCGACGGTCAACCGTGACAGTGCGGTGCTCTCCGTTTACCAGCTCGTTGACCGTGCACAGATTTTCCATGCCCTCAAAGCGGTGGTATATGGTAAAAAGTCGGTGGTATTCTCCCAGCAGATCCAGAATCTCGCCGCTGACGGCGTCAAATTCCTCCTGATTTTTGGCGTATCCCGTGATGGTGGTCACGGTGTCAAAATAATCAAAGGAATATTCCGAAAACTTTTGGGCGGGTGTCCCGCATGCGCTGAACAGCCCCAAGGCAAGAGAGGCGAGCAAAAGCCAAATCAATACGTTCTTTCTCATATCTCCAAGTGTAAAACGGGAGGCGAGCCTCCCGTTTTATCAAATCAAATTACTTAGCGATCTTCTGGGCAGCCTTTACAAAGCCGTTCACCAGAATGGTGCAGCCTGCAGCCTTGAGGTCTGCGTTGCCGTAATTGTCAGAGCCCATCAGGCCTGCAATCTCGGAAGCGGTCTTGCCTACGCATGCAGCATCAAATGCAGCAGCCTGAGCGTACCACTCCTTAGCAGCACCGCCCCAAGCAACCATGTTGTAGTTGTCGCCCTGCTCCTTCTTGGTAGCAACAGCCTTGGTCAGATCGTAGGTGGAAGCACCTGCGATGTCAAAGCCGAATACGATCTGTGCACAGTCGCTGGAAGCAACAACAACCTTACCGTCAGCGTCAACAGCTGCTGCGAACACAGTGGTCTCAACCTTGTTCTGGCCGGCCTTGTCTTCGGTAGCGTCGGTGCAGGTCTGCTCGGTATACATACCCAGCTTGAGCTTGGTATCAGCGGTAGCAGCGGAATCAACGGCATTGTTGCATGCCTTCTCGATAGCCAGCACGAACTCGTTGATCATGATGGTGCAGCCTGCGTTGATCACCTCGTCGTTACCCTTGTTGCCCTCGGCAACCAGAGCCTTGACCTCTGCAAGGGTCTTGCCTGCAACCAGAGCCATGAAGGCGTCAGCCTGAGCGTACCACTCCTTGGCAGCGCCACCCCAGGTGACCATGTTGTAGTCATCACCCAGCTCGTACTTAGTCTTGAAAGAGTCGTTAGCAACTGCCTTACCGTCAGCAGTGTACTTTACGGTGTTGTCAGCGGTGTCCAGAACGCAAGAAACGATCTTGCCTTCTGCGTCAAGTGTAACGGCAGCGGCGGTGATAGCAACCTGGCCCTGGCCGTCAGCATCCTCGGTTGCACTGTCTGCCTTGGAAACGTTTACGTAAACGCCAAGACCGAACTTGAGGGTTTCGGGCTCCTTCTCGCAACCGGCCAGCGTGCAGACCGACAGCAGCATCAGAGCGCCGAGGAGTGCGCAAAGAATCTTTTTCATAAAATTCTCTCCTTAAAAAATACTATATTTTTGATTTCGAAACATTATATCATATATATCGACGCTTGTCAATGATTTTTCTCACATATATGAATATTATTGCCGGAATTTCAGCTCCGGAACACGCTTGATCATCAAAGCTCCCACAATGCCGATCAAAACTCCCGACAAAGTGCCGCTAATGGCCAGAACGATCAGATAATATCCGATCTCGACCGTTTGCAGAATAAAGATAGCCATCAGGATCTGCCCGACGTTATGCAGCACGCCGCCCGCGACACTGACACCGACGACCGACAGCCAACCGAGTCGCTTGAGCAGCATCATACCAAGCAGACTGAGCACCGCTCCCGCCATGCTATAGGCAAAGCTGTTGAGGTTGCCGAACAGCAGCGCAACGGCAAACACTCTGACAAAGGATACCAGCGCGGCCTGCTTCCAGCCATATCGGTACAAGAGGAAGATGATGACAATATTCGGCAATCCCATCTTGATGCCGGGGACGGCCGTAATGATCGGCGGCAGCACCGCCTCAACGTAGGCGAACACCATGGCGAGCGCGGTACAAAGACCCAAAAATGCGGTTTTCTGCGCGGTGTTCTTCATATCGGCTCTCCTTCCTCGGACAATTTCTGTTTATACGACAATATCGGGCTCGTTTTGCTGCTCGGTTTTCTTGACGGTCACGACCACCTTATGCGGCAGGCAGACAATGCTCTGCCCCTGGCGGCTGATGGGGCTATGTCCCGCACAAATGCCGTCGGGACAGCTGGCGACCTCTACCCAGGCCTTTCCGTCCTTGATGACCAGACGGTTGAGCTGTTCGCCATTCTGCCCCGTACGGATATCCACTGTGACATCGGTATCCAAGGGGTAAGTGCCCCGGACCTCACCGTCCACGGTCACGACTACCTCGTCACCTGTCGGGCGCAAAAAATAAACGCCGAGTCCCAGACAGATCAGCACGGCTAACAGGCCGCTGATGAAAATAATATCGTTTCTTAGTTTTCTTCCACCGCTTTTGGCGGTGGAAGAAGTGTTGCTTGTATTCATATTATATGGGTTCAAAGGGTTTCTCCAGATCCGGGAAGCTGGTATGCTTCAGACATCCGGTCGGGCAAACAGAAACACACGTGCCGCAGCCGGTACACTTATCATAATCAATTTTCGCCAGATTATCCGTCACCTTGATGGCATTTTCGGGACAGGTCTTCTCACACTTCTTGCAACCGATGCAAGCGTTGGTGCATGCCTTGCGGGCATCCGCGCCCTTGTCCTTATTGTTGCACATCACGGCAACCTTGGTTTCCTGAGGAACCATGGAGATCACGTGCTTGGGGCAAACGTCACGGCACAAGCCGCATCCCAGACAACGTCTGGTGTCAATGCGGGCAATGCCGTCGTTGGTACAGATGGCATCTGCGGGGCATACGCGCACGCAGTCACCAAGACCCAGACAGCCATAATTGCAGGCATCCCGACCGCCAAAGAGAGCGGAAGCGGCCTTGCAGCTTTCAATACCGACGTACTCCGCCTTCG
>JAZULL010000023.1:0-15164 GCA_045603085.1 Eubacteriales bacterium | reverse complement strand
AGCCCCGCGGCAATATCCTCGGCGCAGATGCCGCACAGATGGGCACTCGCGGCGGCGGCTAACGCGTTATACACGTTGTGCTTACCCGACACGGTCAGCTGAATATGCGAAAAATGCTCGCCGTCCAGCAAAATATCAAATGCGGGATAGCCGTTCTTGTAGCTGAGATTGACTGCGCGGAAGGTGGCATACTCGTTTTCAATACCAAACATGACCACGCCGCCCGCATACTGCTCGACCGAGGCCATGGCCTCGGGATCGTCTCCGTTGACCACGGCAAAGCCGCTCTCACCGGTCAGCGCGGCATACCTGCCAAACGACTCGCGGATCTGCTCCATGCTCCCAAAATAATCCACGTGCTCCATCTCAACGTTGAGAATGACCGCAATGCTGGGATTGAAATCCAGGAAGGAATCCATATATTCGCAGGCCTCGAAAATAAAATTCTCGCGGCCGCCGATGCGATACGCCCCCCCCAGGCACGCCGTTGTAGCACCGGACAGCACAGTGGGATCGACACCTGCATCCACAAATACCTGTGCGCACATCGAGGTGCAGGTGCTCTTGCCGTGCATGCCCGCGATTCCCACGCGTCTTGTATATCCCATCATGATGTAGCCCAGATAATCCGCGCGCGAGATGCACGGGATCCCCTCGGCCTTGGCATAGGTATACTCGGGATTGTCGGGCGAGATGGCTACGGTGTAGACCAGCATATCCGCGCCGAGCGCGGCTTCTCTGCTGTGCTCGTAGGTGACCTCGATCCCCTCTGCCTCCAGCGATTCCGTCACGGCGGTGCGGGTGCGGTCTGTACCGCTGACGCGGTAGCCGCGCTGACGCGTGATCAGAGCCAGCGAGGACATCATGACACCGCCCACGCCGATAAAATGGATATGCTTTGCGCCGTCAATCATCTGCGCGATGGCCGCGGCACCGAAATGTGTATTGGGAGTTGCCATAGTTTCTCCTATCGTTCATACAATGGATTTTACTTGGATGCAATTTATTTACGATTACGCAAGGGAATTCACAAAAAATACCGAATATGATTGATTAAAAATCACATAAATGCTTTATACTGGTTGTATGCAGTGTTATCACTTGAGCGTGACATTTTGATGTTTTCATACTGTAACTTTATGAAAACGGAGGTCTGATATATGCAGATCACTGATATCAAGATCAGAAAACTTTTTGACGAAGGCCCTATGAAAGCGATCGTATCCATTACCTTCGACCATCAGCTGGCAGTACATGACATCAAGGTCATCTACGCGCGCGAGAAATATTTCATCGTCATGCCCAGCCGTAAAAACCCCGACGAGACCTACAGAGACATCGCACATCCCATCAACGCACAATTCCGCGCAGCGTTGGAGCAGGCCGTTATCGAGGCTTATCACAAGGAGCTTGAGCTGTCCGCCACACTTGGCGAGGAGCAGCCCGCCGGCGTATAAAGTACAAAGATCGGAATCGAAAGAGAGGAACTCCCACACAGGGGGTTCTCTTTTTTTTGTTTACAGCTCACCGAACCCGAACAGAACTCCCTCATTTCTCAGGCTCAGTGTGCCGAATTTTCCGTCCATCAGACTGCCCGGATTGCAAACCAACAGGGGCTTTGTCAGTACCTGCCTGCCAAACTCGGTGCCCGCGGGAAACCATTCCTGCCGCTGAATATGGGTATGTCCGTACAGCAGCACGTCCGCTTCTGCCTCTGCGGCCTTGGCGCAGGCGTGCGCAATGCCACCCTTGACACCCGCCGTGTGGCCGTGCATCATGAGAATGCGGTATGCACCCACCTCGAGCAGTGCCTGCTCGGGCACGCTTCGGCCCTCAAACGCGGTGTAAAAATCGCAGTTACCGCGCACACACCGCACGTGCATATCCTGATATTCCAGCACGCGAAGATCGCGCAGGCCGTCACCGAGAAACAGCACGGCATCGGGAGTCCGAAGCTGTTTTTCCATAGCCTCGTTGATCAGATCTGCCCGACCGTGGGAGTCCGAAAAAACCAGATATTCCATTAACACGTACCTGCCGGCATAGGCTGTGCCTGGGGCTGATAAGATACGCCGCTGGGCACGATCAGACGAAGCGCGTCACGCACGACGCTGATCTCCAGATCCGTCACCTCGGCAATCTCTCCGTCCACGCAGATGCTCTGCACGCCGTCAAAGAAATAATGCACCGTATGGCACTTGACGTAATCGATCACCTCTCTGGCCTTTTGATTGGCCACGTAAGTGCCTTTTTTATACAGACCGACCAGGGTCAGAAAGCGGATTCTGCTTACGTTCCTGATCATCAGAGCATCCAGAACGCCGTCCGATAATAATGCAAGCGGTGTGGAACGGAAGCCGCCGCCACACCACGCTCCGTTGGCAACCGAGGTCAGTAGCATACGCCTCTTCTCGGGCTCGCCACCGTCGAAGCTGACAGAGGCGGTCACACCCGGCTTACGGATCAGCGTGATCACAAGTCCTGCAATATAAGCCATGTCCTTGGGAATGAGCTTGCTTTTTTTGATCTTGGCGACCTGCTTGACTACCTCACAGTCAAAGCCGATATTGATCATATTGGCACAAAGCTTCCCGTTATACTGTATCAGATCCAGCATGGCAGGCTCGCCGTCCAGCTGGGCTTCGATGTCCAAAAATGTGTCTTTACTCTCAAAATTGCGGACAAAATCATTGCCTGTGCCAACAGGGACAACGCCTACCGACGCATTGGCAAAATCAGACGCGCCATTGACCGTTTCGCCCAGCGTGCCGTCACCGCCACATGCATAGAAGCGCAGCTGCAGATCGGGATTGTGCTCGCATGCCGTGCGGACAAAATCGGTGGCTTCGCCGGGGCCACCCGTATGATGGATTTCAAAATCCACACCGCGCGCCGCGCAGACGCGCTCGATCTGCGACTGCAGATCGGATTGCACCTCGCCCTTGCCTGCGGCGGGATTGAGTATAAAGACGTGCTTGATCATCGAATTCATGTATTTTACCGATTCCTTTCGGTGATTTATCATTTCATTATAACATATAAATCACCTGCTTGTCTACTGCTTTCACAGATTTTTTCAAAAGCGCATACGCTGTTACAAATATTGATGCGCAAAGGAGAACAGTATGACACTTGACCGAAACGCTGTCAACAAGCTGTTGGCACTCAACGATAAGCAGCTGGCGCTGGTGATCCGGAAACTGGTGGCAGAGGCGGGGATCGATCCCGCGACCCTGCAGATCAACACCTCCAACATTGCCGCGGTGCGCGCCGCACTCTCGATGGCTACCGACGCCGATCTGGAGATGGCAGCAAAGCAGCTGGGTAAAATACCAAAGGGTGGGCAGAGCCATGAGTGAGCAGAAAGAGCAGGACGTGCTGGCGCGCATTCTGGACGATCCCGAGGTACAGGCTGCGGCAGACGATGAGGCCATACCCGCATCGGTCCCGGACGGCACGGCGGGACTTGCCGGGGCACTGCCGCCCGACCTGCTTGCGGGTCTGCCCGCCATGCTGAGCATGCTCTCCCCTGCCCTTGGCGGCAAGGGCGAGGGAAAAAAGGATGATCGGACGGTGCTGCTGAGTGCGCTCAAGCCCTATATGAGCCCCAAGCGGTGCGAGGCCATTGATAAGCTGATCATGTTCGGGCGCATCGGCGAGTTGCTTCGGCATCTTCGATAAAGAGGAGGCAGAGATATGTACGTAAAACCCTCAAACAGACAGATCCGCGGCATGTACGTGCCCGAAAATTACAACGGCACCACCTTTACAGACCCCACGCCCGAGCAGGACGCCCCCGAGGCGTCCGTGCAGGAAACAGCCGAGGCTCAAACGGCAACCTTACCCGAGGCCGTCCCTACCGCCAAAGCACGGGAAAACGCCGCTCAGGCAGGGTTGTTTTCGGGGCTTGGACTTGGCAGCCTGCGCTCGGACGATCTTTTATTGCTTGCGCTGATCTTGCTGATGTCGCGCACCGACGGTCAAGGGCAGCAAAGCTGCTCCGAGATCCTGCCCTTGCTGGCCATATTGCTGTTTTTGGGGTGATGCCCCAAAACGTGCCCAATATATTCGCAAGCATCAAAAAAGCACTTACGGCCTTGTGTCGTAAGTGCTTTTACTTTTCAATTATTCCTCGTTTTGCATGATCAGCCAGTTGCCGTACCCTTTTGCCATGATCAGATCCAGCGCATCGGTCTGAGATTCGGTCAAGGCAAGTCTGGGGGAATATCTCTGCAGGTCATACTGCATATTCTCCAGCACGTATGCCACCGTGATCTGCCGCGCGGTTGTTCCTTGCTCGGTATCCGCGGTCGACTCGCCGTCGGTCGTGATCTCCTCTTCGGGCAAGCTCTCAGCCGGGGTCTGCTGCGTGGGCAATTCTCGCAGATCCATGACCAGAAAATCACATACCTGCATCAGCCCTGCCGTCAGATACACGTCATATTCAGCCATCAGGAACACCTCGGGGGTAACCAACACACCGATTGCGCAACCGTCGCCGCACAGCAGCTTGACGCGCTCAAGATAAGCCGTTATCCGCCCGATATTGGCCTGCGTGGGCACAAGACCTGTCAAAAAGATCTCGTCCACGCCGCTCTCTGCCGCCTCGGCGATCAGCGTGGCCTCGTAGGACAGCGTCAGCTCGGACAGCACCGCGTCCTCGATTTCAAATCCCGTGATGGTGATATAGGTGCAAAGATACAGACCGTTCTCATGCAGCTCCCACGCATTGGTGGTCAGATCCACCCGCCCGTTCTCATTCCAACCCATCTGCTCGCACACGCGCGAGTCGAAATTCAGATTCCCCTCGGCGTCGCGCAAGGGTGCGCACACCTGTGTGATGCCGGAATACACGTAGCTGGAATACCGCGCGCCCAGCGTATAGGAATGCGCCTTGAGGCGCGGCACGCTGACCGGAACGATCTCCTGCGGCGGCACGGTCACCTGCTCGCTCTCGGGCTCGGCGGGATATTTTTCCGCCTGCCTCAGCAGCAGCTTACCGATCCCGACACTCGCGGCAAACACTACGCCAAGCACCGCCAGTATGCCAAGCACAACTGCCAGCCTGACCCACACACGACTGCTTTTTCTTTTGACACGCGCATGCTTTGCCGCCATATCGGTTTCTCCTTACTTCAAAATTTACTGAATGGTCGTCAGATCAAGACTCAGACCGTACTCGTTGAGATCCAGGGTCAGGTTTTCCTTGACGTTTTCCTCATACGCGCCAAGCTGTGCCGACTGATAATACTGCAAAAGCTCCTCGCCGTGCATGAGCACGTAAAGCTCCTCGATGGGCAGGCGCATGATAACGTAATAAGAGCCGCTGTATTCCACAACGCCGCTGGACTGATACAGATTCAGACCAAACGCCGCATCCTCATACGCCTCGCCCATTTCGTTATGGGTGAAATAATAGCCGTTCTGGGTGATCTGCAGATCCTTATTGGTCGAAGAACCGATGTAAGAGCACATCATGTTGTAACGCTCCTGGTCGTCGGTGCAGGCCGCCAGCGCGTCCGCGATCTCCTTGGCGGTTTGGTAATTCTTTTCCTTGGAAGATTCGCTTTCATTGGGGATATACACGTGTACGGTGCGCGCATAATGCTCACCTGCCAGCACGTAATCTAAAAATTCCGAAAAATTCTCCTCGCTGTATTCAAACAGACCGCCGTCCACCAGCGCGTAGTACAGTCTGGATTCCAGGAAGTTCACGCGATAGACAAAGCGCAGATAATGGTCGGTCAGGCCGTTTTCCTCCAGCCAGTCGAGATAGGCGTCAAAGTCGCCGCCAAAGCCGCCCGCATCCTTATCGGTATTGACCAGATTCTCCACCTGCTCCTGCACGTAATCGTCAATCTCGGCGGCCCCGGTGTCAATGAACAGATTCTCACAGCCCTTGAGAATGGCATAATTGGCCTTGAGATTCTCAAACACCAGCTCCTCAAGCTCCTCTTTATATTTTTCGGCGGTGGTGGGATCGTCCCAGATGCCCTCGCCGTACTTCTGCTCAAGGGTGGTCTTATAGGTGCGGGTGACGAACACCAGCTCCTCGTAATATACCTTGTAGCCTGCGCAGGTGCCGATGACCTTCATCTGCTGCTCGGTGCTCTCCACGGGCTTGATCTTATCTGAGCATCCGCCAAGCATTGCGCCAAGCATCAGCACAGCCAACAGCACCGCAAGAGCGCGAAGCCAATTATAATTTTGTCTCATATTTTCCTCCGCCGGTCGTCCGGCCATAAAACTTCAGGTTAATTATACACCCTTATTGTGACATGGCTGTGAATATCTCGCATTTTTTTGCCGCCTCTTGGAAAAAAAGGCTTTTCAAAACCTAAATTCCATGCTATAATAAAGGGAGAACTCAAAAAGGAGAAAGACTATGGAAGACATTTATACCATTCCTCTTTCACAACTGGAAAAAGAATTTTCCTTCGAGCGACTGTACGTGCCCGAGGATTATGACACCGTGCTGGTCCGCACGCCCGAGGTCTCGCGCCCCGGTCTGGCACTCGCGGGCTTTTACGGCATTTTTGAACGCGACAGAATTCAGATCATCGGCAACGCCGAGCACAAATATCTGCAGGATCTTGACCCAGCCGAGCGTGAGCAAAAGCTGGTCACCTTTATCAAGTCCCTGCCCGTAGCGGTACTGTTTACCTCGGGCAATCCCGCATTCCCCGAGCTGATCCGTCAGGCGCAGATCTCGGGTGTGCCGGTGCTGGGTACCAAGGAGCACACCAGCCCCATCATGGCCGCGCTGATCGCCTCACTCAACACCCACCTCGCGCCCCGCATCACGCGCCACGGCGTGCTGGTTGAGGTATACGGCGAAGGTATTTTACTGCTGGGCGACAGCGGCGTCGGTAAGAGTGAGACCGCCATTGAGCTGGTCAAGAGAGGCCACAGACTGATCGCGGACGACGCGGTGGAGATCAAGCGCGTATCGGCCAAAACCCTGGTTGGCTCCGCCCCCGAGATCATCCGTCACTACGTTGAGCTGCGCGGCATCGGCATCGTGGATATCCGCCGTCTGTTCGGTATGGGCTCGGTCAAGGAGACCGAGAAGATCGACCTTGTCATCAACCTTGAGCCCTGGATTCAGGGAAAAATGTACGACCGCCTTGGCTTGGACGAGCAGACGGTTGACATTCTGGGCATCAAGATCCCCTCTACCACCATTCCCGTCAAGCCCGGTCGAAACCTCGCCATCATTCTCGAGATCGCGGCCATGAACAACCGCCAGAAGCGCATGGGCTACAACACGGTTGAGGAGCTCAACAAGCGTCTGATGGGACAGATGGGGATTGATTGATGTGCCATAAATGGCACGTGATATTCGTCGCAATGCGACGAGTGAAGGCAGAAAAGTGCCCGAGGCACTTTTCGGTTTCAATGAAAAATAAAATCCGCTCGGTTTTCCGAGCGGATTTTTACATTTACGTGCCGCTTGCGGCACATATCACTTGCGCGAAGCGCAAATATCACTCGCCGCATAGCGACGAATATCACTGCGGCTTTGCCGCAATTTCACTGCACCGCAGGTGCGCTTACGCCCAGCTCATGGTCGTGGGCTTTTCCTCATAGATGCAGATATCCTTCAGGAATGCCACAGCCTTTGCAAGACCCTCGTCGATGGTCATCAGGCTATCCTCGTGCTCGATGGACAGCACGCGGTCATAGCCGACAAGGCGCAGATTGGAAACCATATCTCTCCAATAGGTCTCGCCGTTGCCGTAGCCCACGGTACGGAAGATCCATGCGCGGTGGATTTCGTCACCGTAGTGCTTGGTATCCAGCACACCGTTCTTGGCCACGTTATAGGCATCGATCTTGGTATCCTTGGCATGGAAATGATAGATCGCACCCTGCAGCTCGCGGATAGCGGCCACGGGATCCATGCCCTGCCAGATCAGGTGAGAGGGGTCGAAGTTTGCGCCGATCACGTCACCGACAGCGGCACGCAGACGAAGCAGCGTTTCGGGATTGTACACGCAGAAGCCGGGGTGCATCTCAAATGCGATACGGGTAACACCGTGTGCCTTTGCATACGCGCCCGCTTGCTTCCAGTAAGGAATCAGCACCTCGTTCCATTGCCAATCCAGAATCTTGAGGAAATCATCCGGCCAGGGGCAGGTGACCCAGTTGGGGTACTTTGCGCCGGGTGCATCACCGGGACAGCCCGAGAAGGTGATGACGGTATCAATTCCCATCTTCTCTGCCAAAAGGACCGCCTCGCAAAAATCCTTATCAAAGGAAGCGGCAACCTCGGGATCGGGATGAACGGCATTGCCGTGTACGGCCAGCGCGCAAACGCTGACGTCATATTTTTTCAATGTGGCGATAAACTCGTCGTATTTTGCAGAGTCTGCCAGCAGCTCGGCAGGATTGCAATGTGCCTTGCCGGGATAACCGCCCGCGCCCAGCTCTACGGTGTGTACACCCAGGCCGGTGATGATCGAAAGAGCCTCGTCCAAGGACTTATGTCCGTACAGATTTGCAAGTACGCTGATTTTCATGTTCCATCCCTCGCTTAGTCAAAGTAGTAGGGCTGGCCGGTCTTGGCAGACTCGTAAATACCCTCAAGAATACGGGTGACGGTGTAAGCCTGCTCGGGGAGCACGCAGGGATCGGTGTCGTTGACAACTGCATTGATCCACTGTGCAGCCTCCATAGCGGCAGGGTCACCGGTGTTAACGCCCTCGTAGAAGGCCGCACCCTGGGGGTTGAGCGTGGGGCGCAGCACGTACTGGCTGTTATTACGGATGCCGTTGATGCGCACGCCGTCGTGCAGATCGCCGCCGGCCTTGGTGCCGCACACCAGCGTGGTTGCCTCGCGCACGTCGATCATATTGATTGCCCAGGAGGACTCAAGGTTGATGGTCGCACCGTTTTCCATGACGACAAAGCCGAATGCGCTATCCTCAACCGTAAACTTGTCGGGATCCCAGTTGCCCCAGGCGTTGCCCTGGTTGGTGTCCTTATTGAGCTTATGATATGCAGTACCTACACAGTACTTGGGCTTGTAGTTGTCCATGATCCAGAGGGTCAGGTCAAGCGAGTGTGTGCCGATATCGATCAGAGGACCGCCGCCCTGCTCGTATTCATTGAGGAACACGCCCCAGGTGGGAACTGCTCTGCGGCGCAGCGCGGTTGCCTTTGCATAGTAGATATCGCCAAAGGTGCCGTTGAGTGCCTCGGTTTTGAGATACTGCGCACCTGCGGACTGACGGCTCTGGTAGCCGATAGTCAGCTTCTTGCCGCTGCGGGCAGCCGCATCCAGCATCTTCTTTGCCTCTGCCGAGTTGATGGCCATGGGCTTTTCGCACATGACGTGCTTGCCGCTGTCCAGCGCGTCCACCGTGATAAAGGAGTGGGAGCGGTTGGGGGTGCAGACGTGTACAACGTCGATGGTGCTGTCTGCCAGCAGCTCCTTATAGTCGGTGCAAACCAGCGCATCGGGCGTGCCGTACTTAGCCTTTGCATCAATGGCTCTCTGCTCGATGATGTCACAGAACGCAACCATTTCCACATTCGGCAGCTTAGAGAGCGAGGGCATGTGCTTGCCGTTCGCAATACCGCCGCAACCGATAATACCAATTCTGACCTTTTCCATTTTCAAATCCTCCGTGTAGGGAAATATCTTTTCGCAGCCTTAAAAAAGCCACATTTTTACAACTATATAATACCGAAAAAATCCCGATTTTGCAAGCGCAAAACCGGGATTTTTCAATGTTTGGTGATTTGCATAAATTGGGGCAAACCGTTTTGTGCAATTACTCCTCTAAAGCCATGCTCTTTAAGTAAAACACGTCGCCCTCCGCGCAGGAATCGAAATAGTCAAAGCGGATCAGGTTGACGTTGCCCTGCCAGAAGGAGTAGCCCGAAAGGTCAACCTCAAGAGTGTGATACTCGCCGTCCGCGATCAAGCCCGTCAGGCGCACCATGGCATTCCCCGTGGGGGCCGTAACGTCGCCCGCGCACAAAAACAGGTCGGTGACGTAAGATTGCTTGCCGTTACTTTCGGGGATCATGTATTCGATGATCAGCGTCTTGTACTTATCGGCAGAAAGCTCCACACCCAGCGTATTGAAGGCAAGGGTGACGGAAACGTCAGACGGCACGCCAACGGTCAGTTTGGCCGCCTTTTGCGCATCGTCAAAGTCCACCACGGTGTTTTTGTGATTGCTCAAAAATCCAAGGTAGGCAGGCTCTGAAAATTCCAGTCGGGGCTCGCCGTCAGGGTCAAGAGCAGGCAATCTGTCGCCCTCTCCCTCGATCAGCCTGAAGGACTTGATATAGATGACGTCGCCCACCTCACAGGCGTTGAAGAAATCCACGCGGATCTGATGGATCCTGCCCGTCCAGAAGCCGAGCTTGGACATATCCAGCGTCAGCGTATGGTATTGACCGTCGGCAAGCAGCGTGCTGTGCACGGTCATGGCCTCGGTGGCCGAGGTCTGCTCGCCCGTGCAGGTGAACAGCTGCGTATTATAGGCGCTGAAGGCATTGGTGGTAGGGATCATGTACTCGATCTCGATCTTGGCAAAGTCGTCAGCCGAGAGCTCCTTGTCCGCCAGAGCGAAGCTGAGATGCAGATAGGGATCCTCGCCCAGCACGCTGAGCTTTGCCGCCTTTTCGGTTGCATCGTATACAGCCGCGGCATTGTGCGGATCGACAAAGGCCAGCTCGTTGCTCTGCACCGAGAAATCGATATTGGTCATATCCAGCGAAATATCCGGCAGCTTGGTACAGATATAATGCTTGTGCAGATAGCTGTTATCGGTAAAGTCCTTATTGGCAGTAAAGACCTCACGGATGTACTCGGTCGTGCCGGTCGTGATCAGATAGCTGTACTCCAGTGCCTCGTAGGTGACCAGCTGCATGGAGTTGATGGGGGCGACGTAGTTGGTGGGGTTGCCATCGGCCTTCTTGGAGCCGTTATACTCGTATCTGCCCGCCTTGAGCACGTCCACGCCGGGCACGTACAGACCGATACCGAACTGCGCATCGGTATTGACCCATGCGCACCAGGTTTCATTGTTGCTCTGTCGCAGCTTGAAATTACAATCCCCCGCATACTTGGCATCTCCCCAGAAATTGAGGTCATCACGCAAGGATAACTCGTCGCCCGTCCAGGGCTTGGTGCCGTTATACCACACAAAGGTGTCCAGATAGCTGACGGTATACAGCGCGGGAAGCTCCTGCCCCGTAAAGGGGTGCTCCCAGCCCGAGAAATCCACAAAGCGGTTGTCCACGCGAATGTAGTCCTCTTCCAGAATATACTTATTCTCCATGTAGCTGGGGGTGATATAGTCCACCTTGCCCCAGTCCATGGGCTGAGACTTGATATACACGTAATTTTCTCCAACCTGCACGTCGATCAGGCGGCTGGAAACGTTGCCCCTATCGCCACCCTGCACGGGGTTGTAGGGCCAGCGATCCGAGCCGTTAAAGCTACCCCACTCAAAGACGCCCTCAATCGCACCCGTGCCATAGTAGGATTGCTGAATGAGTCGGCCGGTATCATGCTTGTTGACAAGGTTGGTCAGTCCCGCCTCCTTGTGTGTCAGGTCCTCGATATAGTTGATGGTACCGCCCCAGCCCATATCCACGCCCAGCTTGAAGCGGCCGTTGTCGATATAGTAGGTGGTCATATCGTCCTCGCTCAGATAGACCTCGATGGTCTCTGTTTCCGCACGGTACAGTGTAAACTCTGCCTGCTCGCCCTTGCATGGAACGATGCGGATTTCGGAGAGCGTGTTACCGCTGACACCGTGGATATATCCCTTGACAAGACCCGAAAATACACCCTGACCCTCTTCCAAATAATAATCCTCGGTCAGCGCTTCGCCCTTTTTGTCCTTGTAGGTCACGAACACGTGCATGGGCGCGGACGCGCTGTAGGTCAGCGAAAAGCGGTTGAAGGACGCGGCAAGCTGCTGCTCGCCAAGCGACACGGCCAACTCCTCTACAAAGGTAAAGCTGTCGCCGTTGACCGCAGAAAATCCCGTCACGGTATAGGACAGACCCTCATCCGAGGTCACACTTGCGCGATCACCGTCCACCGTGACCGTCATCTCGGGGAGCTTGACCGGCTCGGTCTGCCCCTGGTCGGTCGTATCGTCTCCGCTTCCCTGCGTGCTGCAGGCCACCAAGGGCAACAGCATGACAAGGCACAAGAGGAGCGCGGCATATTTTAAGCTCATAAAACGCATATAGGATCCTCCGATCTCTGTTTTTGTACCTCCATTATACCGCACTTGTGGGATTTGGTCAAGTAGGAGTTATGCTCATCCTTGCGCCCCGCGGCAAAATCCATCTTTCATGGTCATAAGACGTGACGGAGCGTCCGAGTGGTGAACCTCATCCGCCATTTTGCAGACCAAAGCGATCATAAACGAGGCAGCATGCAAAATGCCACCTTCTCCGGCGGAGAAGGCTATTTATTAGCTTATGCTCAAGCAAGACGGAAATAGAATTAACCGTTCACGTCTTGGGTGCCCGAGAGGAAAGGGTGCGTATTACGAGCCCTCTCTGGGAGAGAGGGGGGACCGCGGAGTGAAAGAGTCGTGAAACGAGCCTTTCACGAGCGGTGGGTGAGGTTCGCCACACAGACGCTCTTTCACGTCATACAAAAAGCAGGAGCCCGATATTTGAACAGGACTCCTGCTTCGATTATCATTTGTTATTCCCGCTCATTAACACGGAGCCCCGGTTTATACGATCAGATACTTACACCCCTCGATGGATTCGTGGGCATCGGCGGGGGCATCCGCGCCAAGTCCGTTGGCGGCGCGGACGTCCGAGAGTGCGGTGCCGTAACGCTTGGCGACACTCCAGAGAGAATCGTCACCCGCGGGATAGCAGACCACAAATGCGCCCTTTCTTGCACCCACGGCGTCACCGAAGGCAACCTCGCGAAGCACGCTGACGGGCGAGGTGTCCCAAGTCCGTGCGGCGCAGGCCAGCTCGGCGTCAATGCCGACCCTCTCGCCGTCCACGCGGGCGCGGCAGGACAGCACCTGCATACGTGCATGCCAGCCGGCGGGCTCGCGCTCGCAATCAAACTCATACTTCCAGGGCAGGGCGATCTCGTGTGCCGAGACCTCACCGCCGTCTGCCATCAGCACGATATAGTGACCCGTGCCGCTCAGCGTGCACTTGCCGCTCTCCCAATGCATTTCCTCTGCCTCGGCACTGCCGCACACGTCCACGATACTTCCCGCACTCATACCGTTTTCGGCAAGAGAGGCCGAATCACTCTGTGTGAAATTGCCGACCAGCGAGCGGATGGCGACAGGCAGGTCATAGTGATCGTGCGAGCACTCGCACTCTCGCTTGGTGGAAAAGACGTCCTTGGTATAGCGGACGGGGCTGTTATGCATGACCTTAGCCTGCAGGATCACGCCTACCTCGGCGTGCATATAAGTCTCCTCAACCGTCACGCTCAGCTCTGCTGCCTCACCCGTGACACAGCACTCCGCCCCCGGCATAGCCACCGAAACGGGGATGCTCCCCTGGAAGGGCAGCTTGCGCGTCAGATATGTGGGCACGGGATCGGGCAGGCTTCCCTGCTCCTCGGCACTCATCATGAGCTTGAGCGCCAACTCACCGCGGCAATACACCTGCCCCTCGGCACAGCTGATCTCCTGCACGTGCACCTGGCCCTCGGCGCAGACCAACCGCATGTTTCTGCCCTTGCCGTCGATCAAAATGTCCTCGCTGAGCCTGATCGCATCGCTTTGCCCGCAGCCGATGCTTGCCAGCGTCTGCTCGGCGATCAGATGCTCGACCGAGAAGGGATCGACCGTGCCCTGCGTGCTCTCGGTGGCGGGCAAGGTGCCCATGACGCACACGTCCGAGCGAAGCCTGCAACGAATGCTCAGCTTGCGCGGCGCGCTGACTCTGCCCACCACGCTTTCGGGGACAACGTCAGCCATGCAAAGTCCGACAGTCGCGTCGCCCTGCTCAAACGGCACGGCAAAGCCGTATTCGGTGTGCAGAGGGGCGCAATACAGGCCGCCGTCATTGCCCATATACAGCACGTAATAATCCAGCGTGCCCGAAAAATCGGCATTGCCCGAGCCTGCATAATGCGATGCGGGGAGCACGCAGGGACGGATGCGCAGCAGCCGCTTGATCTCGGGCTGATAATCCGGCAGGGAGAAATCCCCTGCCACCTCGGTGTGTACGGTTTTTTCACAAAGAGGGATCTGCAGCCCCTCGGTATTCTGATAAAGGTTCATTCCATGCATCTCCTTTTGGTTTCTCGCTACAAGATATGCTTGTCTTGGCGCGAATATGAAAAACAGCACAAAAAAAGATCCGCACACACGGTGCGGATCTTTTTTATGATTTCGGCGCGGGTCTTGAAGCCTTCTTGACCTCTTTGTAAAACTCGGCTCTTGCGGCGCTGTAGTACGGCCAGACGTACACAAAGGCGATGCCGAGGGTAATGATCCCAAGCAGCATCCAGCCCGTAAATGACAGATCCAGACAAAACAGCTTCCATTTATGCCCCTTCATGATCTGACGGCTCTTGGTGATGGCATCGCCCACGCCCATCTCCGGCTTTTCCATCATGATATAGGGCGTCATGGCATAGGCATAGCTCTTGATAAGGCCGGGAATGATAAACAGCAGCGTCCAAAGGCAGGTATACAGACTGATCAGCAGAGACGCGCCCCATCTTTTGAAAAACTTTTTGAACATGCCGCCAAAGAATGCGCCAATCTTGGCCTTTTTGGTTTTGACCAGCTCCAGATAAAACGCGGCCGAGCCAAACATCACAAGTCCCGAAAACAGCACACCGACGTAGGTGCAGTCCAGCACAGCCGTGATCAGAACGGTCAGCACAAGCACCACGATATTGGCAAACCAGTTGCCCCCCAGCGCGGCCTTGGCCTTTTGCTTGATGACAGAAATCTTCATAATAATCTCCATGAGTATATTTTTCTCTATTATATCACAACTGTCGGGGTTTGTCAAATGCTCTATGTGTCATCCTGAGCGCAGCCTTAGCCGTACGGGAGCCGAACCAAGTTGGTTTTGACGGGCAGATTTCCCCGATCCCTGCATCTTTTCCCTTGGACATATTGCCTATATGCCCTGCGGAAAAAGCTTTTGGGCTCGAACAAATCTGCTCTGTCAAAACTGCT
>JAZULL010000022.1:0-9830 GCA_045603085.1 Eubacteriales bacterium | reverse complement strand
CCCTCTCTCCGAGAGGGGGGACCGCGGAGCTCAAAGAGCACAAAGTGAGATTTGAGCGGGCGGTGGGTGAGATCCCCCTTTCGGACGCTCCTCTACGTCTTATGATAAAAAAAAGCAGAAGCCACGAAAGACTTCTGCCTTTGTATTATTTGGTTTTGTCGCTAATTCATCAGCCCCATTGGCCTGTTTTTTAAGTCTCCCTTGTCAGCTTCTTTGCCCACTTGAATCGGTTGCACTTGATGGCCGCGGCTGCGCATTTGAAGATCTGGTCGCTGTTCAGACAAAGCAGTACCCACACGGGATCCCACTTAAAGACGAATGCGCCAAGGAAGGAGAGGGGGAGCACGATGCCCCAGATGCTGATCAGGTCGTTGATAAACACAAAGCGCGAGTCTCCGCCGCCGCGTATGATGCCGATGTTGACCGGCATCTGGTATGCCGTGCCCATGCCCGTGATGCACAGCACCAGCAAAAAGCTCTTTGCCGTGGCGTAGGTTTCCGGGGAGAGGTCGTAAAACTCCAGGATGAACGAGCGGATGATAAACAGCGCGACACCCGTGATAAGGCTGATGCAAAGGAAGATGAACTGGAAGGTCTTGACGTATTCGCGCAGCTTTTTCATGTCGCCCTGACCCACCGTTTTACCCACGATGATGGCGGTGGCGGATGCCGCGCCCACAGCCATGACCTTGAGCATCTGGAACAGCGTGCTGGCAATTGAATTTGCCGCAATCGCGCTGTCGCTCATGTTGCCGAGAATGACGTTTTGCAGCGCTACTGAGCTGCCGAAGATCAGCGAGACCATGACAAAGTAGGCGCAATGCTTATAGTAGTCACGGAATAGTGAGAGATCGGTTTTGATCAGGTCGTCCTTGCCCACGCAAAGGCGCTTGTCAATGAATATATAATAGGCAAGAATGATGCAAAGCTCAAGCGTACGGGCAATCAGTGTGCCGATGGCGGCACCGCGCACCCCCATCTCGGGCGCGCCGAGGTTGCCCTCGATGAGCAAATAGTTGATCGAGCAGTTGGTTACAAGGGCAATTGCCGATACGACAGTCGAGATGCGAACCACCTCTACCGTGCGCAAAAGGGCCAGCAACGTAGTGCTCACGCCGAACAGCAGATACGTCCAGCGCACGATCCCGAGATACCGCACACCCTGCTCCACAATGGCCGCAGAGTCGGAGAACAGCCCCACGATCTGATAGGGGAACAGACTGGTCAGCACAAACAGCAGAACGCCTAAAAACGCGCCTGTGAAAAGCGCCGCCTTGCCAAGCTGCTTGATAGGTGCGGTACGGCCTTGCCCCCAATACTGACTCCCCATGGTGACCAGGGCGTCGCCGACGCCGATCGTGAGCTGTTGGAATAAAAATTGCAGGGAATTGACAGCCGCCACGCCCGAGAGTGCGGTTTCGCTGTAGCCACCGATCATTAAATTGTCCGCCAAGTTGACGCTGAGCACGATGGCGTTTTGCAGCACGATCATGAAAAACAGCCGCCAGAAGGTGCGGTAAAAGCTTTTATCCTTAGTCAGAAGCATGAACGACTCCTATATAGCTTGATTTGAAGCTTGAAAATCCTTAAGGTGCATCACCTTTGATGCCCCATAACCTCTTGGAGCTTAACGAGCAGAGCTGCCAGACAGTCCCGCCTTTGCTTGATACCGTCAGGATCAACTCCCTGGCTTCTTAAGAATTTGCAATACTCGTCATCAAAGGTGGATTCGATCAATTGTTCCGAGGTCAGATTGCCAAAATATTCCTTGAAAAAGGGATAAATGGTTTTCTCTGATTCAACAATCATGGAAATCATGGTAGCGAATTCAACTCGGCGAAGCGATTTGTGGCGTCGTTCTTTGCTTTGGCAATGCTCAATGAAGGATAGGGCTGTAGATTGCCACTCCTTGTCGCCATCTCTGTCGTTAAATGTTGGAGCTTCATTGGGACGATCCTGTTGATAAACCAGATTTGCACCTCGATTGTGATCGCAGAAGTCAGGGTTCTCCAAAACGAAACGTAAATATTCTTCTTCGGCATCCATATCGCCAAGCTGAGTCAACCAGTTCAGAATGGATACAAGACAACAGTTGTGTTCCTTCTCCTTGTCTTTGACCTGTTTCAGAAAATTTTTGACGGGGTTTTTGAGGTCGTTTGAGCCCATGGCCAATCTCGGAATGAAATAATAAAGGAGCATTCTGGAGGATTCATCCGTGACCGTTTGGGTATAGGAACACATATCATAAAAAACGGTGTGAAGCTCGTCAGAGGGGAGCGCGGCGTAAAAGTCGCCGATCATTCTGTTTGTCTCGGAGGGGAAATGATATTTTGCAAACAAGGTATAATCACGCTGTTGCACCAAGCGTATTGCTTGCTCGGCAATAAAATAATACACGATCATCATGTGCTTGGGGTAAAAATTGCTGGTGCCTACGGTGAAAAACAAAGGTAAGATGCTGTTGCATTTGTCTGAAAGCGAAGGGGATTCCTGCCTGAGATAATCGTTCAGATCTCTGAGCGAACCGGGATTCTTCCCAAGAGAACGCGCTAAGTAAACGAACATGCAGACTCGGGACAGATAAGAATTCCATTCTGTCAGGAGCGATTCGGATGCAGGCAGGTGCTGTCTGTACATCTCGCGTTGGAGACACTGCTTGACCGTTTGCAAAAAGAGATCGCCAATGCTGAAGCTCTGCTCGAATGCAATGTCGGGAGACTGCAGACATTGCACAGCCATGCTTGCGATCAGAGGAGAAAAATATGTGACCTGCTCGTCGTTCAAAACAGTACGTTCCCCGCAGCCCTTCAATGCCGAGAGCAAGCGCTGGGCTTGCCGGGGGTTGCTGACACAATTCATGGCATAGCTTTTCAAGTCCTCGGGCTGCCAGCCGTATACGGTAATGATCCAAGCGGCGGCGTGATGAGCTCTCATATCAGACGCGACGCGGCGATAGGTAGCGCTTCTTGTGCTCAGCATGAAGCGGGAGCCCAGGGAAGACAGCATTTTCGAAAGGTCTGCATACGAATCGGAGTGACACCATTCATCGATTGCGTCAAAAAAGAACAGACAGTCGTTCTTTAATATATGGTCGATCACAAACTTGGGAGGGGTGTAGTGTAAGTGCTTTTGAAAAAGCGATTTGATATATTCTTTCTTGAGGAAAGTCTTTTGGGTGTATGAGCGGAATTCCAGAAAGATCGGAATTCTGCCGTTTCTCCAAACCTGACTTTTATGATAGCGATTGGCATAATGAAGATAGGTTTCTCTGAGGCAAAAGCTTTTTCCCGCGCCGCTTTCTCCAACTATGACTACCGGGCACAAAGAGAGCTTATTTTGACAAACTTCGGAAAGCTTGCCGGATTGCGCCACTCCGTTAGCAGCGTAGAGCAGATTCATGCTTTGCGGCAGGGCATTGATCCACGTGTCCTGCATCACGATCTGAATCGTGTCACGCTGTGCACAAACAAGCTTGTCCACAAAGTACGGTGCAAAGGCGGAGATTTTGTTTTTTATGAGATTAACGGTTTCCCGGGGATCATCCTTGGGGAAAGAGCACCAGTTTTGCTCGGAGATGTTTTTTAACAGTCGGATATGCTGCTTTGCACTACGGGGTTCTCTTGTAAAGAAATTTTCGATCCTTTTCTTGTTTTCCGGTGATGGGGAGTAAATATAGTCCAACAGTACCTGGAGATCGTTTTGAACAAATACGATATATGGCTTTTTGGATTGTAGCGCCGCGTCAATTTCCGCATGTGTGACGGAAACCGTTTGCCCGGGCTCGATATAGCCATACCGACCGTTCAGAACGATCACCAGCAGATCGGCGGACTCCATGTTACGCAGGCAATTTTCCGTCAGCGTCAAATTGGGCAACGTTCCAAAATCGGGAAGTTCATAACCTTGGGGCTTCAGACCGAGTTCCTCGAAGGCTTGGAAGATAAGCTTTCGTACCGATGCAAACTCTTGCTCAAAGCCAGATGTGGAGATCAGATATGCGTTTAATTTTCTCGGTGATTTTGACATGTCAGGGCTCCTTTTGCGTCATTTTTGTTTGAAACGATCCGGGGAATGTGTTTGTGGCTTAGGTGTATTTGCCATTGCTATCATTATACAACAAATTGCAATGATTTTCAACAGCACTCAAACCGAAAACTCACGTTTGTGTTGAAAAGTCTCGACAAATGTGGTATAATTAGGAACACGGAGAACGCAAAGCGATGGGTGGTAAGACATGAATTTTGAGGCTACAGTATGGCTGGATGGTATTGAATACGGATTTTTCAAAGGTGGCGGCAGGATTGTTTTTATCAAATCGGGACTTGGTGGCAGCTGCTTTGGGGATGAGAATAAATATCTGAAAATGGCGGCTTATCTGAGGGATTTGTATCATTGCAGTGTGATTGTTGCGTCGAATCCCAATGACGGCAAGGATCACACCCATGCCGATCGCCGGATCATAGAGCAATTCGTTGCAGACAATGGCGACCGGACTCCCGAGCTGCTGTTCTTCGGAAATTCCAACGGCGGCTTCAAGGGGCTGGCGCTGGCGGCGGCCGGTGTGTATTTCAGAAAAATGATCCTGGTGAATATGCCGCTGATGATCAATCTGCATAAGACCAAGCGATATATTGAAAGCATTCTTGAAACCGAGGTTCTGGCTGTGTACGGTGAGCGCGACCCGTCGTACTCCTACGTTCCGTTTATCGATGGGAAGTATGACAATCTGCACGTGTTGCGCATTCCGGGGGCAGACCATAATTTCAAGGGGCGCTTGGATGAATTCTTGCATCTGAGTGATCTGCTTTTACGTCATATAGGTGAGGTTACCACTTGATAATTGGCTATAAGACTATAATGGCACAGGAGGTCAAAATGAAAGACTATCGCGTTACCGATTACGGTGTGGAAATTAACGTGCAACGCTTACAGACCCGCGAGATCCAGGCTGTGCTGGATCTGTGCCGCGAGGGTGGCGGCAGAGTCGTGTTCCCGAAAGGGAAATATTGGATTTCTTCCTTGTGGATGTGGTCGGACACCACGCTGTATCTGGAAAAGGGTGCGGAAATCTACGGAAGCACCGAGTGCGATGATTATGAGATCTTTGCCATCTCCAAGGACGTGGAAATGCGCTCGGATATGGAGCTGATCACACAGTACTACGGCACACCCTGGGAGAGCTATCGCAGGGCCATGATCTCGTCGTACGGGCAGCGCAACGTTGCCATTGTGGGAGAAGCTGACTCGGTCTTGGACGGGCAGAATTGCTATGACCCGGACGGCGAGGAAGGTTATCGAGGCCCCCATATCGTCTTTTTTTCCTGCTGTGAGAACGTGGAGCTGACGGGGTATACCGCACGTCACAGCGGTAACTTCTTGCATGAGGCCAACAACTGCAAGAATTTATATATGCATCACGTAACCTGCCTTGGCGGCTCGGATGGCATCCATCTGCATTGTACCGAGCATGCCGTGATCGAGGACTGCCTATTCAAGACAGGGGATGACTGCATCGCGGGCATCAACGTGCGCCATCTGCGCGTGCGCCGCTGTGTGCTCAATACGTCCTGCAATCTCTTTCGTATGGGCGGTGTGGACGTGCTGGTGGAGGATTGCTATGCTTATGGCCCGGGGTATTATCCTCACCGTATGACTGTGGTCAAGGGCAAGGGGGACGAGCTGCCGCGCGAGCAGGGCAGGCACAACCTGATTTGCATGCTGGACTATTTCGGCAGTGAGAATTATCCGTATGCCCCCTCTGAGTTGTATTTTCGCAACCTTGTAATCGAGAACGCCACTGAGGTGCTGCATTATCACGCCGACAAAAACCCCTTGCAAAAGGGAACTTACTTAGCCAATCTGACGCTGGAAAACGTAAGATTTACCGATCTCTCTTATCCCTCATGGTGCGAAGCCCCCACGCACGTGCCCCTGAGAGTGATCTTAAAGGACGTGTCGTGGACGTTTAAGGATGGCGTACATCGCCCGTTGTTGACAGCGGAGCATTGCATCAATACCACTGTTGATTTCTGTACTTGAAATAAGGAGGTTTTCTTCATTTGATATTGAAAACCGTGACTGATTATGGTATAATGATAAAGTACAATACCGGATAGCCGGTAGTGCTATAGGAGATTCTTATGAAGACACAAAATTCGATCAAAGTTTATAATCGGGTTACGCATGTGATTTACGGTGAAGGAACCGTACAGAGCACTAACGACAGATACACTGTAATTATGTTTGACAGTGGCTTGAAAAAGAGATTTTTGAATCAGGAGCTTTTGTCTGACGCGTTCTCTCAAACAAAGGAGAGTAACCGGGATGAGGCGACGATTGTCCACATTGGTGTTCGCAATCTTTTTGACCGTCTGGATTACAATATTGCGATCAATCCAAACAACAGTGTTTCCATATTTTCTGCGCCTAACGGATGCGGCAAAACGACCATCTTCAAGCTGTTGGATTTTATTTTCAATCCCCGATATCGCACCTTCAATGAGATCAAGCTAATCCCGTTTGACCGCTTCAGCTGCCTGCTGAGCAACGGCTGCACCTTGTCCTTGATCAAAGAGCCTATTGCGTCGGTTACCGATGACACGGATGGGGACCGCGCACTGATGAGATCCGAGGTCATATTATCGCTTCTGGAGAGCGAGAGAGATCTGATCTTTGCCATTTCGGATGCCCATGGGGAGGAGCATCGGATCAGCTTGGCCGATGCAGTTACGGACAGAAAACTATCCCGCATCAATAACGCATCCTATTGGGATGAGGAGTATGCCGATATGGCATACGTTTCCGAAACGGTGACCAATTGCATCGGGGGCTTTTTCAGACAAATGGAGGAGCTGGCAGATCGGCATGCATGCAAATTGGGGTTGGATTTTATTGTAGCAAACAGATTGCAGAAGGAATACACTCTGCCCCAGGCACGGATGGCTCGCATGCGCGACGGCTTTGAGTCGTCCAGGCTGCGTTCCGAGTCTGCTCCCAAGGTGGACTTTATCAAAATCGCAGGCGACGAAATGACCAAAAACGTGCAGACCTGGCTCAGGGAATATAACGGACTGGTAGAGGATGCCAAGAACAATCTGCCCTTGATGTATATCAACTCGACTGATGTGGCTGACGTGACGTTTGAGCAATTCCATGCACGTTGGAGTCATTACCACCGCGAGCTTGAAAAGTTTTACGAGCTTGGCATATTGGAACCGCGCAAGGCTGTTATCTCGCCTGACGAGCTGCAGGACGCCTTTCAGCAAAAAACGGCCTTTTTGCTGACTTATCTGGATGCGTTTGAGGGTACGCTTGCTCCTTTGCAGAAGAATTACGGCAAGGTCAAGCTGTTTGCGGATATTTTCCATAAGCGCAATGAGATTACGCAAAAGCGTATTCGGTTTACACCGACCGGTATTGAAATTTACTCGGGCGGCAAGCGCATTGATGCGGATTGCCTGTCCTCGGGTGAGAAGAACGATTTTGTAATGTTTTACAGCCTGATCTTCAATACCTCGCCCGGCGGAATTGTGCTGATCGACGAGCCCGAAATCTCCTTGCATATCGAATGGCAGGAGGAGTATCTGGACCGCTTGCTGGAGATCTGCGAAATGAACAGACTGCAGGCTATTGTTGCGACCCATTCGCCCAACATTGTCAACGGACACTTCAACCTGTTCGTGGATAAGAGGTGAGGGGATGGCGCTTTATCATTTTGATGAAGTCGGCAGACTTGCCAATCTCCTTGCAGCCAATGCCAGGCTCAAGCAGGAATATGTTGAGTTTGCCAACAAATCCAGAAAGCTTTTATTGGTCGAGGGCGCATCGGATGCGGAATTCGTGGGACACGTCAAGGCGGATAAGGTGGAATGCGTGATTGCGGATCACGTTTTTAACAGCAATTCAGCGTTGAGAACAACACCGCAAAGCCACGTGAATTGCAAGGATGCAATTGTAATGCTGATCTTGGGTATTACGCATTTTCCGTCCCCTTTTGTAATCTATCCGGATGATATAGACAAATGGGATCTGTACGGTCTGGTGGATCGGGATTGCGAGGATCTGCGTGCGAGCAACCGCACCCCGCGTCTTTTCGTAACCGATACGCACGACCTGGAAACTCTGCTGATGTCTACGGACAGCAGCATTTGGCAAAGGATAGAGAAATGCGAGATCTCCGCGCAGGACGTCAGTCATGCGGTGTTTATCGCGTATCAGCTGGCCAAGGTGCGTGAGCTTTTGGCTGATTATCATGATAACAGCTCCTTTGATCTGCAGACGCTCTTTTGCACTTCCCATCAAGTGTCGTTTTCTTCGTTTGTAAAGGACGGCAAGGTCAACCTGAAGGACGTCATCCAATATGTGGCGGAAAACAGCGAGCAGCCATTGACCAAGCCGAAGCTGAGAAGGCTGACGGATAACCTGCTCGCGGAAAAATCGGTTAGGAAGAGATTCGATGCTGACGGGGAATGGAAGCAGGAGCTGTCTGCCTTTGATTGCAGAACGGTTGATGACGTGTGGACAAGCGTGAACGGACACGACGTTTTACAGCTGATCCGATACTATAACGAAGATGCTTATTTTGCATTTCATGATTTCGGGAGCAGTGCCCTCAACAGAGCATTTGAATTCGAGCTGGTCGCAGTATATGACTACGACTGCTTTCATGGCACAGCACTCTGTCGGGCGATGCGCGAGCAGGGCGTTGCATGCCCGTAGGTGTGAAGGTGATTCCTTGCAATCCGCGCCTGAAATAAAAAGCACTTTTGGCCTTGGCGTGATACTCTTAACGGAGTATCACGCCAGTTCTATTCGCCTTTCGGCGAGTGATATTGCTTCGCAGTGGTATTTGGCTTTCGCCAAGTGGTATTCGCTTCGCGAGCTTTTAGGCGAATAGAATATCACTGAAGCCGCAAGGCTTCAATATCACTATTGTGCAAGCAATACTATCACTCTTTGCGAAAGCAAAGAATATCACTAAAAAACAGAGAAGAGAGAGCTTCACGGAATTTGGTAACCGTGTTACTCTCTCTTCTGTTTTTATCGCAAGTTTCGCATTTGTTTAACAAATGCACAGGGCTATGCCCTTACCTCACTATAATTTTTTCGATAAGGACTACACCTATTTGGCCAAAAGTGCTTTTTTTATTCGATTTAAGGCTTTGCTGTATGATCAGTCAAGCAGACGCTTGATGAAAGCAACCTCGTCACGGGAGATGGTCTCGTCAACTGCCAGGAAGGACAGGCAGAACAGAAGCAGGTGGGTCTTGGTATCGCCGGTCAGGGAGTCGAACAGCTGGTCGGTCAACTCGCGGGACTTTTCGCAGCTGAGCTGAGCGATCATGGAGCTGTAGTCGCCGGGATTGTCGAGCAGATCGCCGACAAACTTGTTCTCCAGAGCGGAGATCTTGCCGTCAATGCCTACACATGCGGAAATGATGATAACAACGACCTGAGCAACGTCCTGCTGGGTGCCGAAGATGGAGTGCAGAGGATCAATCAGGTTGGAAAGAGCGATCTTGCCGAAAGCGAGAAGCTCGTCATAAGACTTGTTTACGTAGTCTTGCAGAAGCTCGTTAAGGTTTGCCATGGTATGTTACCTCCAAAAAATATTGTGTCATAATTATACCATTAATTGCGAGTTTTGTCAATGCAATTGTGCAATATATAGAAAATAATTATCAATTCAGTTAGCCGTACGGGAGCCGAACCAAGTTGGTTTTGACGGGCAGATTTCCCCGATCCCTGCATCTTTTCCCTTGGACATATTGCCTATATGCCCTGCGGAAAAAGCTTTTGGGCTCGAACAAATCTGCTCTGTCAAAACTGCT
>JAZULL010000021.1:0-19893 GCA_045603085.1 Eubacteriales bacterium | reverse complement strand
CCGCTACCGTGCCGAGCAGGTGGCCAAGCACGGAAAGCCCCTGCCGAAGGTGGTAGGCGTGGCGCTTGCCGATGGGATCTATCGCTTCGGTGACGTTGCCATCATCAAGGATGGCGAGAGTGTCCGCATCTACGATTACGAGACGCGCTCGATCACAATGGCGATGACACCCAAAGAGGCTACGGCGGCCCTGCAGAAGTACCGCCGCGAGCAGGACACGGCCAAGGCAGAGGAGCGGCGCGCCAAGGCCGAGGAACAGAGAAAAGCCCGCGAGGAGGAGCTTGACACGTGGGCACGGGAGCATATCAAGCGGTATCGCGAGCTTGTAGGAAACGAGCAGAGAGAGATCCGTACCCTCATCCGCCAGGGGCGTGCGCTCGGGCTGTCGGACGCGGATATCGAGACCTATGCGACCGTCTCGGCGCGCTCCTCTGTGCGCGTGACCTTCTCCAAAGCGCAGTGTCGGCGTGAGAGCGTGAAGATGGAGGACGGCAAGCCCGTCATCCTTGTCGGCTACGCAGACGGCTTCTACTCCCCGTCGACTAACGAGATCGTCGTGAACCCCGAGGGCAAGCGGAGTGCCGCTAAGCTCCTCCTTCACGAGCTGTCCCACGCCCTGTACAAAGACCGTCAATTTGCCGAGGTGATCGACGGCGAGGTCAAGCACATGGACGAGAAGCGCAAGGAGGAGGTGCGTGAGGTTTACGAAAAGGCGGGAAGACCCGAGGCCGAGATCTCCGAGGAGCTTTCGGTCCATCACGCGGAGGACGTGGTCGCAAACCGCGATAATCTTGCGCGTATGATGAAGGAGGAGCCTACCCTTGGTGACAAGATACTCTCCTTCTTTAAGCTAGCCAAAACCGATTATAAGGGCCACAGCCGCCTTTCCCTCGCGGCAGGTCGGCTGTACCGCACCTTTGAGACCATCCTTGCGAGCTTTTCGGAGTTCAACCGTGGCAACCTCGCCGCCGAGGCCGTGGTTGGCGCAAATCCCGAAAAAGCGCAGGTTGGTGCCGACGGGAGACGGTATGCGGAAGCTGCGAAATACACCGAATACGAAAAAACCATCACAGATGATGACATCGCCACACTACGGTCATTTGGCAGACATAGTATCAACGAGCTTGCATCGAATCCACGGTTCCTTCCTGCTACACAGAAATGGGCGTACAAGTTCTATCAGGAACTGGGGGTAAAGTCGCCCTTCTTCCGTGCCTGGTTTGGTGATTGGAGATCTTTTGATCATTCGCAATATACGCCGATAGGTCTTGATAAAACTGCATCTGTAAATTCTGGAAATGCCGTAAACAATGATACAAAACGTAAAATGTCTTGGAGCAAGGACGTTGCGAAGGAATCGATATTGAATGCTCCTAAGGCATATAAGAACGATATAGCGATCATTGCAGCAAATCTTTCGAAAGTTGTGGAAAACGCTATACTGCTTGATACGGTTGTATCAGATGGCTCAAGTAATAGAAAATTGCCGGGGTCATCGTGGATGCATAGTTTGTATTGCGCGGTAGAGTACGATGGGAAAATATCTCTCATCAAACTTTTTGCAGAAGAAGTTTTCTCTGAAAAGCAAAATCTAAGCTTCACGCGTGCATACACACTGAAGTATATAGAAAAAATAGCTGAGATTGACAACGGTGTTCTCTCCTATGTCGGAGGCTTAACCGGTTCGCTCCCAGCTACTATCAATAGTATATCCGATCTGCACGCTTTTGTCAAGCAATATGACAAAGAATTTTCTCCCAAGCCCGTCAGCGAGCATTTTTTGAACGATGATGGAACGCCGAAAGTGTTTTATCATGGAACGAGGTCGAAGTTTACCGAATTTATCCTCCAGGATAAGCCGAGCTTTGGCAGAGCACTCGGGGACGGATTCTATTTCACCCCCAACTATAAAAAAGCGCATCAGTTCGCAAACGGTTTGTTTTCTAAGGGGGAGGACAGAGGCGGAATTGTGATGCCGGTGTACCTCCGCATGGAAAATCCGTATGTGATCGAAGAGAATGCGGACAGAACCAAGTGGAGAAACGAGTACCACAAGGGCGATTATGACGGGATTATCGATCTCAAAAATCAAACATGGTATGTTGAGGAGAGCACGCAGATCAAATCCGCGGCGACCGGTGCCGATGCCAATATTGGTACATTCGACCAAACAAATCCCGACATCCGCTATGCCCTGCCGGATACCGACAGCGACGGCGAAGCCCTGACCGAACAGCAAAAGGAATATTTCAAGGATAGCCGCACAAAGGACGGTCAAGGCAGGTTGCTCGTACTATACCACCAGACCAACGCAGAGTTTACGGAATTTGATACCCAGCGCGAAGGCGCAGGAGCAAGAGATAACGAAACTCCGCACGGCATTTTCTTGAAGCCTACCGACGAAAATATTGGCTTGAAGGGCGATAAGCAGATGCGGCTTTACGCGAACATCACAAATCCCCTGAAATTCTATACAAGAGCGGACGCGCAATGGTACTGGAAGCACAATATCGACGGATATGCGGACATCCTTGCACAGATCGCCGTAAACGATAGAGTTTACAAAGAACAGTTTGAGGAAGCGTTCAACTTGAAGAGGCTGGCGCGCAGACGCAGAAACACAGAACTCTCGGAGATGGAGCGAAAGGAAATAGATGCTTTGTACGAAGAGAGCGAAGCCGAAAGCCAGAAAGTCCTCGACGAATGGGAGGACGCGAATACCGCTCTGGATAAAAAAGCAAAGGCGCTGATCGACGAATATCTGAAGGACAACGGCTACGATGGCGTATTTCTTCTTGAAGATCAAGGATCGTTCGGGCGCAAGGTGCAGACTTATATCGCCCTCTCGGCAGAACAGGTCAAAAACACAGACAACAAGACCCCGACTAAAAACCCCGATATCCGCTTTGCCCTTCCCGAGGATGCGACCTACGTATCCCCGACGGCGGGAGCGGTGGGCAAGACCAAAGACGAGTATAAGGCAGACTTCCGGGACAAGGTCTTCACCGCTAAGACGCGCACCTACATTGATACAGTGGACGAGCTGTACGGCATTGAGACCTATCTGCGCAAGGTGGGGAAGATCGACAAGCCCACCGTGGAAGCGATGGTACAGCAGGCGCGAGCGGCGAGAAGCCAAGCGCAGACGATGATCGGCTCGGCGCAGTACAACATCTTCTCGGACAAGGTGGAGCGGATGGGAGACGGTCTCTTGGAGATCCTGAAGCCCGCGCAGAAATGGACGAAGGAGAAGAGGATCGCGTTTGACGATTACCTTCTGCATCAGCTCAACATCGACCGTATGACACTTGAGAGTCGTTCGTTCGTTTGGGCGGCGCCCCTGCGCAGGACCGTGCAAACGCTGGAGAACAATCTTGCCGCGCTTGAGAACCGAAAAAAGCAGCTCACAAGCGACATCGGGAAGAAGCAAACGGCCCTGAACAATGCCAAGGTCAGAAGAGGCGTGGTCAAGACGGCCAAGGCGAAAGAGGTCTGGAATAAGCAGGTCGATACCTTTGCAAGGGAGCTTTCGGCGCTCAACGACCTTTTGAAGGAGGCAAAACGCGACATTGCCAAGAAAAAGAAGGAGCTCGGTAAGGCAAAGGAAGAGTATGAAGATGCTCTGCTGAAGAATAAGCCCGTATTCGGCAAGGACGAAACGCTTGACGAAAAGGGGAATGTGAAGCGCGACCACGATATCACAGCGGATGAATCCCGCGATATCGTGAAGAAGTATGATGCCGCGTACCCCGAGTTTGCCAACCTTGCCAAGCGGGTGTATGCTTACCTCGACAACTTGCAGAACCTGCGCGTGGAGGCGGGGCTTATCACGCAGGATATGGCCGACCGGATGAAGCAGCTGTATCCGCACTACGTCCCATCTCACCGCGATGTGGAGGGCGGCGGCATATCGTCCATCAAGGGCAAGAATGCTATGGAGGTAGAAAAGACGGTACGCAAGGCAAAGGGCGGCAACCAGGACATCCTGGATGTTTCCGTCTCTATCGCTATGCAGACCGATGAGGTGCTGAAGGCGGGACAGATCAACAAGCTGGCTCGCGCCCTCTACGATGCGGCCAAGTCCTCGGGTGACGATACCTACGTGAAGATCCTCTCGGAGGAGGCGGTCGGATCGGAGGAGGATGCCGTGGATACGGTGATGCGACCGAAGCCCGGACAGCTGACCTTCTATGCCGACGGAAAGAGGGTCACGCTTGCGATCTCCAAGGAGCTGCTTTCCGGCTTTGACGGTCTTCGCAAGCCGTCTGTGGACTTCGAAAGCCCGGTGATGCAGGCGCTCGCGTTCCTAAACACCTGGTATAAGCGCGGTGTCACCTCGATGAACCCCGCATTTGCCATCCGAAACCCCATAAGGGACTTGCAGGATGCAGGGCTGAACAGCAAGCACCCCGTCTTGTTTGCTCGGTATATGCTGACGGTCGGCAAGGAGATGTTGCAGAATTCCGCCGACTGGGAGCTGTACCGCGCTATGGGCGGCTTCTCCAGCACGGTGTTTGACGGTAGCCTGAAGGATAAGGCGGGGCGAAGTGGCTTTGAAGCCTTGGCGAAGGTGTTCGGTACAAACGGCGAGGTCAACTTCGCGGAGGTTTTCAAACGGGCAAAGAACCTCTTGAAAAACGGCCTTACCACCATTGAGAATATCAACGCCTTCTTGGAGCAGACCACGCGCTTTGCCGAGTTCAAGGCATCGCTTGCGGCTGGCGATTCTCCTGCCGTAGCCCTCAATAATAGCGCGGAAGTGACAACAAACTTCGGGCGGCGAGGGAAAATCACCAAGGTGCTGAACGCGACGGTTATGCCCTTCCTGAACCCTGCCATTCAGGGCTTTGACAAGATCTTCCGCAATGTGGGGGATGCCTTCACGGGCGGGCACTGGGTGCGCGGGATGGCGTGGCTTATCACCAAGGCGGCCGTCATCGGCATCGCGCCTATGCTCCTCAACAGTCTTATGTATGACGATGACGAGGAGTACGAAAAGCTCCGCGAGACAGACAAGGAGAACAACTTCCTCATTAAGACTGCCGACGGCACCTTCATTAAGATCCCGAGAGGGCGCTTGGCATCGGTCATCGGCGGGCTTTACAACCGAGGCGACAAGCTTGCGAAGGGCGAGGATGCCGAGCTTGCGGGCTACGCCTCCAACGTGGTTTCGCAGATCACCCCCGTCGAGAACGTGAGCCGCACCATTTTCTCCCCGCTCTCTGATGTGAAGAACAACAAGACCTGGTACGGCGGAGAGATCGAGGGCCGCGAGTTTGACGACACCGCTCCTCGTGACCGTTATGATGAGAGCACAAGCTGGATCGCGGTGAAGATCGGCAGTATCATACCGAATGGGTGGAATATGTCCCCGAAGAAGATCCACTACCTCCTTGACCAGTATTCGGGTGTGGTTGGTGACTTTGTCCTTCCCGCCACATCCAAGAAGGAGCACCGCGATTTCTTCTCCGGCAACTTCACGCTTGACTCGGTAACCAACAACAAGCTCTCCGAGCGGTTCTACGCGCTCTATGACGAGACACAGTATGCGGACACGGCGGGAGATGCGAATGCCGAGTATCGCCTCGGGTATCTGAACCGCGTGAAGAAATCTGTGCGACAGCTGAACGAGGAGCTTGATGCGGTGAGAGCCGACAGCATCGACAACAAGGAGAAGATGGCGAAGGTTCGTGTGATCCGGGCGCTCATCAATGCCGAGTATGACTCTGCGCTCAAATCGGTGGATGCCGTGAACAAGGCCATCGAAGCGACAAACGGTCTCGATACAGCGGCGATTGAAGCCGGGTATACAAAGGATATGGCCAAGAAGCTCCGCGATGCCGAGATCACTCGCCTCGTATTCGGCGCCGAGTCCGCTCTTGAGAATTACAACGAGAAGAGCTATGCGAAGTACGCCCTCTTCAACAAGGTCGGTGTCAGCTTCGACGATCTGTACGCCTTCCATTTCTCCACCATCGGGCTTGAGAGCGACCTTGACAAGAGTGGCAACGTGATCGAAGGGAGCAAGAAGAAAAAGATCCTTGCGGTCATCAATTCCTTGGACATCCCGAAGGAGCAGAAGCTCCTCCTGCTTGCAAGCCGAGGGTACACCCCGAGGGATGGCGACATCAAGGGGGTCAGCGCGGCGAATGCCAAGCGTGCGCTCCTTTCCTACATCCTAAAGTCCAAGCTGCCGAAGGCCGAGAGGGAGGAACTGGCCAAGGCCTGCGGCTTTACGGTGAAGGACGGCAAGATCCTTGCACAGAAATAATACCAAAAGCCCCTTGACAAGTCAGGGGGCTTTTGGTATAATAATAACGGAGAGCACCGATGACGGTTGCTTCCCTGGTAATTGGTTAAAGAAATAACCGCCTACGTTTGGAAGCCGAGGCGGTTATTTCTTTTTGTTTTACAACAGAGCCACATGGCCACGATGGCGTCGAGCTGTTATTTCATACCAAGAACTAATAGGGAACTACAACTACAATTACAACTACAACTCTCCGAGCCCGTGAGGGCTATGCGTATTATAGCACAAGGCAGGCATAATGTCAAGAAAAAGCAAAAATCGCGTATAAACAAAGGCAATTCGGGGCTAAATGTGTGTTATAATGCATACAGAGAGGTGTTTTATATGGCTTTAACGATCACTCCCGCCAAGCCCTCAAAGGATATCACGCGCCTTGAGTGCCCTGCCTGCAGGGAGAAGGTGCGCGGCGTGGGGCTTTTACGAGACAGCCTTGTGGACGGGCTTACGTTCACGTGTAAGCGGTGCCGCGCGCTGTGGCACATCAAAACTACATAGGTAAGAGAGCCGATACCCATAGAGGTGAGAGCCACATTTGCAGAGATCTGCAAGCGTGGCTCTTTTTCTCTTGCAAATACGGAAAAAGGAGGAGAGGGCGCAATGAAAAACGGGTACGCCACCAATAAGGGCGGCTTTATCAAGTCCCCGAAGCCCGTGACGAAGGGCGAGCCGAGAGCCACCGTCACCAAGGGCGAAAAAGACCTCAGAGCCGGCAAGAAATAATTAAAAAGGAGCTATCCCATGGAAGAAGAAGTCAAGACCGAGGTCGAGACCTCCGAGGAATCCCCCGTGGAAGAGACCACCGAGGAGTATGACTATACTGCCGACATCGACGAGTCCGAGGACCTTAATGATGAGGCAGAGGAGTTCGACCTGGAGTACGACGAAGACGGCAACATCGTGATAGAGGATGATGCCGAGGAAGAAGGGGACACCACCCCAGCGGCAGAGGAAAAAACCCCCGCCGCAGAGCCCGCCGCCGAAAAGGAGGACGAGGCCGCACGGATTCGCGCGGAGTTCGAGGAATACAAGCGCCGCACCCGTGAAGCCCTCCGTAGCCTTGGCTATGACGGCGAGGATTCGCTTGCGGACCTTGAGAAGGTATCCGCAGAAGCGGAAGGTACGAGCGTTGAGGAATATCGTGCGAAGATGGAAAAGGAACGGCAGGCCGAGGCGGACAGAACCGCAAGGCTTGATGCGCAGAAGAAGGCCGACCTTGAGGCGATCAAGGCCTGCATCCCGTCTCTGAAATATGGGAGCGTGGATGAATTCCCTCATTTTGCGAAGTTTGCCGACCTTTGCGACCGTGGCGTGCCGCCTGTGGATGCCTTCCGTGCATCCCACCCCGAGGAGGTCGCCGCCGACATCGCCGCCGCCGTGAAGCAGGGAACACGCGACTCAAAGGCTCACCTGGTGTCAAGTGTCCCGCGCGGGGCAAAAGACACGTCTATCACCCTATCCCGCGCAGAGATCGAAGGCTACCGGGAGATGTTCCCGGACAAGAGCGACAAGGAGATTGTCGCACTCTACAGAAAAGTAAAGAAAGGATAACACAAAATGTTCAGACTTGTTAAGATTCTCAACGGTCGGATCAACGTGTCCGAGCCGCTTGTGATGCAGGTGTCTGCCCTCGCTGCCGCGATCGCAGAGGGGACCCCCGTTGCCATTGCCAACGGTGCCTGCTCCGCCGCCACCGGCGACGTGACCGTGGAGTACGTGACCGCCGCCCCCGCGCCCGCGGGTGCGACCTCCGTCCCCGTTCTTCTCGTCACCCGTGACATGATCTTTGAGGTGCCCGCCGTTTCGGGCGCCAAGGTCGGCAACCAGTACCAGGTCACCGCTACCGGCGTAGGCACTACGGCCGCATCGAACGGCTTTGGCGCTTGCGTCATTGAGGCCGGCACCGATTACGCGCTTGTGCGCCTCGCCTAAAGAAAGGAGTAAAAAATGTCTATTATCTATTCTTCCGGCGTGACTCATAACGCCGCCATCGGTAAGCTTGAGACCCCCATCCGGATGGTCATCGAGCACGAATCCGACAACCTCACCAAGAAGGGCGGCCCCCGTGACTGGCTCTTCAACGTGGAGAAATCCCGCCGCTTTGGCGAGACCATAGTCGGGCAGAACGAGTTCGACGTGTTTGCCGCCACCGAGGAGGGCGCCGGCGCTGAAAACGACTCGATCGACGAGACCTACAAGAAGTTCATCGAGCACATCCAGTTTATGAAGGAGTTCACCATCACCGCCAAGATGATGGAGGATGCCAACTACGGTGTGGCCGCCGATGCCCGGCGCCGCGCCGAGAATTTCACCCGCGCCTACTACAAGACCATGCACAAGATCTGCGAGTACGCGCTGGCCAACGGCACCTCTACCAAGGGCACCTTTGCTAAGGCGACCCTCGACCTTACTGCCCCCGACAACAAGGCGCTGTTTGCCACCAACCACGATTGGGGCGCGGGCAAGAAGCACGGCACGCAGTCCAACTACTTCTCGGATGCTGGCCTCTTTACGGATACTGCGGCATTTGAGGAAGCCCTTGGCGAGCTTGCCAACAAGCTCCGCAATATGAAGGACGAGAACGGCGAGGTGCTTGGCTACACCGCCGATACCATCATCCTGCCCGGTAACCGCCCCGCCGCCGAGAGAATCGCAAAGAAGGTTTGCGGCTCTGAGGGTGCGCTTGGCAACGGCTACAACGACATCAACATCCAGTACAGCAACTGGAACATCGTGGTGCTTCCCGATTGGCAGGCCTCCGCAGACAGCGTGATGATCATGTCCAGCGAGGCCAACAAGAACCTTGGCGGCAACATGTTCTTCAACCGTGTACCGCTGACTGTGCGCAACTGGGAGGACCAGCACACCGGTAACTACGTGTGGACGGGTCGTTGCCGCTTCGGTGTCGGCTTCGGCACCTACAAGCACATCCTGCTTGCCACCACTACCGGCGGTACTGCACTGTAATTAACCAAAGGAGCGCGTTATGACGGTAAATGAAGTGAAGGAGGCTGTGGTCGGGTACGGCTACAGCCGGGATCTTGCGGGGAACGACAGCCTGTTTTATACGGCGCTGAACCTCGCTGTGAAGGAGGTCAACCGCCTGCGGCCTCGCACGGAAACGGTGACGATCGTGCATGAGCCCATCGGCGAGGTGGCCGCTTTCCGGGATGTGGCCATCTGCAAGCCCGGCGATCCCCTTCGCTATACCGCCGTGGCGCGCTCCCTCTCTTTTGAGGTGAGCGGCAATGCGGCGATCACGGTGAAGGGGGCACGCCTTGTAAGTGATGAGGAGGCCCGCAACGGATACGGGCAGTCTCTGTATACCGGAAGAGGCCCTTCCGAAGGGTGGCGCAGGTATAAGGCTGTGCAGACCCCGGAAGACCTTAACGCCATTCAGAACGACCCGGAGCTTACGCAAGAGGAAAAAGAGCAGTGGGGCGGGAAGATCCGCCTTGACGTTGTGGACGACGCGGGCACCGCCTGCTATGTCCGAAACGTATACTTTTTCGATGTGCCCTATGTCCCGGTGATCCCGAGCGGGGATGTCGTGGAGTACGACCTGCGCGCGATGCTGGATCGCTTCTCCGCCGTTTCCTTTCCCATTATGCGTGACGGTGTTGACCTTGGGGGCGGCGAGGTGTCGCTTGTCGGCGGTTATAAGCTCCGCATTCCCAAGGGGGAGCGGGGCACGTATGAGGTGAGCTGCGAGGTCTATCCCGAGAGGGTCACCTTCAATGCCGAGGGTGATACCGACCTCCTTGGCGAGGACTCGACCGTGATCGAGCTTGACGAGGACCTTGCCGAGCTTCTACCTCTCCTTGTGGCATCCTACCTGTGGATGGATGACGAGCCCGAGAAGGCGGCGGCCTATGAGGCAAGGTATGCCCGCGCCGCACAGCACATCCGGCCGGTGGAGCGGACGGTGCGTGTCATTGACAGAAAGGGGTGGGCGTGATGTATACGCGGCAGTATAAGGATTTTCGCGGGGTGGATTTCTCCTCCGCGCGGGCGGAATGCGCCCCGACAAGGTTTAACGACCTTGTGAATATGTGGAGAGACTACCACTCCGAGCAGGGCGCAGCCGTTGAGACTGCGCCCGGCTTTCGTGCATTGTTCGGCGTTGAAGGAGAGGTGCGCTCTATGCACTATCTGACGAAGGACAAAGAAGCAGGAAACCTTCTTGTGCACGCGGGTACTTCTCTTTGGGCCTGCCCATTCCCGTTTGTTGAAGGTGATGAGGCAACCGCGCTGTACACGAAAATGGGAGAAAACGCATCGCAATCCGTTTTGTTTCACGATAGGCTGTACATCGTGGACGGAAAGGAATACATTTGCGTAGATGGGGATAGAATTCTCAAACATTCTACTGGTGCCTATGTCCCTACCACCTACCTTGACGGTGTGGCATACGAGCAGAAGAACATCCTTACCGATGCTTTTTTAGAGAAGTACACAAAGCCAAGTTATGAGGACGGCGGTTCGTACTACACAATACATGAACGTACCGCAGGGCTTGTTTACTATGAGGACAATGGGCAAAGTGCAATCATACGCGGAGGAGTACAGGTGACCAACGATGAAGGCGCTGTTACCAAATTGCTTCCGTTCAAGTCGCAATTGCCTGATGAAGGGATAGAGGTCCTCAATGTCTATGAGAACGGCGAGTGGAAAGAACTTAGCCGCGACGAGTTAGGGCCGATTGGACGTGACTTTGATTGGCACATTACTCCTTTGGGCGTAGGACGATATGAGGATTACGAAGCTCATGAGGAAGGCCTTTTCCTTTGGGATACAGAAGCGGCGGCAGGCGGGGCAGTCACAAAGCATTTCTTTGGGCTTCTGATACCATACAAGACCGGGTATCGGTTTCATGGAAAGGACTATGATTTCGTCTGTACGATTGATACCACCACATACACGATAGAAAATATTACGCAGGTTTTCCTCCAATCAACGGAAGGGATCGTTGAAGTTTGCATCGGTGCGACGTCTGCCCCATCTTCCTTCCAAACGGTAGGCGATATGCGCGACCTGCTCTCCGGCAACCCCGATTTCCCGGCAGGGTACAGCGCGAAGGAGGCCATCAACGGATGCACGCTGATCACCGAGTTTGACGGCAGGGTATTCTTGTCCGGAAACCCTCGGCTTCCTAACTCGGTCTTCTACTCCCAGCGAGATCTCACGGGGTACAACAACCCCTTCTATATCGGGTGCTACAACTACTTGAACGACGGCACGGGAAAAACGCCCATCACCGCGATGATCACCACCCCGACACAGCTCATCGTCCTCAAGGATGACGTGGCGCAGGGTGCGGCCATCTACTACCACTACGCGCAGGATAACCCATCGCAGGACAAGGTCACAGCCGACCTCCAGCCGAGGATCTACCCGCGCGAGAACGGCGTGCCCGGGGTGGGATGCCTCGGGATGGCCTGTAACTTCTTGGATGACCCGGTCTTCCTTAGCCCCAAGGGCCTGGAGGCCATTGGAAAAAGCCAGGTCAACCTGGAGCGCACGGTCACGCACCGCTCCTCCCTGGTCGATGCCCGCCTCTGCAACGAGGATCTAAGACGGGCCGTATACGCCGAGTGGGACGGCTACCTCTGCATCCTTGTGCCGGGCGGCAAGATGTACCTTGCCGACTCTCGGCAGATCTCGGAGGTATCGGGATCGGCGCAGTACGAATGGTATTACCTTGACGATATCGGGGTCTACGAGGGGCAGGAAAACCGCTACCACTATGTCACGGGGAGTACCCTTGAAACGATCGGCGGCAAGCAGGTTGGGCACAAGCCCTCGGGGCTCTATGAGCGCAACTACGTGCCGGACGATGCCGAGGTTCGGACCGAGGGCGAGGGGGAAAATACGGTCGGCTATGTCATCGAGGGCGAGTACGCCTATATCGTCGAGTCTGACGGAGAGCAGACGGGCGGCGACTTCAAGGAGGCTACGGCGCTCCTCGCGGTCGACGGGATGCTCCTCTTCGGCTGTGCGGACGGCACGGTGTGTATGATGAACACCGATATGCGGGACGAGCGCGGGTTCATCTCGCAGGATGCCTACATGCACAACGGGCGCGGGTATGAGTCGTACTGTTGCCTCTGCAGTGACACCTGCGGGGTGGAGAACGCCACGAAGAGCACGGTGAGCGGGTCGTTTGTGGTCAAGTGCAAGGCCTTCCCCGAGACGGGGATATCGGTATCCGTCCGCACCAACGAGATCGAATGGGAGGACGTAGACCGCATCGTGGTCGGGCGTGTGGACCTGAACCGTATAAGCTTCTTGGGCTTCACCTTCAACACGATGCGCGAGAACACGGCCTTGGTCAGAGAGAAGGAGAAGCGCTGGGTGGAGAAGCAGGTGGCCTTCCACGACTACTGCTATATGAGCCCCTTCGGGCTCCTCAGCGCGACCTATGACTATAAGATTGCAGGAAAGGTACGGATGAGATGAGCAACAACGAGCTGAAAGTAGACAAAAAGCAGGTCGCCCTCCTCGGGATCGCGGGCCTGCGGGATACGCCGAACCGCGGCAACACCTGGGGGCAGAACGGCCTCACCGCCGAGGGTCTGAAGCAGAGGTTTGATGCCCTGCCCCTGCACGTGGCAGACAAGCTCAACGGCCTCATTGATGCCCTCGGCCTCGGGTCGGTGGTGGTCTCTTCTAACGGAGAGGATGTAAGCCTTGCCACCGTCGTGGAAAAGGCGCTTTCCACGGCTTTGGCCCTTGAACGCCTCCTTACCGGTGATGTGCTTCTTGACCTGTTTGCCGGAACGATCACCGCCAACAGGATCGAGGGGACCGCGCTTGACGAATATGTAACCGAGGCGGCGGCGGATGAGACGATCCGGTCGGCCCTTGCCGCTCTTGTTGGAACGGCCCCCGAAACGCTTGATACGCTTGGCGAGCTTGCTACCGCTATCTCCGATAACAAGGATAGTGCGGCTACGCTTTCAAAGCACATTGGTGAAGTCGAGAGCAAGGCCAACACCAACGCCTACAAGGTAGATGCTCTGCAGAAGGATGTGGAGGCGCTTAAGGCGGTAGGACCCGCCAAGGACGGCGCGACCTTTATCCCGAAGGTATCCGATGGCTTCTTATCCTTTACGAATGACGGTGGTCTCCCGAACCCCGATCCTGTATACATTAACGGAAAAAGGGGCGTTACCTTCATCCCGACGATCGACATCAATGACATCCTGTCGTGGGAAAATGACGGTGGCCTCCCGAACCCTGCCCCAAGGTCGGTGCGTGGGTATAACGGACAGGACGGCATGAGCGTGCACATCATGCGGGTCATCGAGAGCGTAGAGGACGGAGGAGACAACATCGTGGAGTTCTCCACCGGCGATTCCATGACCGTCAAGAACGGTAGGCGTGGCCAGCAGGGGCCGCAGGGTATCCAAGGCCCACAGGGACCGCAGGGGCCACAAGGAGAGGGCTTTAAGATCTATAAGACCTACGCAAGCGTTTCCGCCATGAATGCGGATGCGGCAAACGTGCCGGAGAATGCGTTTGTCCTGATCGACACGGGAAATGTTGATGACGAAGACAACGCTAAGCTGTATCGCCGCGCCGCATCCGGCTTTTCCTTCCTTACCGACCTTTCGGGTGCGCAGGGTATCCAAGGGCCGCAGGGTATCCAGGGATTACCGGGCGCAGATGGTAAGGACGGCGAGGATTATGTCCTCACCGATGAGGATAGAAACACCATTTCGCTCTTGGCCGCAGAGAAGGCTCTGCCAACGGTTACGGCGGCAGATGACGGGAAATTCCTGCGCGTGGTTGAAGGCGTTTGGGGAATAACTACCGTACCGAGAGCAGAGGGGGTTGGATTCTGATGGAATATTTAGTGCAAGAGGAAACGCTTTCCGCGATTGCCGATAAGATCCGCGAAAAGACGGGAACCGAGGAAGAGATCACCCCGGAAGCAATGGCACAGGGAGTAGAGGACACCTATGCCGCAGGCGTTGCGGTGGGCGATGCCGAGATACAGCAGATCGACCGCCGAATGGACGGCCTTCTGCTCGCGGAGGATGTGCTTATCAACGGTGACCCGGGCGGCAATCTGTTCAACGAGTCACTGTTCGCAGATGACTCCGGAGAATATGGTGTGTTGTATTGGTTCGACGGAACTGTCGGATATGAGGGCCCTCCGGGTTGCTCGACAAATTTTATGCTCCGTGACTACGCGCCTGGGCTTACTATCGGGAAGACGTACACATTATCTTACAATGGATCACGAGGGAACGTTGAATTAAGAGGCGCAGGATCTGGTAACCCGAAGACTTTTGTACTCACTGAGGATATTTACAATGGGGTTTTGTATTTTCCGCCGTGGGATACGAATAGTATCGGCGATTACGTTTGTTACGTATCGCAGATCATGCTCAATGTCGGAGCGCAAGCCTCGCCTTATGTCCCGTATGCTTCTGCCTTTTCGCTTCGGAGCGGAGCGGCGGCGGTATTGGGCAAGATTGATACCGCCGAAGAAAACTTGCCTCTTGTTCGCGCCGCCGGCAAAGAAGAAGGCCATCGAGAGGGGTACGATGAGGGCCATACCGCAGGGTTTAACGAAGGGCAGTCTTATGGCTACGCCGAAGGATACGGCACAGGACGGGAAGACGGCTACCAATCAGGCAAACAGGACGGGTACAGCGAGGGCTATGACTATGGCTATTTCGACGGCTATGCGTGGGGCTATGACAGTGGATACAGCCAAGGGTATCAAGATGGCGTCGATGCCACTCGCCCGATTGGCATGATAAGCATAACCGAAAACGGCACCTACGACGTGGAGAGTTACCAGTATGCCGAGGTGGATGTCCCCATCCCCGACGGATATCTCAAGCCGGAAGGCACCCTCAATGTTACCGAGAACGGTGAGTACGATGTCAAGCAGTACGCGAATGTCAAGGTGGAAACACCTGTTGTACCGTCTTGGACGGAGGTTCGTACGGATATTGCGGTTGCCACGAGATCTACTTGGGGTATTCCCGCCTCAGGTGGGCTTCCGAACTTCGTTTCGTCGAATACCGAGGCCGCGATTGGTACAACGACGGCAAATAGCTACGGTTTCACGGACCGCGAGAGTAATACCGTGTATGTTATGCCTGTAAATAAAAAGGCTTCTTCGGTCACTATCTACAATACAGATGGCAGACCTTATACGTGTCAGTTTATCGGATTGATTGATAAAGGTGGAACGTTTTCTGTCGCTTTTGACAGCGGTAAAATCTCCAGCAATACCTATAAATTTGTTGCAGGATCTATTACCCACATCCTGATGGCTATGGAGCGAACCGATGGTAGCGACTTTGAGTGGGGCTACAACGACGCACAAGTCTCGGTAGAGTTTACTGGAGTTGGGGCTCCCACTGAGGAATGGGTATTCACTCTTGAGGACGGAAGCACCGTAACGAAGGAAGTAGAGGTGGCGGGATGATAGATTTCACAGGCGTAACCGCCCTTCGCATCCCCGAAGGTGATGTCACCAAGGTTGTCCGCAAAAGTGATGGCGTCGTCCTTTGGGAGAAGGTCACGAGCAGACTGCCTAAAGAATTTCAAGAGGTAGAATATATATACACTCCTTCTGGGGCTTATATCAACACAGGTTGGGTTCCCAGCGAAGGGGCAAAATTCAATCTCGCTTACAGCGGGTATGATTATATATTCGGTTGCGGTACCGCGCCGCGACTGGCCGCAAGTCAAGGTCCGGAGTCTATTCAATTATATAATACAAACAACTCCGTGTACGGAATATACAACCTTTCACCGGATGCGGGTACCTTTGTTGCATTGGAAACCTATACCACAAAAGCTTTTGACAGTTATGTCATATGCAATGGAACAAAATACTCTAATGGCCATGCCGCGGAGGTAAATTTTGATGCAAACCTTAAAATGTTGATTGGAGCGTGGCAATACAATGCCAGCACAATTAGACACGGTACGGTCACGATATATTATGCCAAAGCAAGTGTACAGGGTGTGGATGTTTTCGAAATGATACCTTGCTATCGCAAGTCTGATGGCGTTATCGGTATGTATGACTTGGTTTCAAAGACGTTCTACACAAACGCGGGCTCGGGCAGTTTCACTAAGGGACCGGACATCAACTCAATCGAAACCACGATACACATCGCGTGGAAACCCGGCTATTCTTGTGAGTATGCGGTTGGCAAAAGTTTTGCACCGTTTTCCAGTTCCGCTTATACCGTATCCGAGGCGATGGCGGTAGAACTTGGTGTAACTTACAAGGTTAATGTGCAGGCCACGGCGGGATCTGCGTTTCGTTTTGTAGGGGCCGATAATAATGGTATTGTAACAGAGACTGTTGATTGTCTCATAGTGGCAGGAAATAACACCTTCACTTTTACACCGTCCAACGGCACCACACAAATGCGGCTCAGAACTTACGCAGGCAACGAAAATTGGACTTGGAAATTGTCCAAAGGATAAGGAGGCCCACTATGAACCCCTTACATCTGCTATGGATCATCCCACTATCTACCTGCTTCGGCTACTTCATCGCGGCGTTGATGATGATCTGCAAAAAATAAAATAAACAAAGGCAATTCGGGCCTATTTATATGCTACAATACAGACAGAAGAGAGCCAATGCCCGAAGAGGCGAGAGCCGTTCCCCTGTTATATGGGGTGCGGCTCTTTGTTTTTTGACAACTGAATTAAAGAAAAAAACAGAAAGGGGTGAGTCCGGTGGGTACTTGATATCTTGATTTTTCGGCAGCGCTCACAAGTTAGGACAATTTTTTTGAAAAGGAGACAAAAACTATGGAATTTCGTGAACACAAGGAGTATGCGGGGCGTGGCACGACCGCACTCAGCACGGTCGGCACGGTGCTTGGCAGCATCGGAACGGCGGGTGCTACGGGACTTTTGAACGGGCTTTTCGGCGGCGGTCAGTGCTGCTCCGAGAATATGCCTGTCAACCGCTATGAGCAGGGGCTTGTCGTGGAAAACAGCGAGCTGAAACAGCAGCTTGCCCTGCGTGACAGCCAGGTCTACACCGATAAGAAGATCGCCGAAACGGTGGCCTTCTTCAACGGGAAGGTGGAGGAGTTGCAGCGGGCTACCGCCGAGCAGGCGGTGAAGAACGCCAAGATCGAGGGCGCGTTTGAGCTTGTTGGCGAGAAGCTGAACTGCATGAAGAACGAGTTTATGGCGGCCCTCTGCCGCGAGCGCGACGAGCGCGAGTGCGCAGACAACAAGATCGTGAACTACGTGAACGCCACGTTCTACCCGAAGCTCGTGGCGGGCGTGACCCCCACGACCGAGACTACCGCACAGACGGTCTACAATCCTCTGTGCGCCTGCGGTTCTCGCTGATAACAAAAGCGGGGAGGGGGGAAACCCCCTCCCTTGCCTTAAAGGAGTAAGATATGGCAACGAAAGAACAGGTTATGAAAGCGGTACACGCCTTCATCTACAACGATATCCTTTTGAAGACGGATAAGCCTATGCGGCGTATGATGCTTCGCGGCGCGGCTTCTCTGTGCGAGAAGTTCCCTGGGCTTGCTTGGGACATCGCCTGCGCGAAATACCCCGTACTGAAGATGACTGAGGATGCCGAAGGGAATGTGAACACCGAAGTCCTTGGCGTAGTTTTCATCGACGCGCTCGGGCCGGACGAATTACATCTTGAGGTAAGCAAGGAATTTGACCTGGCAGTAAACGCGGACGATGTCCGCAAGATCCTGTCGTACCTGTAAGGAGGGCTGACTATGACGAAGGAAGAACTGGTAAAGATCTTCTGCGATAAGATGCACGACGAGCTGCACGATATCGAGGAGGATGCCAAGCTCCACCGCGAGCTTGAAGAGGCGGGGATGACCCGCGAGGCCGAGATGATCGAGGTCATCGCCAATGAGGAATATACCCACGCGAAGGGCTACCGCACGATGCTTGCGCGCCACGGGCACAAGATGTCGGACGAGGCCGTATCGCTGTGGGAGAAAGTGGAGGCGTTATTTGAGTGGAGTTAACGGCGTATCTGCTTCCCGAGGGGCGTGGGCTCCTCGGGGGGCAACCCAAGAACAAGGGCACGCTTCGCGTTGCATTCAAGGGCGCATCCGTAGACGGTGTCCACGTGAACGGCATTCTGTATCCTGTGGTCCGTGGGTCGGCGAGCATCCCGACCGATGGGCTTGACGGCGTGGTCGCTCTTACGGCGTACAACAGCATTACGCGCCGATCCTATGACTGCGGGAGCATTCACGTACTGCCCGACCTTATCGCACCTCTCCCCGCCTTTACCCCCGCCGAGTATGCGGCGATGGCGGTGGAGGCTAAGGAAAAGGCAGACCGCCTTGAAGAAAAGGTTAAAATACTGTGGGAAGCCGTGTACGGTGCCCCCTTGTTTGGAAAGGAAGAATAAGATGAGGAACATGATCGCACTTTTGCTTGTCCTTCTCGCCGTCACCCTTGTTGTGGTGCCGGTCGGCGCAGAGGAGATCCCCGAGGTCACCGGGGCTGTGACCACCACCGAGGCCCCTGTCACAGAGGCACCCGTGCCCTCGGTGACAGAAGTAACGCCGGGAGAAAGCCCGGTCAAGGATGTCTCGGATTACTTAAAGGAATGGGTTCCCGAAATCCTGTCGGCGGCGGCGCTGGCCCTGTCTGCCATGATCACCTATTTGTTTAAGAAGGGGCTCCTGCCCGGTGTCAAAAAGGCCCTGACCTCCATTGACAGCACCGTGACGGGCTATAATGATAGAATCGAGAAATTCGTCGACCGCGTGAGCAGCGAGCTTGAGCTTAGCAAGGAGACAAGCGTAGAGCTGCTTGCTAAATTCACCTTGCAGGAGAAGCACGTGAACGACGTGCTTATGGTCGTAGAGAAGGCGCTTATCACGCAGAGCGATGCCCTCTGTGACCTGCTGGAGAATACCAACCTCCCCGCGCAGACCAAGGCGGAGATTGCCGCCAAGCACAAGGCGCAGGTGGAGGAGATCGTGGGGCTTCTCAATGCGGAGTAAGGCGCTGTGGGTCAGCTTCTACATCCTCGGCCTTGCCTTTTGCGTGATTCCTCCCGCCATCGCGGTCATTGACCGTTACGGATTTTGGCAGACCGAGCAGAAGGTGTCTGCGTTTGTGATCCTGATGCTCCTGCTATGCGCGGTGCCTCTGTGGCGGCAGATCAAGAACGCGATCAAGGCGTTCGCCGAAAATCCCTCCGCGTGGGGGATTTGGCTTTCGCTCACAGTCGTTCTGTGGCTCTTCCGTGCGATAGCCGACGACATCCTTGTCATCTGCTATATTGCGCTCCCCGCTTCGGCTGTCGGTGCTGTCCTGATGGGGCTTGCCCACAAGCATCTGAAGGAGGAGTGAAATGGGAGAGAAGTTTGGTGACCTCCTCGCGGGGGAGGATGCCGTAAAATCCAAGGTCAGAGGTGCGCTGGAGGGGCGGCTGACATCCGTTCTCTTTTTCGTATGCCTATTCTGTTCGGCGGCGCTGTCTCTTGTCGAGACCGGGTTTGTCAACCCACTCAGCCCCGAGCTGATCGTGAACTTCGCCAACCGCTTCCTCACCACTTATATCACCTATCTGCTGTTCATCA